>JACQHH010000048.1 GCA_016199125.1 Candidatus Lambdaproteobacteria bacterium
CGCGACGTGCTGACCACGCTCATGGTGGAGGAAGAATACGAGAGCCTGGCGACCTATCTGAAACCGCTCACGGAGAACCAGAGCGTGAACGAGATCCGCGTGCTGCGCGCCGATCTGGTGAACAAGGAGTATGGCGACGGTCCCCCGGACAGCGCGCCCCGCGACGAATTCGAGCGGGCCGTGCTGAGCGACGGGCAGGTGCGGTTCCGTTTCGATGAGGACATGAACCGAGCCACCTACCAGGTGCTGATTCCCTATACCGTGCGGCCCGAGGAGGCCGAGAGTTGCCTCGGGTGCCACGAGGCACAGATCGGCTCGGTGTTGGGGGCGGTGGGCGTGACCATCGATCTCACGGAGCAGCGCAATTTCGGCATGCGCACGTTCCTGGCCATCTCGGCCATCGGGATCGTGATCTACATCATCTTTATCGTCATGCTCGCCCGCTTCATGAAGAGTTCCTTCACCAGCCGGGTCAAGGCTGTGGTGGACGGGCTGGTGGAAACCTCCAACGAGTTTTCCATGGCCGCCCAGGAGATTGCCATGGCCAGCCAGAACCTGGCCCAGGGCACTAGCCGGCAGGTGTCGCGGGTGGAGCAGGCCGTGCACACCGTGCACGACATGGCCGAAAGCACCGAGCAGACGGCCGAACACGCCAAGTCCACCAGCGAGGTGGCCGCCGCCGCCAGCCGGCTCGTGGAGCGCGGCAACAGTGCCACCACGCAGATGGTCAGCGCCATCGGCGAGGTCAAGCAGTCCGCCGACAAAGGGGCCGTGATCATCCGCACCATCGACGAGATCGCCTTCCAGACCAACCTGCTGGCGATCAATGCGGCCGTGGAGGCGGCGCGCGCGGGGGACGCGGGCAGGGGCTTTGCCGTGGTGTCGCAGGAGGTGCGGAACCTGGCCCAGCGCAGCGCCGATGCGGCCCGCGAGACGGGGCAACTGCTGGCCGATTCGCAGCAGAAGGCGCTGTACGGCGCGGAGATGGCCGGGGAGGTGGAGCGCATCTTCTCGGAAATCAGCAACGCGATTCAGAAGGTCTCCGCCCTGGCGGCGGAGGTGGCCGGGGCGGCCGCGGAGCAGGCCCGTGGCGTGGAGAACATGCAAGCCGCCATGGCCGACGTGGACGCCGACACCCAGGGGTCCGCCGCCAGCGCGGAAGAAACGGCGGCCACCAGCGAAGAGCTGGACGCGCAGTCCAAGCAGCTGCTGGTCATGGTCGCGACCCTGGACGGGCTGATTCACGGCACACGCATGACCCGCCAGCTCGCGTTGACGCAAGACGATTGAGCCCCCGCGAACCACGGGCAGCACCACGCAACGCCCCCATGTGCAGCGGGACCTGCTCCGGCCGCCACGCCCGGCGGCGGCCATCGCGGCGCATATAGTCGACATATCAACTTTTGATATGTAAATTAACACCATGACGAGCAAGGTGGGGACGGAAGATCGGCGGGTCATCTTTCTGTTGGCCCAGGCGCACAAGCGGGTGTTCGCGGAGCTGGACCGGGTGCTGCGCGAGACGGCCGGGGTGACCACGACCCAGGCGGGAGCCCTGCTGCTGCTGCAGGCCCAGGACGGCTGTGCCTTGGGGGCGCTGAGCGCGGGGCTGAGCCTGGACAATTCGGCCATCACGACGCTGGTGGATCGCCTGGCGCAGCGGGAGTTGGTGCGGCGCGCGCCCGGCACGGACGACCGGCGGGTGGTGAGCGTATGGCTGACGCCGGCGGGGCGGCGGGCCGCGCGCCAGGCCTTGCCGCGGATTCACGCCGCCAATGCCGCGCTGCTGGGACCCTACTCCGCGCGCGAGCAGCAGGCATTCCTGCGCGTGCTGCGCGATCTGGCGGCTGCGCCGGCGGTGGCGATGGAGGCGGCGCAGGGATGAGCACGCTGAACGATCGCGGCGCCCCGCAGCCCCGGGATGCCCACTATGCGGCGCGGGTCACGGACAGCTTCCAGCGCCAGGGTTTCATGCGGCACATCCGCGCCCGCATCGTGCGGCTGGAGCCGGGATATTGTGAAATCCACGTGCCGCACCAGGCCGAGCTGACCCAGCAGCACGGGTTCTTCCACGGGGGCATCATCGGCACTCTGGCCGACAATGCTGGCGGCTATGCGGCCTACACGCTGATGCCCGCGGACGCTTCCATCCTCACCGTCGAGTTCAAGGTCAATCTGCTGGCCCCGGGCGATGGCGATCTGCTGATCGGGCGCAGCCGGGTCACGCGCAGCGGGTGCACCCTGAGCGTGTGCCATTCGCAGGTGTTCGTGCGCAAGGCGGGAGTGGAAACGCTCTGCGCCGAGGGCCTGGTCACGCTGATAGCGCTGCCCGGCCGCCCCGACCAGCCCGTTGCGGACAGCGGGCTGCATCACGACTGAGCGCGGCGGGCCACGCCTGCGACCCGCGTGCGCTCCGCAGCCGGCTCCGCGGGGATGCCTGCGACCGGGCGGCGCCGGAAGGCACCGGGTCTCTGCCGGCCCCTGCTGTCGCACGACACGGGCGGTGCCGCCTCTTGTCCTCCCGCCGTTACGTTGTTCCCGCCGTCCCGCCATGTATAATTTTGTCAGACCGTAGGCGAGCCGGGCGTTGGGTCAGGTATCTCGTGCGGCGGGCGGGGGACCGGCGACGCCGGGAAATTCAGGGAGAGGTATGGAATCGATGCGGCGCCCCCTGGGGCTGGGATGGCTTGGGTGGGCGTTGCTGGCGGGCGGATTGGCGCTGTTGGCCCTGGCCTTGTGGTGGCTGATCGAGGTCGATGCCGTGCGCTGGCTGGTGCTGGGCAATCGCTGGCTGGCCGAGGAAGTGATTGCGCGCCTGGGATATACGGGGGTGTTCGTGCTGATGCTCATCGAATCCAGCTTCATCCCCTTTCCCTCCGAGGTGGTGATTCCGCCCGCGGGCGACCTGGCGCGGCGCATGCCCGGCTGGAGCCTGTGGGCGGTGATCGTGGTGGGGATTCTGGGGTCGCTGGGCGGCGCGTTGATCAACTATTTCCTGGCGCGCTACCTGGGCCGGCGGGTGCTGCTGGCGCTGATCGAGCGCTTTGGCGGCTACGTGCGCCTCACGCCCGCCGGCTACCTGCGCGCGGAGCGCCTGTTCGAGCGGCACGGGGAGATGTCCACCTTCACCGGGCGGCTGCTGCCGGGCATCCGCCAGATCGTCTCCCTGCCCGCGGGACTGGCCCGCATGAACCTGCTCACCTTCTGTCTGCTGACGTCCCTGGGGGCGGGTCTGTGGGTGGTGCTGCTGGCGCTGCTGGGCTACTGGTTTGGCTCCGATCCCGACCTGCTGGCCGCCTCGCTGAAAGTCTATTCGCGCTGGATCATGGTCGGGGCCGTGCTGCTGGTGGGCGCGTATGTCGTGCTCTATCGCCTGCGCCGCCGCGCGACGCGCTGAA
>JACQHH010000014.1 GCA_016199125.1 Candidatus Lambdaproteobacteria bacterium
CGCCCTTCCAGCGGAAGGTGTCGCCGATGCGGTCCACGAAATAGTAGAAGCCCTGGGCGTCCTGCTTCACCAGGTCGCCGGTGCGGAAGTAGGAGTCGCCTGCCTTGAACACGTTGCGCAGGATCTTCTTCTCGGTGTCCTTGGGATTGGTGTAGCCGTGGAAGGGCGCCGTGACCTTGATCTGCCCCAGCAGCTCGCCCACCTCGCCGGGCGCGCAGGGCATCAGGAAGCCGCCCGCGCCGCGCACATAATCCTCGCGCTGCGGATCGAACTTGACCACGGCCGTGTTGTCCGACGACTTGAGCACCGCCTTGCCCATGGAGCCCAGCACGTTGTCCATGTTGATGGTCACCGCGTTGCCCTCGGTGCTGGCGTAGAATTCGCGGATGGTCTCCACCCCGAAGCGCTGCTGGAACATGGCCCAGATGTCCGGGCGCAGCCCGTTGCCCAGGATGCGCGTCACCCGGTGCTTGCGGTCGTAGGCCCCCGGCGGCGTATTGACCAGGTAGCGCAGCACCTCCCCGATGTAGATGAAGCAGGAGGCCTGGTAGCGCGTCGCCTCCTCCCAGAAGCGGCTGGCGCTGAAGCCCCGCGAAAGGGCCAGCTTGGCGCCGTTCACCAGGGCCGAGCCGAAGGCGATCATGGCGCCGTTGCTGTGGTAGAGCGGCAGGGGGCAGTAGAGGGTGTCCTCCGGGCGCACGCGCAGGGCATAGGTGCCCATGGCCAGGCCCGCGGCATACCAGCGGAAGTGGTTGATGCGCGCGGCCTTGGGCAGGCCCGTGGTGCCGGAGGTGTAGATGTAGACCAGCAGGTCCATGCTGTTCAGCGGCGGATGGGGCGGATTGTCCGGCGAGGCCTGGGCCAGCAGTGGATTGAGCGCGTGGCTGCCCGCGGGCGGCTGGCTGTCTCCCGGCCAGCGCGTGTCGACGTACACGTCCGCGCCGGTCAGGTGCGCCAGGCTGGGCAGCACGTCCTTCAGCCCGGCCAGGCATTCGGCGCCCACGACGATCTTTCTGGCCTGGGCCGTGTCGATGGTGTGCTGCAGGGCCTGGGCGCGCAGGTTGGTGTTGATGGCGCTGGTCACGGCGCCCAGCTTGCCGATGGCCACCAGGGTCTCGGCGTACTCCGGCCGGTTTTCCATCATCAGCGCCACCACGTCGCCCTTGCCGATGCCCAACGAGCGCAGCACGTGGGCCCGGCGATTGGCGTTGGCGTTGAACGCCTTGAAGGAATGCACCTCGTCCTCGAACAGCAGGAACGGACGGTCACCGTGCCGTTCCGCCATGGCCTCGGCCGTCTTGCCGATGGTCTTCTGCTTGAAGGCGATGAGGCCCAGGTACTTGAACAGGAAGCCGTAGTAGTCCCATTTCGACATCGTCCCTCCGCTCGGTCGATGGACGGACCATCCGCCGCAGTCTGTGTATCGAACGCCGGCCGCCCGCTGAAACCGCATGCCGACCCGCCCGGAGGCGGGCTGCGCGGCGGGGGCCGGCTGTTCCCCGTTGGGCGGATCATCTCAAACATGGGGGGCGTGCCGCAACTGCAGGCCCGGCGCCGGGCACGGGTCGATCCGCGGGAGCCGGGATTGCGGGCGCCCGCCCTTGCCTGGCCGGGCGATCTGCCCTAGGGATGAGTCAGCGCGGGCGTCGGCACGCCGGGTCACGGGCCCCGCGCGGCCTGCCGCCTTCCTCTGTCCTTGCGGAGCACACCCCATCCCCGCGGAGCACGCACCTTGAGCAGCCACGTCCTGCAGCACACCGCCAAACCCCTGGGCAACTACCCCCACGTGAAGCGCGTGGGCGACCTGATCTTCGTCTCGGGCACCAGCGCGCGCCGGCCGGACGACACCATCGAGGGCGCGGAGCCGGCGGGGCCGGTGCTGGCCCGCAACGACATCCGCGTGCAGACCCGCGCCACCCTGCGCAAGGTGCAGGCGGCCCTGGCCAGCGTGGACGCCGGGCTGGAGCACCTGGTGGACCTCACCGCCTTCCTCGTGAACATGAACGACTTTCACGGCTACAACGAGGTCTACGCCGAATTTTTCCCCGCCGGGGGCCCGGCGCGCACCACCGTGGCCGTGCACCAGTTGCCGCACCCGCACATGCTGATCGAGATCAAGGCCATGGCCGTGCGGCCCGGCGGCGGCTGAGCCCTTTGCCGCAGCGACGTGCGGAGCGGCCGATTGTGGCCGGAGCCGGGCCCGTGCGCCCGGGCCCCGCGCCACGCCCACCCCTCTACAGGGAGCGACGCCATGAGCGACTACGCGCAGTTCCAGCACCTGCTGTTCGAACGCAAGGACGACGGCGTGCTGCTGATCACCATCAACCGCCCGGACAAGCTGAACGCGGCCAACGCCCGGCTGCACTGGGAGCTGGCCAACGTGTGGCCCGCGGTCGGCGCCGACGAGGCCACCCGCGTGGCCGTGATCACCGGGGCCGGGCGCGCCTTCTGCGTGGGGGGCGATGCCGACTGGGCGGCCACCTGGCCCGGCGACTTCAAGGCCGCGGCGCACGTGGTCAAGGAAGCCTCGGACATCGTCTACAACATCGTCAACCTGGACAAGCCGGTGATCTCGGCCATCAATGGCCTGGCCATGGGCGCCGGGCTGGCCGTGGCGCTGCTGGCCGACATCAGCGTCATCAACGAGGAGGCGAAGATCTCCGACCTGCACCTGCGCGTGGGCGTGACGGCGGGCGACCATGCGCTGATCGTCTGGCCGCTGCTGTGCGGCATGGCCAAGGCCAAGCTGTATTTGCTCACCGCCGACTACATCGACGGGCGCGAGGCCGAGCGCATCGGGCTGGTCAGCCTGTGCGTCCCGCCGGCGCAGGTGCTGCCCAAGGCCCTGGAGCTGGCCGGGCGGCTGGGCCGCGGCCCGCAGATGGCCCAGCGCTGGACCAAGCGCGCCCTGAACAACTGGCTGCGCCTGGCCGGCCCCATCTTCGACCAGTCCATCGCCCTGGAGATGCTCACCTTCATGGGCGAGGACGCCATCGAGGCCCTCACGGCCGTGCGCGAGAAGCGCGAGATCAGGTTCCCCTCCGGGCGGTAGGGGCAGTCACGCAACGGTAGGGACATGGCATGCCATGCCCCTGCGTTCAGGACGGCGAAGCAGCGGCGCGGCAGAGGCAAGGCATGTCCCGTCAATGAATGACGCGCAAGGCGTGGCGGCGGCGCGGTGGAAGGGCCGCGCAGTAGGGGCATGGCATGCCATGCCCCTACGTTCAAGATGGCGAGGCGGCGGCGCGGCAGAGGCAAGGCATGTCCCGTCGACGAATGACGTGCAAGGCGAGGCGGCGGCGCGGTGGTAGGGCCGCGCGGTAGGGGCATGGCATGCCATGCCCCTGCGTTCAGGACGGCGAGGCGGCGCGGGGCACCGCTGCCGCTGGTTTGGCGCCCGGCTTTCGGCGTAAGATGGCACCGCGCCGGGCGCTCCCGGCCGCACCCACGGGTCGGATGCGGCCGGAACCCCGCGCGTCAGCAGCATTGGACAGCCGTCGCACGCCCGGCGCGCAGCGCGCCGCGGCCGTCCGCGCAAGCGGGTGCGCCGGGATTCAGCGGGGTGAGACCATGATGACAAATTCGGCGGGCATGCAGCGATTTCTCCTGGCCGTCGTGGCCATGGCGGCAGCGCTGGTTCTGTTGGGCTGTACCCAGACGGAAAAGGGCACCTCCGGCAACGAGGGCAACAGCACGGTCACCGGCCTTGCGCGCTATGAGAACGAGACCGAGCATGCGGGCATCATGCTGACCCTGGAGTCGCTGGCCGCGCAGGGACAGATCGTCTCGCGCACCAGCACCAGCTCCTCGGGCCAGTTCACCATGACCGGCATCGCCCAGGGCTCGTACAATCTCTACGCCGCCTCCGAGCAGTCCCTGGAAAAAGCCGTGGTGCAGACCTTCTCCATCGGCGACGGCGTCACCCTGACCACGGACGAAATCCTGCTCACGCCCGTGGGGCATATTCAAGGCGTGGCGCAGATGGCGTCGCCGGTCACCAATCACACCGGCATCAACGTCTACATCCCCGGCAGCAGCTACAGCGCCTTCACCAGCGGCGAAGGGGAATACACCATCAGCAATGTCCCCGTGGGCACCTACCAGGTCTCGGCGTTCATCTCCGGCTACCTGGCCAACAGCGTCTCGGACGTGCAGGTCACCCGCGGCGCGATCGTCCAGGCTGGCGCCATCGAGCTGAGCAACCAGGACCTGCCGCCGCAGATTCGCGGCATCACCGCCTCGCCCTTCTTCATCCGCCCCGGCGCGACCTCGACCCTTTCCGCCAGCGCCGACGATCCCAACAACGATCCGATCACCTATGAGTGGTCCGTGGGCACGACCAGCGGGAGCGTGGTGCCCGACGGTCAGAATCCGGAAATCGCGGTCTACACCGCCCCCAACAGCGAGGGCGTCTTCACCATCTCCTTGAGCGTAACGGCCAACAGCCTGACCGACGCCACGCAGATCCTGCTGCAGGTCTCGGCCAACGCGCCCATTCCCAGCGAGTTCAAGCTGGTGGCCAGCGGCACCACGGGCGACCTGTACCAGCTCAACGAGACCACCGGCATTGCGCAGAAAGTCTCCCTGGTCAAGTTCGCGCAGGGCACAAAATTTGGTGAGAATTTCATCAACGGGCAGTCACCCCGCATTCTCTCGGGTCTGGAATTCGACCATGCCAACGAGATTCTGTATGCGGTCACCGGGCGCTCGGCGGACGGCAACGACCCGTGCATCAACTGCCTGCTGGTAATCGATGCGCAAACGGGCGTGGCCGTGCGCCATCCCGCGCTGACGTTCAGCCCGCTGGAATTCTTCGTGGACCTGGCCTTCGATCACCAGGGAGAGCTGTACGCCATCCTCGGCTCGGGCAACACGCGCACCTTCGAGGTGGTGGAGACCGCGGACGGCACCACCACGCGCATCGGGGTGATCCCTCTGGCCGAATCGGGCGCCGGCAACGGGCTCGTCTTCGACAGCGCGGACCTGCCTTACTACACCAACGCACAGAAGCTGGTGCGGCTGGGCAAGGCCATCGGCGACGTGGAAGTGAGCACGGCCCTTACGTTTGTGGGCTTCGAGGGCGAGCACGAGCTGTCCAGCGCCGCACCGATCATCCGCAGCATGACGCGGCACCCCATTACGGGCGAGATTTACGGCATCCTCTCGCGCAACGAGCCGCTCAACGCCTCGCACTACCTGGTGAAGATCGACCTGGAGGCGGCCACCGCCACCAACCTGGGGCAGACGCGGGCGGGCCTGATGGCGCTGACCTTCATGTCGGCCGACCTGGTGCCGGCGCCCCTGGCCGAGGAGCCGGGCAACGTCACCGGCCGTGTCGTCAACAGCTCCAACGGCACGGCGCTGCAAGACGTCGTCGTCTCCGTGCGCAACACAGCCCTCAGCACGAAAACGGACGTGGATGGCAATTTCACGCTTTCCGACGTGCCGGCCGGGCCGCAGATCGTCCAGTTCGCCCTGACCGGCTACACCATCAGCAACCAGGCCACGGTGGTCATCAGTCTGGCCACGGTGCCCCTGGGCACGATCAATGCCACGCCGGAGGGCGACTTGTCCCAGACCGGCACCAACATCCGCGTGGTGCTGACCTGGGACAGCGGCGACCCCAACGCCCCCGACCCGCCGGACATGGACATTCTGGCCTACGTGCCGGGGCAGTGCTTCAACGGCTTCCCCGTCGCCACCTACTGGGGCAACCCCGGACCTTTCAATGCTTATGACGGCACGACGCCCATGGACACGGTGCTCGACGTGGACAACACCACAGGCTTCGGGCCGGAAACGATTACAATTCAAACGCCGGTCGCGGGACGCTACCGCTTCCTGGTGGATGCCTACTCGTTCAGCATCGGGAATTCGTTCGTCACCCTGTCGAATTCGAAGCCGCGGCTGGAGCTCTACACGGTCAACGGTCTGCTGCAGCGCATCGATATTCCGGCCGGCAGTACCGTGGAGTCGACCTGGATCGCATTCGACCTGGTCTTCGCCGCGGACGGCTCGTTCCGCATCAATCCCGTGAATATTTTCTGGGATTATCTGAATCCGACAGCCGAAAATCCTGACGCCGACGGGGACTTCTATCCCGATCCGCCGCAGGACATCATCGATTCCTGCACCAGTACGACGGGCAAGTACTACATCGACACGTTCCCCACGGACGGCAGCACGTCGTTGGACACGTACGTCGTAGTCTACGACGCCGAGGGCAACTACATCACCGAGGCGGACGACACGTTCGACTTGTTCGGGGGAGTGGTGCTGGACCTCAACCCGGGCGAGACGGTGTACATCCAGGTGACCGGGTTCAGTTTCGAAGAGGTAGGGCCCTATTCGATTCGCGTGAGCCAGACGCAGTATGCCACCGGAGCCAGCTCAGGCGCGGGAGCCAATGCCAGCACGCGTGAACCGGGAGACAGCGTAATCACAGGCGCGACCCTGTTGACGCTGGACACCGACGTTGACGGCTTCCTGGATACGGGGGCCGATCACGAAGACTGGTTCATCTTCACCGCGCCGGCCCCATAGCCGGGGCCATCCGCGACTGCGGGGGGTAGGGGCATGGCATGCCATGCCCCTACGTTGCAGACGGCGATGCGCGGGTGCGCGGGAGGGGCCTGCCATGCCCTTGCACCGCCGCTCCGGTGGAGCGTGGAAAGAGGCTGGCGCACACAGCGCAAGACACGCGGGCGTTGCGCAGGCAAGCCATGCGCGCGGGAGCGGCGAGATCGCAGGGGCATGGCATGCCATGCCCCTACCGTGTGCGCGGGAACGGCTGACACGTCGCCGTTTAGGTCACAACCGGCTTGCAGGAAGCACGGCGAAACATGCCGCGGGCCGCGTCCGGCGGGCGCCGGCGCGGAATGGGGAGAAAATCCAGTCGGGGCGAGAGGATTTGAACCTCCGACCACACCCACCCCAAGGGTGTGCGCTAC
>JACQHH010000055.1 GCA_016199125.1 Candidatus Lambdaproteobacteria bacterium
CCAGGGCATCGTCCAGGGTGGCGAAGTTGACCGCGTCGCCGGGCGGGATGCGGATGGGCAGGCGCGGTTGCAGGGCCGCCAGCAGGCGGCCACGCACAATCTCGTCGGGCCCGATGTGCCGTGCCCAGGCATCGCCCAGGGTTTCCAGGGTCAGCGCCGCATCGCCCAGCGCGGTCCGGGCGGCCTCCAGCACGCGGGCCTGAATCTCCGGCGTGGGCAGGCCCACGGCTCCGCGTGCCCCCTCGAAAGTGCGGGTGGGTGGCCCGGACGGCGCGGGCTGCGCTGACGGCGCGTCGGATACGCGGGGATGGCGGTACGGGCCGATCAGCATGAACACCAGCAGCGCACCCACGCCTGCGATGCCGATCCCCAGCGTCATGGGCACGGCCGTGCCGTCGTAGAGCGCGCCCACGGCCATGCTGTAGCCCGCCGCGACGATCATCTGCATGAACCCGGCCAGAGCCGAGGCCAGCCCCGCCATGCGCGGAAAGGGCCCGATGGCGCCGGCCATGGCGCTGGGCATGATCATGCCCCCGCCCACGGCGTAGAGGTACATGGGCGCGACGATCCCGGCCACGCCCCAGAATCCCGGCGCCAGCCCCAGCCATCCCAGCGCCGCCAGCGCCACCCCCGCGCCGCCGCTCACGGCGCCGCCGGTGAGGATCATGCGGTCGACGCCCCAGCGGCCGGTGAGCCGCCCGGTGAGGAAGGCGCCCGTCATGAAGCCGAAGGCCACCAGCCCGAAGCAGAATCCGTAGACGTCCGGGCTGACGCCGATCAGGTCGATCAGCACGAAGGACGAGCCGCTGATGAACGTGAACTGCCCGCCGAAGACCAGAGCCAGTACCAGCGCGTAGCCCATGAAGGCGCGGTGGGTGGCCAGCGCCCGGAAATTGCGCAGCATGCGCCCCGGGCGCAGCGCATCGGGATCGCGAAAGCGGTTGGTCTCCGGCAGTCCCAGCCAGCCCGCGCCCAGCACCAGCGCGCCCAGACCGGCCAGCGCGAAGAACACGCTGCGCCAGCCCACCCAGACCTGCAGAAATCCGCCCACGATGGGCGCCAGCGTGGGCGCCAGGGCCACGGCCGTGGCCATGTGCGCAAACACCCGCGCCCCGCGCTGGGGCTCATAGACGTCGCGCACCACGGCCCGCGCAATTACCGGCGCCGCGCCGGCGGCAAAGCCCTGCAACACCCGCGCGGCGATCAGCATGTGGATACTGGTGGTGGCCGCACAGACCAGCCCGGCCAGCGTGAACACGCCCAGCCCCCCCAGCAGCACCCCGCGCCGTCCGTAGCGGTCGGAGAGCGGACCGTACACCAGGTGCGAGAAGGCATAGGAGAGCAGGAACAGCGTGACGGCCAGTTGCACCTGCACGGGCGGAACGCCGAACCCCACGGCCATGGCCGGCATGGAGGGCAGGAACATGTCGATGGCGAAGGGCGTCAGCGCCACCAGGCTCGTGAGCAGGATGCCCATGGGCAGCCCGTCGGGGGCCAGGCGCGGGCGCAGACGCGGCGCCGGCACCGAGGGATCGTCGCGCGCTGCGCTCATGGCGGCGTCAGCGCCAGGGGGCACGCCGACGGCCGGCCGGGCGGGGGCGGGCGCAATGGCCCGTGCACGAATCGCTCAGCGCGGAGCATGCAATCGACGCAGACTGGCGGCCGCGGCGGCATCCACGATGGCCTCCGCGTCGATGTGGTAGTGGCGATACAGGTCGGGAATGTCGCCCGACTGGCCGAAGTCCTCCACGCCCAGGGGCGAGATGGGATTGCCGGCCACGGCCCCCAGCCACGACAGCGTGGCCGGATGCCCGTCGAGCACGGTCACCAGCGCGGCCCCCGGCGCAAGCTGCGCCAACAGGCGCTCCGCATGTCCCAAGGCGTCACGATGGCCCGCGATGCGCGCCCGCCCCGTGGCCAACCAGTCGTGATGCAGGCGATCGGCGGAGGTGACCACCAGCAGGCCCGCCCCGGGCAGGTCCTCCTGAATCTGCGCCATGGCCTCCAGCGCTTCGGGCAGCACGGCGCCCATGGCCACCACGCTCAGGGCGGCACCGGGCTGGGGCGGCAGCAACCAGTAGGCGCCGGCCAGCACCTCGCGGCGTAGCGCCTCGTCCATCGTGCGCTTGGGCTGCTCCAGGGTGCGCGTGGAGAGACGCAGGTACACCGAGCCCCCCCGGTCGGCCTGCAGGTGGCGGAAGCCCCAGGCCATGATGGCCGCAAGCTCGTCCACATAGGCCGGCTCGAAGCTGGCCAGCCCCGGCTGCCCAATCCCCACCAGCGGCGTCAGCACCGACTGGTGCGCGCCCCCTTCGGGCGCAAGGCTGATACCCGACGGGGTCGCCACCACCATGAAGCGCGCGTCCTGGTAGCAGGCGTAGTTCAGCGCGTCCAGCCCGCGGCTGATGAACGGGTCGTAGAGGGTGCCGATGGGCAGCAGGCGCACGCCGAACATGGGTCCGGCCAGGCCCATTGCCGCCAGCGCGATGAACAGGTTGTTCTCGGCGATGCCCAGCTCCACGTGCTGTCCCTGGGGCGACATGGTCCAGTTCTGCAGCGATGCCACCGCCTCTTCCTTGAAGATATCCGGCTGCACGTGCCGGTCAAAGACCTGCCGCCGGTTGACCCAGGCCCCCAGGTTGGTGGAGACGGTGACGTCGGGCGAGGAGGTGATCACATGCCGGGCGAGGGGGGTGTCGCTGCGGGCCAGTTCGTTGAGGATGCGCCCGAAGCCGTCCTGAGTGGACACGCTGCCGCCCAACTGCGGCACGGGCAGCACTTCAGGCACGTCGATGCGCGGGGCCTCGAAGCGTCGCGGGCGTGGCGTGCGGAAGGGTACCTCGGACAGAAAGCGCTTCAGCTCATCGGCCGGGCGCTCCAGCCCCACAAAGGGCTCCCACTCCTGGCCCTTGGGCACCTGCATGATCTTCTGGAACTCGGCCATCTGGGCGGCGTTCATCAGGCCGGCGTGGTTGTCCTTGTGCCCGGCGAAGGGCAGGCCGAAGCCCTTGATGGTGTAGGCGATGAAGCAGGTGGGGCGGTCGTCGGCCACGCCGTTGAAGGCGTCCAGCACCGCGGACATGTCGTGACCGGCCAGGTTGGTCATCAGGCGGTGCAGCGCCGTGTCGTCGTGGCTTTCCAGGATGCGGCGGATGCCCTTGAGATGCCCCAGATCCTTCCCCAGGTGCGCGCGCCAGGCCGGGCCGCCCTTGAAGGTCAGCGCGGAGTAGAGCGAGTTGGGGCAGTCCACGATCCAGTCGCGCAGCGCCTCGCCGTCCTCCTGTGAAAAGACGGCCTGCTGCAGCTTGCCGAACTTGAGCATGACCACGTTCCAGCCCATGGTCTCGAAGATGCTGATGATGCGCTGGAAGAGCTGATCGGAGATGGTGCCGTCCAGGCTCTGGCGGTTGTAGTCGATGATCCACCACAGGTTGCGCAGGTCGTGCTTCCAGCCCTCGAACAGCGCCTCGTACACATTGCCCTCGTCCAGCTCCGCGTCGCCCACGATGGCGATCATGCGCCCCAGCCGGCTGCCCGGGGGGTGCAGATCCTTGAGCCGCAGGTAGTCCTGCACCAGCGAGGAAAAGACGGTCATGGCCACGCCCAGGCCCACCGAGCCGGTGGAAATGTCCACGTCGTCCGAATCCTTCGTGCGCGAGGGATAGCTCTGCGTGCCGCCCAGGGAGCGAAATTGCTCCAGTTGCTCGCGGGTCTGGTTGCCCAGCAGGTACTGGATGGCGTGAAACACCGGGCTGGCATGGGGCTTCACCGCCACGCGATCCTCCGGGCGCAGCACGTGGAAATACAGCGCCGTCATCAGCGTGGCCACCGACGCGCAGGACGCCTGGTGTCCGCCCACCTTCAGCCCGTCGCGGTTCTCGCGCACGTAATTGGCGTTATGCACCGTCCACGAAGAGAGCCAGAGCACCTTGCGCTCCAGCGCCGACAGATTGGCCAGCGCCTCCGGCGTGACATGCCTGGGCCGGTGGGCGCGGGCGGTGTTGGCCGGGCCCCGCGCCGCAGGCGGGAGCGGCAGCGGAGCCTTGGGTGGGGTGTGTGCTTTGGACTTGCCCGGCATGGGTCTCGCGTGGTTGGGCGGATCGTCCGCGTGGAGGTCTGCCGCATTGCGGGGTGAGAAAAACGGTTCAGCCTACCGAGAGAAATGTAGCACGTCTGCGTCGCCCTGGGGATTCCGCCTCACGGGTCGGGGTATGAACCCTGGGCCTGAGCGCCGTCGCTCAGGGGGCCGAGATCATGCGGCGCTGCGAGAAGGCCAGCACCACCACCGCCACGCCCACCACGGACACCATGGGCACGGCCGTCCACAGGACCGGCCGCCAGCCCAGGAAGTGCAGCAGCGTGCCCGACGACAGCGAGGCCACGGACATGGTGGCGAAGGTGAGGAAATCGTTGGTGCCCTGGGTCTTGGCGCGCTCGACCTCGTTGTGCGTGCGCGTGACCAGCGAGGAGCCGCCCACGAACATGAAATTCCAACCCAGGCCCACCAGGATCAGCGCCAGCCAGAAGTTGAAGAACTCATAGCCGCCCAGGGCCACCACGACGCAGAACAGGTCGATCACCACGCCGGCGAAGATCACGGGCAGCTCGCCCATGCGGTTGATCAGCGAGCCGGTGAAAAAGCTGGGGAGAAACATGCCCACCACGTGCCACTGGATCACCGTGGCCGCGTCGTTGAACGGGTGGGCGTGCGCCACCATGGCCAGCGGGGTGGAGGTCATCAGCAGCGACATGGTGCCGTAGCCGAACATGCAGCTCAGCACCGCCACGACGAAGCGCGGTTGCGAGACGATCGCGCCCAGCGGTCGCGCGGGCGCGGGCGCGAGCGTGCTGGCCTTGGGCGGCGGAATGCGCAGTTGCGTCAGCACCAACGCCAGCGCCACCAACAGCAGGGCGGCCGCGATATAGGCGCCCATGAATTCCACGCCGGGCACCAGGTTGCGCGTGAGCTTGGCGATCTGCGGCCCCACATAGGCGGCCACCAGGCCCCCGGCCAGCACCAGGGAGATGGCCCGGGAGCGGAAGTGCTCCGGCGCCGCGTCGGTGGCGGCAAAGCGGTAGAGCTGGGCCATGGCCGCGTGGGCACCGATGAGCATGGAGCCCAGCAGGAACAGCCAGAAGGACCACAGCATCAGCGCGCCCACGCAGACCAGCGCGCCCAGCAGGCCCACCATGCTCCCGATGAGGAAGCCGGCGCGCCGGCCGAGGCGCTTGGTGATGTAGGACGAGGGCAGGGTGGCCACGGCCATGCCCACCACATAGATGGACACGGGCACCGTGGCCAGCGCCTTGTCGGGCGCCAGGGCCAGACCCACCAGTCCCGCCACGGAGATCAGCAGCGAGCCGCCGCTCATGAACAGGGCCTGGCAGATGGCCAGCACCAGCACGTTCTTCTTGTGGATCCACTCGACCGCCGGCAAGGCGGCGGATTGGGCGGCTTCGGTCATGGGGAGATCACGGGCTGGAGGACGGAGAAAAAACAGGCACAAGAACCTACTCTACTGGTTTTTCCCGCAAATGAAATCGCCGGAGCGTGGCCGGCAGCGCGCAGGAGGCGCCAGACGTGTTATGTAGGCTCATGGGCTCTGGGCAGGCCGCGCCCCGCAACCGCAGCCCGGTTCGCGCGCGCCTCCCCGGGCGTCGGCGAACACGAACGGATCGGGAGCCATGGAGATCGTGCTGGAGGCGCGCGAGCAGGCGCTCGTACAGCGGGCCGCGGACTTTGCGCGCGAGCAGGTGGCGCCCCACGCAGCGGCTTGGGAGGCCCAGCGGCGCATGCCCCTGGAAACCTTCCGCGCGGCCGCGACGGCGGGGCTGGGCGGGCTGCTGGTGCCCACGGCGCTCGGCGGCCAGGGCCTGAGCTACACGGCCACGGCCCGCGTGGTGGAGGAACTTTCCGCGGCCTGCATGGCCTTCGCCTTCAGCCTGGTGGTGCACAACAACCTGGCCGACAACATCGCCCGCAACGGCACGCCGGCCCAGCGCGAGGCCCATCTGCCGCCCATGATCCGCGGGGAGCGCGTGGGTGCGTTCTGCCTGACGGAGCCCGGGGCGGGCAGCGATGCGGCCGCTGTGCGCACCAGCGCCCGCCGCGACGGCGAGCGCTGGATCCTGGACGGGCGCAAGGCCTGGGTCACCAACGCCAGCGTGGCCAACCTGTTCAGCGTCTATGCCCAGACCGACCCGGCGCTGGGTTGGAAGGGCATCGCCTGCATCCTGGCCGAGGACACGGCACCGGGGCTTGTGCGCGAAGCACCCTATGTGCTGATTGGCGGCCACGCCCTGGGCACGGGCGAGATCGCCCTGCAGCGCTGTGCCGTGCCGGCCGGGAATCTGCTCATCAGCCCCGGCGACGCGTTCAAGGCGGCCATGCGCGGCATCGGCGTGGCCCGCGCCAACGTGGGGGCCATGTGCTGCGGCATGTTGCGGGCCAGCCTGGAGCAGGCTCTGGCCCATGCGGCGCGGCGGCAGGTGTTCGGCCGGCCCGTGGCATCCTATCAGGGCATGCAGTGGCAACTGGCGGAGGTGGAGACGAATCTCCTGGCGGCGCGGCTGCTGACCTATCGCGCCCTGGCCGCCCTGGACCGGGGCGAGGACGGTACGCTGCACGCGGCCCATGCCAAGAAATTCGCCACGCGCGCGGCCCTGAGCGGCATCGCAGAATGCATGCAGGCCATGGGCGCCGCGGGCCTGCGCGACGAGCACAGCCTGGGCCGGCATCTGGCCGGGGCCAAGATTGCCCAGTACCTGGACGGCGCCACGGAAATCCAGAACGTGGTCATCGCCCGGGCCCTGTTCCGCGCGCGTGGGGTGGAGACCGCCTGAGCCTCGCGGGGCTGGGTGCGCGCCGTGTCGCACGCGCCCGCCGACGCCGCACGAAATCCATTGGCATCCCGCGCGCGCGGCTGATAACCATGAATGCCGGATGCACCTGCCGCGGCCACGGCGCCCGTCGCGGGACGCAGCTTGCGCTGGCCAGGCTCGCGCAGCGGATGCCCGCCGTCGGGCGCCATGCGCATGGTCAATGCACAGGGTCAATGCGCCAGGCACCGCACTGCCGGCCGCACAGCGCCACCATCCACACGTTTCACCGCACCATCCGATCGGAGGACCCCCTTGAACTACGAAGCCATCAAATACGAGGTCGACCAGCGCATCCTGACCATCACGATGAACCGGCCGCAGAAGATGAATTCCTTCACCAACCAGATGCTCTTCGAGCTGATCGATGCCTTTGACCGCGCGGACGAAGACGACAATGTGCGCGCGATCATCGTGACCGGGGCGGGCGAACGCGCCTTCTGCGCCGGGGCCGATCTCTCGGGCGGCGGCAACACCTTCAACCGCCACGAGAACGCCAAGGACATCACTCGCGACCGCGACGGCGGCGGGCTGCTGACCCTGCGCATCTTCGACTGCAAGAAGCCCGTGATCGCCGCCATCAACGGCGCGGCGGCGGGCATCGGCGTGACCATGACCGTGGCCATGGACATTCGCCTGGCTTCGGAGACGGCGCGCTTCGGGCTGGTCTTCGCCCGGCGCGGCATCGTGCCCGAGGCGGCCAGCACCTGGTTCCTCACCCGCGCGGTGGGCATTTCCCAGGCCCTGGAATGGTGCTACTCGGGCCGCGTGTTCGACGCGCAGGAGGCCCTGCGCGGCGGGCTGGTGCGCAGCCTGCACAAGCCCGAGGAACTGCTGCCGGCGGCGCGGGCCATCGCCACGGAAATCGCCGAGAACACCTCGGCCGTCTCGGTGGCCCTGACCCGGCAACTGATGTGGAAGCTGCTGGGCGCCGAGCACCCCATGGAGGCCCACCGGCTGGACTCGCGCATCATCCGCGACCTGGGCAAGAAGGGCGATTCCAAGGAAGGCGTGCAATCGTTCCTGGAAAAGCGCCCGCCCAAATTCACCCTGGGCCCCTCCAAGGACATGCCGGACTTCTACCCCTGGTGGGATCAGCGCAATTTCTATCGGTAGCGCTGCAAGCAGCGGCAGGCGATGGGAGGGGGGCGCTCAGGTCGCCTCTCCCTCGAATTCCAGCACGGCATGGGGGTGGCGGTTGAGCACCAGCCGCACGACATCCGGCCGGGCATAGTGTCCGGCGGAATCCACGATGAGCTTGGCGTCGGCGATGCGCTCGAAGTCCAGCTCGGCCAGCAACAGCTTTTCCTCCCGAGGCTCCGGGCCGGCCAGGAACTGCCCCAGCGGGCCGACGATGGCCGAGTACCCTCCGCCGGGCGCCAGCTTGTCCACGCTGCCGCCTGAGCCCAGGGCGGCGATGATCTCGTCCGTGAGCACGGCCGTGGCATTGACGACGAAGGCCTGGGCCTCGAAGGCGTAGTGGCGGATGGCCGCATCGATGATCGGGCTGATCCAGGGGACGCCGCCCGGCCAGTTGGCCACGTGGATCTGCTCGCCCTGGGACTGCAATGCGTAGCGATACAGGGCGTTGGAGTGCTCGTAGCAGATCAGCGCCCCCAGCCGTCCCAGCGGCGTGGGCCACACCTGCAGGTCGCGGCCGTCGCCCCGTCCCCAGACCATGCGCTCGTGGCTGGTGGGCACCAGCTTGCGCCGTCGCCCGATGATTTCCCCCTCGGGACCCAGCACGAGCTGGGTGTTGTAGAGCGTGCCGCCGTCGCGCTCGTTCAATCCCACCACGGCGTACAGGCGGGCCGCCTTGGCCGCCGCGCACAACGCCTTGGTCGCCGGGCTGGGAATCTCCACGGCCTCGGCGAACAGCTTGCGGTCGAAGGTGCGTCCGGTGGAGAACCGGTCCAGCACCAGCGACCAGTAGGGATAGCCGGGAATGAAGGTTTCGGGGAAGGCCACCAGGCGCGCGCCGGCGGCCCCGGCTTCGCGCATCGTGCGGCAGGCTTTGTCCACCGTAGCGTCCCGGTCCAGAAACACCGGGGCCAACTGGGCGGCAGCCACCGTCAATTTGCTGCTCATCGTGAGTACCTCCTACGACGGCCGGCTTGGTATTCGGGGGCGCCGGCGCTAAGGTATCATCCGCACGCCTTACGTAGTGAATGCCGGCGCCCCTGTCAACGGAAACCGGATGGGGTGCAGCGACCGCGCATCGTCGCTGTGGGGCCGCAACACCATCGGGGGGAGTCACCATGAGCCAAGCCAACGGCATCTCCTTCAGCCATCTCGGCATTTACGTCACAGACCTGGAGCGCATGCGCGACTTCTACACGCGGCATCTGGGCTTAATGGAAACCGACCGCGGGCCGCTGGGCCAGGCCACGCTGGTCTTCCTCAGCGGCCAGCCCGACGAGCACCACCAGATGGCGCTGGTCACGGGCCGGCCCGGCGAGGTGCCCTTCAACACGATCAACCAGATCTCCTTCCGCCTGGAGAGCCTGGCGCAGTTGCGCGCCCTGCACGGGCGCCTGGCCGGGGAGGGGGTGGACAAGCTGGTCTCGGTGACCCACGGCAACGCCTGGTCCATCTATTTCCACGACCCGGAGGGCAACCGCATCGAGTGCTTCGTGGACAGCCCCTGGCACGTGCGGCAGCCCGTGCGCGAGCCCATGGACATCCGCCAGACGGACGCGCAGATCATGGCCCAGACCGAGACCCTGTGTCGCGGCCTGCCGGGCTTCAGGCCCCGCGCCGAATGGCGCGCCGAGCTGCAGCGTGCCCTGGACGGACGCTGAACGGCGCGCCGGACCGACCCGCGCGCAGCGGCGGCGAATCACGCACGGCCGCGCGCGTGCAATCGTCTTGGCATTGGACAACAGAGAGGACCCATGTCCGCATACATGATCGCCCTGACCACCGTGCACGACCCGGA
This sequence comes from Candidatus Lambdaproteobacteria bacterium, assembly GCA_016199125.1. Taxonomy (GTDB): domain Bacteria; phylum SAR324; class SAR324; order SAR324; family JACQKK01; genus JACQHH01. Next base: position 9,818 of record JACQHH010000055.1, read on the forward strand.
GATCTACCGGCAGTACGTCAAGGTCGCCGGGCCCATCCTGGAAAAGTACGGCGCCCGGACGCTGAACAACGGCAAGGCCTTCCAGGTCTTCGAAGGGCCGGTGCAGCCCAGCCGCACGTACATCTTCGAATTCCCCTCGCGTGAGGCCATCGACACGTTCTACCGCTCGCCGGAATACCAGGAGGCCATCGCCCTGCGGCGGCGCGGCACGGACGTGACCATGATCGTCACGGACGCGCTGCCGGCCTGAAAGCCCTTTCCGCGGCAGGTCGCGCGGGTCTCTCGCGCCGCCAATGACCGGGGCGTTCGACATGCCATGCCGGTCTCGCGCCCCGACGACTTGACCCGGCCCCACGGGATGCGTCGTCCGCCGCGTCGCGCCCGCCAGGGCTCCACGTGCCGGTCTCCGCCCTCTCCCGCCGGGAGCCGCGCGGAGCCCCGCCGCGCCATAATGACATTGCACGGAATTTGGGTTAAGCACGGGTCGGGTTGACCGTCAGGGACGCCGCGGCACAGCCCACCGGGCGGGAGGAAGATTGTTTTGGCGTCGAGGAGCCAAGCGCGCCCAAAGTCTGGTATGGTCGAATCCGGAAGGGGGGTTCCGAGACCCCGGCGGCGGCGAAAGCGCGTACCAAGCGGCTGTGGCTCGTCACACCCTCAAGAATTTTCTGCGGAGTCTGAACGATGGTAGGAATCACCTCCTTTGGGGCGTACATCCCCAAACTGCGCCTGAACCGGAAGAGCATCGCCGAAGCCAATGCCTGGGGCAATGCGGGTCTGAAAGGCATGGCCAAAGGTCAGCGCGCCATGTGCAATTGGGACGAAGACAGCGTGACGATGGCGGTTGCGGCGGCCAAGGACGCCCTGCGCGGCGTGAAGTCGTCCGCCATTTCGCGCGTGTTCCTGGCAACCACCACCGCCCCCTTCCTGGATCGCCAGAATGCCGGCATCGTATCCGCGGCGCTGCACCTGGGCCACGAGATCGCGTCCATGGACATCACCTCCTCGCAAAAGGCCGGCACCACTGGACTGATCGCGGCGCTGGACATCGCCAAGAGCGGCGAGGACAACATCCTCTTCGTCGCCTCCGAGAAGCGCCGCACCAAGGCCGCCAGCTCCCAGGAGATGCAGTACGGCCATGGCGCCGCGGCGCTGCTGGTGGGCGCGGACAAGCCGGTGGCCAAGCTGCTGGCCAGCCATTCGCGCACGGTGGATTTCATCGACCATTACCGCGCCGAGGGCCGCGACTTCGACTACCAGTGGGAAGAGCGCTGGATCCGCGACGAGGGCTACATGAAGATCGTGCCGCCGGCCATCGACGCGGCGCTGAAGAAGGCCAAGCTCAAGGCCGATGCCATCACCCACTTTGTCATGCCCACGGTCTTTCCCGCGGTGACGCGCAGCATCGGCAAGGCGGCGGGCCTGGCCGACAAGGCCCTGCGCGACACGCTGGGCGACAACTGTGGCGACACGGGAGTGGCCCATCCCCTGCTGATGCTGGTCGATGCGCTGCAGGATGCCAAGGCGGGCGACAAGATCATGGTGGCCGGCTTCGGCAATGGCTGCGACGTGCTGATCTTCGAGGCCACCAAGGAGCTGGAAAAGCTCAAGGGGCCTCGCGGCGTGAAGGGCGGACTGGCCAATGGCCGCGAGGAAAAAAACTACAACAAGTTCCTCACCTTCAACGACCTGATCACCAAGGAATTCGGCATTCGCGCCGAGGCGGACATGCCCACGCCCATGAGCGCCCTGTACCGCAAGAACGACATGGTGCTGGGCCTGATCGGCGGCATCTGCACGGCCTGCAAGACCCCGCAGTATCCCAAGAGCGACGTGTGCGTGAACCCCGAGTGCAACAAGACGCACACCCAGGAGGATTACACTTTCGCGGACAAGGCGGCCCACGTGATGTCCTGGACCGCAGACTACCTCACCTTCACGCTCGATCCGCCGGGCCACTACGGCATGGTGGAATTCGACGCTGGGGGTCGATTCATGGCAGACTTTACGGATGTAGCGGTGGGCGACCTGGACGTCGGGATGCCCGTTGAAATGGTGTTTCGAGTCAAGAGCGTCGACGAGCGCCGCGGCTTTATCCGATATTTTTGGAAGGCGGTGCCGCGTACGGCCTAACCCGATCAGGAGCGGAACATGAGTGCAGGCATTAAGGACAAGGTCGCCATCATCGGCATGGGCTGTTCCAAGTTCGGAGAACGCTGGGACGTCAGCGCCGACGAGCTGATGATCGAGGCCTTCGAAGAGGCCAGCAAGGACGCGGGCGTGGACACCTCGCAGATCCAGGCGGCCTGGCTGGCGACCCAGCTCGAGGAAATCAACGTGGGCAAATCGGCCCTGCCGCTCTCCGTTGCGCTGCGGCTGCCCAACATTCCGGTCACCCGCGTGGAAAACTACTGCGCCAGCGGCACCGAGGCCTTCCGCGGCGCGGTGTATGCCGTGGCCTCGGGGGCGGCGGACATCGCCCTGGCCATGGGCGTGGAAAAGCTGAAGGACACGGGCTACGGCGGTCTGCCGGCCATGAGCGCGGGCACCAACATGAACATGCGCGGACCCAACAACACGGCTCCGGGCAGCTTTGCGCAACTGGCCTCGGCCTACGGGGCCAAGCATCACGTCTCCAAGGCGGAGGTCAAGCGGGCCATCGCCCACGTGTCGGCCAAGAGCCACGCCAACGGGGCCATCAACCCCAAGGCGCACCTGCAAAAGGCGGTGTCCGTGGAGACGATCATGGAAGCGCCCATGATCGCCGAGCCGCTGGGCCTGTTCGACTGCTGCGGCGTGAGCGACGGCGCGGCCTGCGCCATCATCACTACGCCCGAGATCGCCCGGCGCATGGGCCGCAAGTACATCGTGACCGTGAAGTCCCTGCAGCTCGCCTTAAGCAGCGGCACCGAGTCGGAGTTCAACGGCTGGGACGGCAGCTATTTCCTCACCACGCGCATCGCCGCCAAGCGCGCTTACGAAGAAGCGGGCATCACCAAGCCCCGCGAGCAGGTGAGCATGATGGAGGTGCACGACTGCTTCTCCATCACCGAGATGGTGACCATGGAAGACCTGTTCATCTCGCCCGAAGGCGGCGCGATCAAGGACGTGATGGACGGCTTCTACAATGCCGACGGCAAGGTGCCCTGCCAGATCGACGGGGGCCTGAAATGCTTCGGGCACCCGGTGGGCGCCTCGGGCCTGCGCATGCTCTATGAGATGTACCTGCAGCTCCAGGGCCGCGCGGGCAACCGGCAGCTCAAGGATCCGCAGATCGGCCTGACCCACAATCTGGGCGGATTCCCGTACCAGAACGTCTCCAGCGTGGCCATCATCGGCAAGCTGGGCCGCTAAGCCGGACTCCACACCGCCGCGCCGCCGTCGCCACACGTGGCGGCGGGGCGGCACATCTTCCCCGCCCTGCCAGTTTCGCCGCTTCCGCAGGTCAATTCCGCGACCTCGCGGGACATGCCGGCGTTCGTGCGCTGCGTGGCGGCGCGCTGCGGCCGGCCGGCGCATCCGCTGCCGCGCTACGCAACCTTTTCCCGGCACATCGTATTCACTTGGCACTTGGGCGCGAGTTTTGGTAGCCTGCGGAGTGAGCGTGAGAGTGGCATAATCCGTCAACAGCAGGAGTCCAATATGGGTGCCGGAATCAGGGACAAAGTGGCCATCGTGGGGATGGGTTGCTCAAAATTCGGCGAGCGCTGGGACGTCGGCGCCGAGGAACTGCTCGTCGAAGCGTACGAGGAAGCGCGCAAGGATGCCGGCATCACGACCGGCGAAATCCAGGCGGCCTGGCTGTCCACGGCCCTGGAAGACTTCAACGTGGGCAAGTCGGCCCTGCCGCTGTCCATGACCCTGCGCCTGCCCAACATTCCCGTCACACGGGTGGAAAACTACTGCGCCAGCGGCACCGAGGCGTTCCGCGGCGCGGCCTATGCCGTGGCGGCCGGGGCCTGCGACATCGCGCTGGCGGCGGGCGTGGAAAAGCTGAAGGACACCGGCTACGGCGGGTTGCCCAACCGCACGCGCGGCATCAATTCGGACATGATCCGGCCCAACAACACGGCGCCGGGCGCCTTTGCCCAGCTCGCGTCGGCCTATCGCGCCAAGCACAACGTGAAGAAGGAAGACCTCAAGAAGGCCATCGGCATGGTCTCCGAAAAGAGCCACGCCAACGGCGCCCTCAATCCCAAGGCGCATTTGCAGAAGGCCGTGTCGCTGGACACGATCCTGTCGGCGCCCATGATCGCCGAGCCGCTGGGCCTGTTCGACTGCTGCGGCGTGAGCGACGGCGCGGCCGCCGCCATCATCACCACGCCCGAAATCGCGCGCAGCATGGGCAAGCACAACCTGATCACCGTCAAGTCGCTGCAACTGGCCCTGAGCAACGGGCTGGAAGCCGAGCACAACTCCTGGGACGGCAGCTACTTCCACACCACGCGCATCGCCGCCAAGCGCGCCTACGAGGAAGCCGGCATCACCCGGCCGCGGGAAGAAATCAGCCTGTTCGAGGTGCACGACTGCTTCTCGATCACCGAGCTGGTGACCGTGGAAGACCTGTTCATCTCGCCGGAAGGCGGGGCGATCAAGGACTACATGGACGGTTTCTACAATGCCGACGGCAAGGTGCCTTGCCAGATCGACGGCGGGCTGAAATGCTTCGGCCACCCGGTGGGCGCCTCGGGTCTGCGCATGCTCTACGAGATGTACCTGCAGTTGCTGGGCCGCGCCGGCAAGCGCCAACTCAAGGATCCGCGCATCGGCATGACCCACAACCTGGGCGGCATGCCCAACGCGAACGTGTCCAGCGTGGCCATCATCGGCCGCCTGGACTAGCCGTTCCTGAAGCGCGGCGGGGGTCGCCCCTGCCGCCACACCGCGGGCCTCCCCGCAAATGCTGTCCTCAAGGCCGATCGGCGTCCTGCCGGTCGGCCTGATTTTGTTTCGTGGCGGCAAGGGGGCGTCGTTTCCGCACTGTCACCTGAAAAAAGACCGCGACCGCACAAGCCTGCACCGGCCGCGGCCTATCCATGTGCCCGCACCGGGCGCACCTCCTTGCGAATGCGGGCGCCGCTCGCCCGGCGCGCCCGCTCCAGGTCGTATTCGGCCTGATGCTGCACCCAGTACACGGCAGGCCAGCCGAACAGCGCCTCCAGGCGCAGGGCCGTCTCCGGGGTGATGGCGCGCCGTCCCTTGATGATCTGCGTGATGCGGTTCGGGGGCACCCCCAGGCGCCGCGCCGCCTCGGCCCGGCTAAGGCCCAGCGGCTGCATGAACTCCTGCTCCAGCATCTCCCCCGGCGGCACCGGCACCACCCGCGACCGTGCCTTCATCGTCGGCGCTCCTTACCTGTGGTAGTCCACGATCTCGACATCGTAGGCGCAATCGCCACGCCACTCGAAGCAAATACGCCAGCGCTCGTTGATGCGGATCGACCATTGCCCGTCCCGGTCACCATGCAGCTTTTCCAGGCGGTTGCACGGCGGAATGCTGAGGTCACTGACGTGAGTGGCCAGATGCAGCATGTACAGCTTGCGCCGGGCCGGGGCCGCAATCGAACGCCAGCGGGGCACGGGCTCCCCTGCGGCCAGCCGTTGGGTGTCCCTGTTCCCGAAGCTCGCAATCATGCCGTGGCTGTCCTGACCAAGTTATGACATTTGACGTCATGCGTCAAATTTTCGAGCCATGACCACTGTCATGCAGCGAACGAGCCCAGACGCCACTCGTGCTACTGCCGGCGGGCATTGTTATCGCCAGTTAGGGCAAGAGCGCGGCACCCGGCCTGGGGCGCCGCACGGCGGGGCGCGGCGTCACGCAATCGCCTGGGCCTGGCGCAGCTTGCCGATCTCGTCCTTGGAGAAGCCGAAGGCGGCCAGCGTGGCGTCGGTGTGCTCGCCGGACTGGGCGGGCGGGCCCTGGATTTTCGAGGGGGTGCGGCTGAAGCGCGGCGCCGGGGCCGGCTGCACGATGCCGCCCACCTCCACGAACATCTTGCGCGCCTTGTTGTGCGGGTGCGCCTCGGCCTCCTGCATGTCCAGCACGGGAGCGAAGCACACGTCGCTCATGCCCATGATCTTGGTCCATTCGTCGCGGGTCCTGGTCTTGAAGACCCCGGCCAGCTTTTGCTTCATGGCGGGCCACTGCGTGCGATCCATCTGCTTGGGCAGCTCCTCCTTGGTCAGCCCGGTGAGCTCCAGCAGCTCGGCATAGAATTGGGGTTCGATGGAGCCGATGGAGATGAACTTGCCGTCCTTGCATTCGTAGGTGTTGTAGAAGTGCGAGCCGGTGTCCAGGATGTTCATGCCGCGCTCGTTCTTCCACACGCCCGACTTGCGCAGACCCCACAGGAACGCGCCGAGCTGCGTGGCGCCCTCCAGCATGGCCGCGTCGATGACCTGGCCCTTGCCCGAGCCGATGCGCTCCACCAGCGCGGCCAGCACGCCCATGGCCAGCAGCATGCCGCCGCCGCCGAAGTC
>JACQHH010000053.1 GCA_016199125.1 Candidatus Lambdaproteobacteria bacterium
CCTGCGTTGGGCACGCACGGCGCAGGCCGCGGGGTCGAATGTGCGGCGCACGGCCAGGGCCCACACGCGACGGACGCGCAGCCTACATGCTCTTGCGCATGTCTTTCCAGGCGGCGTGCAACTCGTCGCGGAATCTGGGGTCGGCCACGCCGATCAACGCCGCGGCGCGGTCGTCGATGTTCAGATCGCGCAGGTGCGCCACGCCGTGCTCGGTCACCACGTAATCCACGTCGGCGCGCGGCGTGGACACCACCGTGCCCTGGGGCAGCCGCGACACCACCCGCGAGAGGGTGCCCCGCCGGCCGGTGGAGAGGAAGGCCAGCACGCTGCGCCCGCCGCGGGAATTGCGCGCGCCGCGCACGAAGTCGGCCTGGCCGCCCACCCCGCCCTGCTGCTCCGCATCGATCATCTCCGCGTTGCCCTGGCCCAGCAGGTCCACCTCCAGCACCGAGTTGAGGGAGACGAAGTTGTCCAGGTGCCGCAGGGTCTCCTGCTCGTGGGTATAGCCCACCTCGCGGAAGTGCACGCGCGTGTTCTCGTGCACGAAGTCGAACAGGCGCTTGGTGCCCACCACGATGCCGGTCACGTGGACGTGGCGGTCGATGGCCTTCCGCGAGCCGTTCATCGTGCCCGAGGCGATGAGGTCGATGCACGCATCGGTCATCATCCCCGAATGAAAGCCCAGGTCGTTGCGGTGGCCCAACTCGGCCAGGATGGCGTTGGGCACGTTGCCGATGCCGATCTGGATGCAGTCGCCGTCACGCACCAGCCCGGCCACGTGCCGCCCGATGGCCCGTGAGGCGTCGTTGAGCGGCTGGCTGGGCACCTCGATGGGCGTGTAGCCGCACTCCACGATGTAGTCCAGCCGCGACAGCGGCACCGGCGGCGCGCCGAAGGTGCGCGGGGCCTGGCGGTTGATCTCCGCCACCACCACCCTGGCCTTGGGCAGCGTGGCCCAGACATAGGCCGCCGAGCAGGCCAGGCTGCACATCCCGTGCGCATCCGGCGGCGACAGCGAGAGGATCAGCAGGTCGATGGGCGGCAGCGCCGACAGGTAGCGGTAATTCGTCGAGAGATGGAAGGGATGGTAGCCGATCTTGCCCGCCTGGAACGATGCGCGGCAGCCCGGCGTGATGAAGAACGACGTGGCGCGGGCATTCGGATGGAACGCGCTGTAGTCGCCCTTGTTCACCGAGGGTATGTACATCTGCAGGTAGTGCACGCCGTCGCTGGCCTGTGGGGCGGCCTGGATGGCCGCCATGATCTCCAGCGGCTCCGATGCGGCGCCCTGGGCCTGCACCACCATCCCCGGCCGCAGCAGCGCCGGCACGTCCGCGGCCTGAATCGTCTTTGGCATCGTCTCCTGTTAGGCTGAGGTGAACTGTCCCCTGCTCCGCGCTGGGATCATGCATAGCGCAAACCGCCGCGTGGGGGAAACGCGGCGCCCGCGCCCCACACGCCAGGAGAACGCCATGCCCTTGCAGAACCGCGTGACGCCCTTCGGGGAGCTGGTGGCGGTGCCCCAACGCGGCCTGTTCATGGGCAATCGCGGGTGCCTGCACGACGACGCCCGGCGGCTCACCGGGCGGCGCTTCACCACCCGCGCCTGGCTGATCTGCCTGCTGAGCTTCCGCGGGCGGCGGCGGACCCCGATGAGCCCCGGGCGCTACACGGAACTGTTCTTTCTGGACGAGGCCACCGGCCTGGCGGCGGGACACCGGCCGTGCGCCGAGTGCCGCCGCGCCGACTTCAACCGCTTCAAGGGAGCCTGGCTGGCCGCCAACGGCAATCTGCTGGAGGGTGCGCCGACGCCGGACGGGCGAATCGCGGTTGGCCGCCTGGACGCCGTGCTGCACGCCGAGCGCATGGCCCTGCAGGCCGCGGAGCCCGCCACGCGCACGGTGCCGCAGGTGGCGCTGGATGCATTGCCGGACGGGGTCATGGTGACCCTGGACGATCCGCGCGAGGCGTTCCTGGTGCACGGCTCGGGGCTGTACCGCTGGACGCCGGGCGGCTACGCGTCACCCCGGCTGCGTCCGCGCGGCATGACCGTGGGCGTGCTCACGCCCGGCTCCACGGTGCGCGCCATCGCCACGGGGTATGCGCCCGTGCTGCATCCCTCGGCGCAGGCGGGCTGAGCGAGCGGGTCGGGCCGCGCGGCAGCGGCCACCTCTATTCGGCGCTGCGCTCCAGCCCTTCGCCACGCCACAGGTAGAGGAAGGCGCCCAGCGGCCGGCGCTCCACCTCGCGCAGGGCCGCGCCCTGCCAGGCGCCCTGGGGCTGGGGCCGCAGCGCGCGCATGTAGATGTTGCCCCGCTCCGCCTCGGGCAGCGTGGCGATGGTGACCACGTGCAACTGGTCGCGCCTGGTCAGCCGGCGCAACTCGTCCAGGGCATCCTCGAAGTAGCCCACCTTGTCCACCAGGCCCACCTCGGCCGCCTGCTGGGCCAGGTACACACGCCCGTCGGCCAGCTTTTCCGCCGGCAGCTTCAGCCGGTCGCCCCGCCCGTCCCGGATCACCTTCACGAACCGCTGATGCATGGCGTCCACGATGCCGCGCACGACGGCGATGTGCTCCGGCGACTGCGGGCGCGTCATGGAGAGCAGATCCTTGTAGGGTGCGGAGGTCACCGAGTTGTCCTCCACCCCGTACTTCTCCATCAGCTTGGACACGTTGTAGGACTGCACGATCACACCCAGCGAACCGGTGAGCGTGGTGGGGTGGGCCACGATGGAATCGCCGGCCATGGAGACGTAGTAGCCCCCGGAGGCGGCCAGGTCCATCATCAGCACCACCACGGGCACGCCCGTGCGCTGCTTGTAGTCCAGCAACTGGTGATACACGATGTCCGCGGCGGTGACGGTGCCGCCGGGGCTGTCCACGCGCACCAGCAGCGCCACGGGCTTCAGCTTCTCGGTCTGCAAGCGGTCCAATTGCATGCGCACCGACTCCACCGTGCCCGGTTCCGCCTCGGGCGAGAACATGCTGAACTGCGCCGGTTCCGAAGTGATTTCGCCGTCGATGCGCAGCATGTAGACGTAGTTTTCGCCTTCGCCGGTCACCGAGACGAATCGTGGCGGCGTGGGCTGCCACAGCGGAACGTTGATGGTGCAGCCCGCCAGCGTCGCCGCGGCGAGCACCAGCAGCGCCGCGAACCGCAGCGGGCGTACCGCCGCCAGGCGCAGCGTGTGCAGCATGCCAAGGTGCCTGTTCATGGATGGATGGCCTATTCGTGCTGGATGTTGCCGAAGCGTTGCCCCGCCGCCGTCACATGCCCTACGATACCCGCGCGGCGCCTGGATGGCCACCGGCCCGCGGCCTGGCCCTCGGGCGCTCCCGTCGCGGCGTGCACCGTCTGCGCCGTCGCCAAAATAATTCTTGACAGCCCGGCAAAACAAGCCGATACTTCGAAACATGTCAAATATTCGCACAATACAACGGGTGCCGGGCGTGGAGCGCTATGCGGACATGTTCAAGGCGCTGTCCAATCCCCATCGCCTGAAGATCTTCATGCGGCTGTCGTCGTGTTGCGTGCCGGGCACGGTCTTCGAGGCCGAGGCGGCGGCCACGGCCTGCGTGGGCGACCTGGGGCAGAACCTGGGGCTGAGCCCCTCCACGGTTTCGCACCACATCAAGGAGCTGCACCGCGCCGGGCTGATCCGCATGGAACGGCGCGGGCAAAAGACGGACTGCTGGGTCGATCCGGACGTGCTGGAAACGCTGTCGCAATTCTTCGGTACATTGCCGGCGGCGTGAGTTTCTTTTTTTCACCCCGATACTTCGAGACTGCTCGAATTATCGATCATGGAGAGCGGAACATGAGCGCAAAGTCGAAGGACGAAATCCGGGACGCCGTGCGCGAGCGCTATGCGGCGGTGGCGGTGGGCGGCAGCACGGGCATGCAGCAGGGCGGGGCGGCGGCCAAACCACCCCGGGAGCTGGCCCCGGCGGCCGGCGGGTGTTGCGGGCCGGCTCGCGCCACGTCCGGCCAGGCGGCGCCGGCGGCAAGCGCGTGCTGCGGGCCGACGGTCGATGCCCACGCCACCAGGCTGGGCTACAGCGCCGAGGACCAGGCCCTGCTGCCCGCGGGGGCCGACCTGGGTCTGGGCTGCGGCAATCCCAAGGCCATCGCGGCGCTGCAACCGGGCGAGGTGGTGCTGGACCTGGGCAGCGGGGCGGGCATCGACTGCTTCCTGGCCGCCGCGCAGGTGGGGCCCAAGGGCCGCGTGATCGGCGTGGACATGACCCCGGAGATGCTGGCCAAGGCCAAGGCCAACGCGGCCAAGGGCGACTGGGGCCAGGTGGAATTTCGCCTGGGCGAGATCGAGCACCTGCCCGTGGCCGATGACAGCGTGGACGTGATCGTCTCCAACTGCGTGATCAACCTCTCGCCGGACAAGCCGCAGGTCTTTCGCGAGGCGCTGCGTGTGCTCAAGCCCGGCGGGCGCCTGGCCATCAGCGACGTGGTGGCCACGGCCGAGCTGCCGCCCGAGATGCGCAGCGACCTGCGCATGGTCTCCGGGTGCGTGGGCGGCGCGGCCCAGGTGGACGAGCTGGAGGCCATGCTGCGCGAGGCGGGATTCGAGCGCGTCCGCATCCGGCCCAAGTCCGAGAGCCGCGAGTTCATCCGCGAGTGGGCGCCCGGCGGCAAGGTGCAGGACTACGTGCAAAGCGCCAGCATCGAGGCCGTCAAGCCCGCCTGACCGCCAGCGATCGGTGGCAGATCCGCGGGAGGCCCGCGCCTCCCGCGATGCCGGGCTTTCCGGGGTGCCGAGGCGTTGAGCGCGCACCCGCGGCGGACACTCGGTACGCGCGGAGCCGCGGCCAGGGGTGCGCGATACCGCAATCGCTTCACCACAGGGGGACACCATGAATACGATGCAAGCCCATGCATTCGACGAGAACCGGTTTCTCCACGCCCAGGCGCCATCCTGCGCCCCGTTGTCGGGCGCCGCGGACCTGCTGTGCCGGACCGCCAGCGCCATCGGGAGCCGGGCGGAACGCCGCATGGCCGCCGCGGACGAGCGGGTGCGCCAGCGCACCCGGCTGCAATTCCAACGCGCCATGGTGCGGCTGTCCGGCGGTGCGAACCGGTTCGATCCGCGCACCGACGACGTATTCGCGCGGGGAAACCCCTAACCCTCGTCAGGCCAGCCAATGGGCTGGTTAGTGCTATATGGCGCGGTATGGCTGGGCGTGCTGCTCATCGGTGAGCGGCTGGCCACGGCCGCCGTGCGCGCGGCAGATCGCGTGCCGTTTGCCGCGGACTGCCCGCCGGTGAGCGTGGTCAAGCCCGTGCGCGGCGCGGACGAGTTCAGCGCCGCGAATTTCCGCTCCTGGCAGGAACAGGACTACCCGGCGCCCGTACAGGTGGTGTTCTCCCTGCAGGACCCGCACGATGCGGCACTGCCCATCCTGCGCGCCTTGCAGGCCACGCACGCCTGCGACGTGATCGTGCATCCCATCCGCCCCGGCTACGGCGGCAAGACCTCCAACCTGTTCTACGGCATTGCCCACGCAAAGCATGAATTGCTGGTGCTCAGCGACGCGGACATGCACGCCCCGCCGGAGACCCTGCGGCGCATCGCCGGGGCCCTGGCCGCCGGCAGCGACGCGGTGGGTTGCCTGGTGGGGCATACGGCGGCGCGCAACCTGTGGGCGCGCATCTACGCCCAGACCTGGAACGGCGTGATCGTCGGCATCTGGGGCGGGAGCATGGTGCGGGGCCGGCCCCTGGGGCTGCCCGGCGGCACGGTGGCGCTGACCCGCGCGACCCTGGCCCGCTGCGGCGGCATCGAGGCCGTGGCCGACCGCCTGGCCGAGGACGTGGCCCTGGGCCAGGCCCTGCTGGGCCGGGGTCTGCGGCTGGGCATGGGACCGCCGCTGACGTCGCCCGTGGGGCGCCTCGCCTTCCGCGACCTGCTGCACAAGCTCAAGCGCGGGGCCCTGGCGGCACGGCTGGGCCCGCCGCCGGGCATCTGGCCCTATTCCCTGGCGGCGCTGTTGCACGTGTCCTACCTGCTGTTGCTGCCACTGGCCCTGCTGCTGGGCGATGCGCGGCCGGCGCTGGCCTTTGCGCTGCTCTATGTGGCCGAAGGGCTGGCCGAGGCGCGCCTGGCGCGGCTGGCCGGCGGGCGCGCGCGCTTTGCCTGGCACGCCCCGCTCTCGCACCTGCTCAACCTGAGCCTGCTGGCCGTGTCCGTGTTCGATCGCAGCGTGGAGTGGGGCGGCGTGCGCTATCGCGTGGGTCGCGGCGGGCGGATCGAGCGCAGCGAGGAGCAGTGACCCCACCGCGGCAGGTCTCGCGCGGCGCCCTCACTCGCCCGGCGGGCGCCGGCGCACGAACACGATGTTGCGCATTTCCA
>JACQHH010000009.1 GCA_016199125.1 Candidatus Lambdaproteobacteria bacterium
CATGACCGGCTACCAGGAGATCCTCACCGATCCCTCCTACGCGGGCCAGATCGTCGTCATGACCTACCCGCACATCGGCAACTATGGCGTCAACGCGGAGGACGTGGAATCGCGCCGCCCCTTCGCGGCGGGCCTCATCGTGAAGGAAATGAGCCCCGTGGTGAGCAACTGGCGCGCCACGGAAAGCCTGGACGCCTACCTGGAACGCAACGACATCACGGCGCTCGAAGGGCTGGACACGCGTGCCCTGGTGATCGCGCTACGCGATCAGGGTGCGGTGCCGGGGCTGATCGTGCCGGCCGAAGGGGCCGACCCGGAGACATTGCGCGCCCAGGCCGCTGCGCTGCCCGGCATGGCCGGTCGCAACCTGGCCCGCGAGGTGTCCGTGGAGCGGGCCTATGCCTGGGACAAGCCGCAGGGTGCGTCGCGGCGGCGCTTTCGCGTAGTGGCCTACGACTTCGGCATCAAGCACAACATCCTGCGCTCGCTGGCGCAGCGCGGCGTCGACGTGCAGGTGATGCCGTACGATTGCTCCGCGGCCGATGCCCTGGCCGAACGGCCGCAGGGGGTGTTCCTTTCCAACGGCCCGGGCGACCCGGAGCCGGTGACGGAGGCCATCGCCGCGGTGCGCGGGCTGCTGGGCAAGGTGCCCATCTTCGGCATCTGCCTGGGCCATCAGATCCTGGCGCTGGCACTGGGCGCGTCCACCTACAAGCTCAAGTTCGGCCATCACGGTGCCAACCATCCGGTGCTCAACGTCGACACGGGCCGGGTGGAGGTGACCAGCCAGAACCATGGCTTCGCGGTGCAGGAAGATTCGTTGCCTGAGACGGTGCGCATGACCCACAGCAGCCTCAACGACCGCACGGTGGAGGGCATTGAATCGCTGATCTATCCGGCCTACTCGGTGCAATACCATCCCGAGGCCAGCCCAGGCCCGCACGATGCCACCTACCTGTTCGACCGCTTCATCGCCATGATGGAGCGCCACCGGAAATCCACCGCCTGAGCCACGGCGCCGCACCCCTGCGCCGGTGGACCTTCTGCCCGCCGCGCGACCTGGCCTTGGGTGCGCCGCGGCGCAACGGCTCAGCCCTGGGCCAACTCGCCCAGGGCGTCCAGATCGTGCACGACCGTGCGCCGCTGACTGGTGGAAATCAGCCCCAACTGCCGGAATTCCATGAAGGCGTAGCTCACTGTCTCCCGCGTGGTTGCAATGAGATTGCCGATCTCCTGGTGCGTGATGGGATAGTCGATCAGGGTGCCCTGCTCCGAGTCCCGGCCATGTTCGGTGGCCAGGGTGAGCAGCACCTGGGCCACCTTGCCGCTGGCGCTCTTGAACAACAGCGATTCCAGCCGGTTTTCCATGCGCGCCTGCCGGGCCCCCATGAAGCGTGTCATCCAGAAGCCGAACCTGGGGTGGTCGGCGATCAGTTGCAGCAACGTATCGCTGTCAAGGACGTAGGCCGTCACGTCCGCCCGCGCCATCGCCTGGCTCTCGCGCAGCGTCTCCAGCAGGATTTCCGTTTCGCCGAAAATTTCTCCCGGACTCAGGTGATCCAGGGTCAGCTCGCGACCCTCCGGCGTGTAGCGCGAGAGCTTCACCTCGCCCTGAGAAATCAGGTACACGTGGGACGCATGATCGCCCGGCGAATAGATCAGGGTGCCCCGCTTGATGTGGCGCAACTGGCCAGCCTGGTGAAACACCTGCAGCCCGTCCGGAGACAGCGTTGGCTCCGGCGACGGCTTGATCTGCATCAGTTCCATGGGCCCTCCGTCCCTTGTTTGATGTGTTCTGCCTCAGGCTCGCGGTTGCCCCTTGTCACCGCCACAGCCCCAATTACTTGACCGCTCAGCTAATTTACTGGCGAAATAATGCACCTCGATGAACCGACCTCGCGAACGGCCCCTGCGCGCTCAATATCCAACTCTCGCTTGGTAAGTCTCAAATCCCGTGAAAAATGTTACACATCGTGACATGAGCGAAAGCGGGCGACGTGGCTCGGGGGCGACCCCTGCCGTTCAGCACGCGGAAAGAACGGACGCAGATGGCGCAAAACGAATGGGAGGGCATCGCCCGTCGCCTGCAAAGCGGTGACGCGCAGGCGTTCGAGGAGCTGGTACGCCAGCACCATGCGCCGGTGTTCCGGCTGGCCCGGCGGCTGCTGCACAACGTGGAGGATGCCAAGGAGGTGACGCAGGAGAGCTTCCTGGCTGCCTATGAAGGACTGGGCGGTTTTCGCGGCCAGTCCAGCCCGCTGAGCTGGCTGATGTCCATCACCTACAACAAGTCGGTGGACCGGCTGAAGCGCAACCGCCGCTTCGAGGAAGTCAGCGAGGATGACTTCGAGTCCAGCGAAAAATGGCAGCGCGTGGCCTTGGTCGGCAAGATTACCGACAGGCCGCGCAATCCGGAACAGACTTTGCTGGATGGGCAGTTGCGCGCGCATCTGGAGACGGCGTTGCGCCGCGTGCCGCCCGACTCGCGCGCGGTGTTCGAGCTGCGGGAATTGCAGGGCCTCAGCGGCCGCGAGGTGGCTTCGGCCCTGAACATCAGCGAGGCCGCCGTGCGGGTGCGGTTGCACCGCGTGCGCCAATACCTGATGACGGCGTTGCAGCCGGTATTTGATCGGGACGAGTGATGGAGCTCCTCAAGGACTGCCAGGAGATCTACGACTTCCTGATCGAGTATCAGGAACGCACGCTGCCGTTCCTGGAGCGTGTGCGGTTCAATCTGCATCTGCTCATGTGCGGCAATTGCGCGGCTTATCTCAAGGCATACAGCCGGAGCGGCGAGATCTTCCGCGCCGCGCTGCGCGACGATCCACCACCCCCGGAACTGATGGAACTCACGCTGAACTTCCTGCGCACCCATTCCCGCAGCTAAGACCCAAGAGAGACGGCCTACTCCGCGGCGCGTCCGGCGCGCCGGGCACCCTTGCCTTCGCCGTCGTGCCGCAGCGTGTGCCCGTCCTTGAGCAGTTCCGTCTGCTCGTGGGTCAGCAGACCGTCGACCAGTTCCTCCAGGTCGCCCAGCATCACCCCCTCCAGGCGGTACAGCGTGAGCCCGATGCGATGGTCGGTCACGCGGCCCTGGGGAAAATTGTAGGTGCGGATGCGCTCGCTGCGGTCCCCCGTGCCCACCATGCTGCGCCGCTGGTCGTCCTCCTGCCGCTTCTGCTCCTCCAGCATCTGCTCGTAGACGCGGGCCTTGAGCACCTTCAATGCGCGTGCCTTGTTCTTGTGCTGGGATTTCTCGTCCTGGCTCTGGGCCACGATGCCCGTGGGCAGGTGCGTGATGCGCACGGCCGAGTCGGTGGTGTTCACGCTCTGGCCCCCTGGCCCCGAGGAGCGGAAGATGTCGATACGCAGGTCGCCGGGCTGGATGTCCACCTCGATCTCGTCGGCCTCGGGCATCACGGCCACGGTGGCCGTGGAGGTGTGGATGCGCCCCTGGGTCTCGGTGCGCGGCACACGCTGCACGCGATGCACGCCACTCTCGAACTTCATGCGCTTGTACACCTCGTTGCCGTCCACCCCGACGATGACCTCCTTGAAGCCTCCCGCCTCGCTGGGGCTGGAAGAGAGCACCTCCACCCGCCAGCGGTTGGCCTCGGCGAACTTCTGGTACATGCGCAGCAGGTCGCCCACGAACAGCGCCGCCTCGTCCCCGCCGGTGCCGGCGCGGATTTCCAGCACGATGTTGCTCTCGTCGTGGGGATCCTTGGGCAGCAGCAGCGTTTTCAGTCGCGCTTCCAGCTCGCCCACGGACTTGCGCAGATTGGGGAGTTCCTCGTTGGCCAGCGCCTTGAGCTCCGCATCCTCGGCGGGATCGCGCACGATCTGCTCCTGGCTGTCCAGCTCGGACTTGGCCTTACGGTACTTCTCATAGACTTCGATGATGGGGGAAAGCTCGGCGTGCTCTTTGGAGAGCTGGCGGTATTGTGCCTGATCGGCAATCACCTTGGGATTGCTGAGGCTGGTGGTGATTTCCGCGAAGCGGTGCGCGACCTCCTCCAGATTGCCGATCATTGCGGGACAGCACCCCGATCACGTAGTTTCGCGCCCGTAGCGGCGGTTGAACTTGTCGATGCGGCCGGCCGTGTCCACCAGCTTCTGCTTGCCGGTGAAGAACGGGTGGCACTTGGAGCAGATCTCCACGTGCACGTCCCCGCCGATGGTGGAGAAGGTGGTGAACTTCTCCCCGCACGCGCAGGAGAACTTGGTCTCCTTGTACTCCGGATGAATATCGGCTTTCATGTCGTCCTCGTGGTGCCGCCTCGCCCGGCGCCCCGCCGGCACGGCCTGTCCGTACCGCGCTGCGCCAAGCCGCGCGATTACATCTTGTCCATCATATCAAGAAATTCGGCGTTGGTCTTGAAGTTGGAGAGCTTGCCGGAGAGGAATTCCATGCTCTCCACGACGCTCAGCGGCTGCAGCACGCGCCGCAGCACCCAGATGCGGTCCAGGTCGCACTTGGGAATGAGCAGCTCCTCCTTGCGCGTGGCCGATTTGGAAATGTCGATGGCCGGGAAGATGCGCTTCTCCACCAGCTTGCGATCCAGGGAGAGCTCCATGTTGCCCGTGCCCTTGAACTCCTCGAAAATCACCTC
>JACQHH010000052.1 GCA_016199125.1 Candidatus Lambdaproteobacteria bacterium
AATACGAAATCGGTGAACATGCTGTCCATCTCGCGGCTGGTCATCTTCAATCAGAACAAAGTCTTATGGAAGTGGCGGAGGTGGCCCAGGCCCTCCTCCTCGGGGATCGTCATCAGCGGAAAGCACTGGGTGCGCTCGATGTAGCGCCTGAAGGCGTGTTCCTGGCGGGTGCGGTTGTGCACCACGCCCACGATGCGCAGGGGGAATTTGAACTCGTAGTAGCCGATCAGCGAGGCGCGCAGCAGGCGGTTGAGCACGAACAGCGATTCAGCCGAATCGTCCGAGACGGCTACGGCGCTTTCCACCCAGCGGAACAGGGGCGCGAAGGCCGAATCGAAGCGCTCCTCGCTCACGTCCAGCACGATCTGGTCGTACTGCTCCAGCAGGCGGCGCACCGTGAACAGGTGGAACGCCTCGTCCAGCACCGAGCCGTAGTGCCCCACGATGAGCTGCGAGGGTCCCAGCTCCATCACGTCCACGTACGCGTTCACCGCGGCGGTGACCTCGTCCAGGTGCACCTGGTCGTAGTCGAAGCCGGCCCGCTCCACGGCCTCCATCAGCGAGGGCCGTGCCTCGGCGCTCAGGGCGCGGCGGGCATCCTGCTTCTGATCGCAGCCCACCAGCAGCGTGCGCTGGCCGAGATAGCCCAGCGCCATGGCCAGGTGCGCCGCGACGAACGTCTTGCCCGTGCCGGATTTGCCGATGACGACGCTGGACTTGCTCATTGCGGCGGTTCCCGTTGCGGGGCGGGTTTGACCAGGTCCTTCTCGAAGTAGCGCGCGTAGACGTTCTGGCGGTCGGAGAAGCGCACGCCATAGACATTGGCCCCGAGCGACGCCTGGTAATACGTCAGCTCCACGGTCCCGCTCCAGCCTTCGGTGATGTGCTTCTTGAGCGCGATCTTGACCGTGTCGCCCGCGTTGAACCTGGGCTTGCGCGCCGGAGGGCGGGGACACACCGGCTTGTAGTAGGAGGTATCGCCGTAGCACATCCACGTGGCCATGAGCTGCACGCCGATGCGCACGTTGCCGCCGTGCATGCGGGCATAGGTGTCCGGCGCCATGGCCGTGTTGAGGCGGAAGCGCTCGCAGGTCTTGCGCTCGTTGAGCTTGCACTCCACCTTGTCGATCACCTCCAGCTCATAGGCGCGGTACTCGGCCAGGGCCGGCGCGGCCCAGGCCGCACAAGCCAACACCCCGGCCAGCAGCCCGGGCAGCAGCCCGCGGTGGCGCAGCGGGATCATCGGCGGGCCTCCGCGAAGCTGGCCCCCTCGAAATCGGCGCCCTCCGTGACGGCCTGGAGCAGAAACGACGAATCGAAATTGGCGTAGGGAAAGCGGGCGTCGATCATGTTGGCGCCCTTGAGATTGACGCCGTTGAGCTGGGCCGAATCACCCTTGACGCCCATCAGGTGCGCCCCTTCCAGGATGGACTTGGTGAAGCGTGCCCCGCGCAGGTTGGCCTGGAAGAAGTTGGCCTGTTTCAGCGGGCAGCCCCGCAACGACGCCTCCTCCAGGTCGGCCAGGCTGAAATTGGCGCCCAGCAGCGACGAACGGTCGAAATTGGCCTTCACCAGCGAGGCGCCCGTGAAATCGGTCTTCAGCGCCTGCAACTGCGAGCCCTGGGTCTCGTTGAACTGGCACAGCGCCAGATAGGAGCCGTTGAGCATGGCCTGGCGCAGGTTGGCTCCGGAAAAATCGCTCAGGAACGCCTGCACCCCGACCAGGTAGGCTCCGGCAAGATTGGCGCCGACCAGCAGCGTGTAGTCCATCTTGGCGCCGCTCAGGTCCGCCTCCACCAGCACGGCCCCGCTCAGGTCGGCGCTGGACAGATCGGCCTTGACGAGCTGCGATTCGCGCAACTGGCAGTCTTGCATCTCCGCGCCCTCGAAGGTGCAGCCGGTGAGGATGGCCGCGCTGAGGTTGGCCCCGGTGAGCTTGGCGTTGCGAAAATTGCAGTCGGTGAAGATGGCGCCTTCCAGGCGCATCTCATGCAGATCCACGCCCTCCAGGTTGGCCCCATGCAGGCGCTCGCGGCGCCGGGCCGTGTTGAAGAGCTGCTGCCGGGAGAGCACACCGGTGTCGTCAGCCATGCGTCTGCTCGGTGGGGGGTGCGCCTTGAACCTGCCGGGATTGATGCATTTTTTGCGCCCGTTCTCCCTCCTTGTAGTCGCGCATCTTCATCTGCCCGTCGATGACGCGGAACGCGCAATATTCCATGGGATCGGTGATGGTCACCCGCTGCCGGTTGAGCTGCACGCTGGTGCCGGCGTTGATCACGTGCTCCACCAGCACCAGCGGCTCGACCTCTCCGGTCTTCTCCAGCAGCCGGATCAGCTTGTGATAGGGGCGCAGGTTGCCGGCCAGCTCCGCCTGGAAGTTGACGGCGGCCAACGACATCTTGTTCAGCGTGACCTGCTTGTCCTGGGGCAGGCTGCCGTGCTTTTCGCGCTGGCCCTGCAGTAGCAGGAGCTGGCGCGCGATCTTCTCGAAGGAGGCGCGCTCCAGGTTGATCTTCTTGACCAGGGCGTCGAAGCGCTGCTTGATGCCCAGGCCCACGCCTACCTCGATCTGGGTCTGCTCCTCGCTGACGTCGGAGCCCAGGTTGGGCGCCTGCACCAGCCAGCCCGCCTGCACCAGGCCCCCGGTGATGAAGCCGGTGCGGGGCTTCTTCACGCGCACGCAGCGGCCGGCCTGCACCCGGGAGTGCAGGATGTATTCCTCGGCCTCCACGTCGCCCCCGGCCTCCACGCTGGCCTCGGAAAAGAAGAGGGCGTGCACGTTGCCGTCGGCGACGATGGTGGAGCCCAGCACGCCCCGGCTGACCTTCACGTCGCCGCGGCATTTCAGCGTGGCCCGGCCCACGGTGCCGCTGACCTGGATGCCGTGGCCCGCCTCCACGGTGAACCCGTCCATGACCTGCCCGGTCACCTGCACGACCCCGGTGAAGCGGATGTTGCCCGTGGAGGAATCCACGTCCTTGACCCGCATGATGTCTTCCACCGAGACCTTGTTGCCGCTGACCACGATGAAGCCTGCCTTGGTCGAAAAGACCTCGGTGCCCTCCTCGCTGCGCTTCACGTTGCGGCCCACCTTGATCTTGGCGGGCTTGCCCACGTGCCCCTTCAGCTCGCGGCCGTAGACGTTGTAGCCATCCTCCGCGTGGGTGGGGGGCACGACGCGGGCCACCAGGTCGCCCTCCTCCACGTTGTCGATCATGTTGAGTTCCTTGTAATCGACGCGGTTGATTTCCACCGCCACGTTCTCGTCGCCCTTGCCGTAGAACTGGATGTAGCCATCCTGTCCCTGCACGGGCTGTTTGCCCTTGGCGATCAGCACCGGCTGCCCTTCGATCTTCTCCAGCAGCACGCGCTTGATTTCGTCGTAGAGGATGCCCTTCTCGATCTTGGCCGCCTCGAGCGCATCCTTGAGCTTGGCCGGTTGCAGCGTCGCATTGGCGGAGTCCGGCGGAATGACGGTCAGGTAGGCTTCCTGGGTGTCGTCGGAAACGTTTACCAGCACCTCGTAGGCGGTGGCCTGTCGCACGCCCACCGGCTCGAACTCGTTGCTGGCGCGGCGGAAGACCTCGAACAGGTTGTCATGGCGGAAATTGGCCCCCAGCGCCTGCAGTTCCTTCTGGATGTCGTTGAGGTTGGCCCGCTTGCCCTTTTCGGGTGGCGGTACGCGCAGCAGCACCTGTGACCCGGCGACCTTCAGCTCAAAGTGCTTTTCCATGGCTCGGGGCTGTGCGAAGTGGGGCACGGCCGGCGCGGCGTCTGCCGTGCAGGCGGTTATTGAGGCGTATCCGCGGGCGGTTGCGTGCGGCGGCGCGGACGGGCGTGGGGGTGCGCCGGCTCCCCGCTGAGCGCGGCCAGCTCCTCGTCACTGTGCCGCCGCACGTCGCCCGGCTGCATGTCGCCCAGCACCACGGGGCCGATCTGGTAGCGCTTGATCTTCAGCACGCGGTGTCCGATCTTGCGAAACATCTGCTTGATATGATGGTGAATCCCTTCCCTGAGGATCACTTCCAGCCAGGTCTTGTCGTTGATGGTGTGCAGCACGCGCACGCGGGCCGGCCGCCTGTGGCGACCCTCCATGGTCTGTCCCTGGGCCAGGCGGCGCAACTCCTCCGGCTCCAGCAGGCCCTTGATCTTGACCAGGTAGGTCTTTTCCACACCGTGGGACGGGTGGGCGATGTGCTGGGCCAGCTCGCCATCATTCGTCAATAGAATCAGTCCTTCCGCATCGTAATCGAGGCGGCCTATGGGAAACAAGCGCGATTTGGCGCGGGGAAAGAAGTCGCGCACGGTGGGGCGGCCCTGGGGATCGCTGAGCGTGGTCACGCAGGCGCGCGGCTTGTAGAGGGCCCAGGCTTCGCGCCGCGGCGCGCCCCAATCCAGCGCCACGCCGTTCACCTCCAGGGCGTCGCGGCCGGGCACCACGCTGCAACCGGGGGTGCGCACCACCTGGCCGTTGATGCGCACGTGGCCCTGGCGGATGAGCTGCTCCGCTTCGCGCAGCGAGGCCAGCCCGGCGCGGGCGATGGCCTTGTGGGCGCGGATGGCCTCGCCGGGCATGGCCGGCCGGTCCACGGAGCGGGCGCTCATGACCCCGCCTCCCGCCCCTGCCGGCGAAACGCGTCCAGGGCTTCGCGCGCGGCGGCCTGCTCGGCGATCTTCTTGGAGCGGCCCACGCCGCGGCCGCATTCGCGGTTCTGGAACAGCACGGCCACCTCGAACTTCTTCTCGTGATCCGGGCCGGCCTCCGAGGTGATGCGATAGGCCACGTTGTCCTTGTAGGCGCGCTGCACCCATTCCTGCAGCTCGGTCTTGTAGTCCACCTCGCGCGGTCCCCCGCGAGCGATGCGCTCGCCGAACAGCGCGTCGATCACGCGGCGAATTTCCGCGGTGCCCTGCGCCGCCTTGCTGTCCAGGTAGATCGCCGCAAACAGCGCCTCCAGGGCGTCGGAGAGGATGGAATCCTTGTCGCGGCCGCCGGAGGCCGTCTCGCCCCGGCCCAGTCGCAGATGCGTGCCCAGCTCCAGCTCCCGGGCGATTTCGGCCAGCCCGCGCTCGTTGACCAGGTTGGCGCGCAGCTTGGACAAATCTCCCTCGCTGAGCGTGGCGTGGCGCGTCATCAGCAGGTCGCTGATCACGAAATCCAGCACGGCATCGCCCAGGAATTCCAGGCGCTCGTTGTGCTGGGCGCCGGCGTCGGCGCTCTCGTTGGCGAAGGACTTGTGGGTCAGGGCCAGATGCAGCAGAGCGGGGTCGGCGAAGCGGTAGGCAATCTTCCTGGCGAGGGCATCGACACCGGTTGAATCCATCTCTGCTCCCCGGTGTTGAAGTGACAGGCGGTGCTCGCTTGCTCCCGGCTCACTGCGGCAGGGTCACGACAAAGGTCGCACCCTCATTGGGTCGGCTGTGCAGCGTGATGGTGCCGTGATGCGCCTTGACGATGTCGCTGACCATCGCCAAGCCGATCCCCATGCCGCCGCCCTTGAACGCGCTCTCGGACGAGGAATGGTGTCGGCTTTCGGCGATCTCGTAGAACATGTCGAAAACCTTGTCCTGCTCCGCTGCGGAAATACCGATGCCGTCGTCCTTGACGGAAAACGACACCCGTCCGGGGAGCGCGCCATCCGCGGCGATCACGATATGCCCGCCATCATTGGTGAATTTGATGGCATTCTGCAGCAGTTCCCGCACAACCTTTTTCAATTTAACACGGTCGCCCCGCACCGACAATTCAGCGGGCACCTCCAGCGTGACCGTGTGCCCGCGCTCCCGGATCACCAGCTCGAATTCGCGCAGCACCTCGCCGCAGACCTCGCGCAGATTGAAGTCGTCGATCTGCAGCTCCAGCCTGCCCGCGCTGGCGAGGGACAACTGGTACATCTGCGTGACGATCTCGGTGAGCTGCCGGCTGGCGCGCACGATCATGCGCAGCAGGGTTTCCGCGGCGTGGCCGCGCAGTTCCTGGACCAGGATTTCCGCCACGTTGTTGATCAGGCTCACGGGCGTGCGCAGCTCGTGGCTTGTGATGGCGATGAATTTCTCCTTGACCCGGTTCAGCTCCTCCAGGTCCCGGTTTTGCTGGCGCAGGTACTCGGTTTCGCGCCGCGCCGCGACCCGCTGGGCGCACTTGAGGATCACCTGTTCGGCGTGCTTGAAGCTGATGGGCTTGGTGATGAATTCGCGGACGCCCGCCTTCATCATGTCCACGGCCACCTCGACGGTGCCGAAGCCCGTGGTGACGATGATGTCCAGGTCGGGCTGCTCCTCCCGCAGCACGTGCACCAGCTCGTTGCCGGTCATCTCCGGCATGGTCAGGTCGGTGATCAGCAGGTCGTAGGAATTGCGCCGGATTTTGTCCAGCGCCTCCCTGCCGTTCTCGGCCAGGTCGGTGTCGTAGCCCCAGCGCGTGAGGTAGCGCCGCCACAGGGTGCGGATCGTCGGCTCGTCATCCACCACCAGCACCGTCTGCCTGGTCTGCGCGGGCGGAGAGGGGTTGGACCTGACATCCAGGGGGCTCATCGGGCGCGGGCCTCAGGCACGGGGGTGGCCGCCGCACGGCCGGTGAGCGCGGGGAGAGCCCCGCCATGCACCGCCGCGCGGCCTGGAGCGCTGCGCGCTGTGCCGGGCGACAGCCTTATTTCTTGAATATACGCATTCCGTTGCCCATTGACCCGTGCCCGGAGGCCCGCGCCCGTCACGGCGCGTGGGCCGGTCGGTTGCGCCGGTGCCACGGGCTCCGCGGAGCCTGAGCGGGGAAGGATGAGGCGGGCAGCGCGCGGTAGCGCACCGGGCGCTGCCCTGGGGGTCGGGCTAACCGTTGACGTTGATCATGGAGAGCTTCAGCTTGCCACGCTTGTCGAAGCCGATCACTTTCACGTCCACCATGTCGCCTTCGTGCACCACGTCCTCCACCCGTTCCACGTTGTGTTCGGCCAGTTGCGAGATGTGCACCAGGCCGTCCGTGCCGGGGGTGAGCTCCACGAAGGCGCCGAACTCCATCACCTTCTTCACCGGGCCATGGTAGATCTCGCCGATGGCGATTTCCTTGGTCAGCGACTTGATGATGTCCAGGGCCTGGTCCACGGCCTTGTGATCGCGGCTGGAGACGGTGACCACGCCGTCGTCGAACACGTCCACCTTGGCGCCGGTCTTTTCCGTGATGCCCTTGATCACCTTGCCGCCGGGGCCGATGAGGTCGCGGATGCGCGATTCGGCGATCTTGTAGGCCACGAATTTGGGCGCGAACACGCTCAACCCCTCGCGGGCCTGCTTGATGGCCTTGTGCATGATGGCCAGGATGTGCACGCGCCCGTCATGGGCCTGCTTCAGCGCGGCCTGCAAGACCTTTTTGTTGATCCCGGAAATCTTGATGTCCATCTGCAGCGCGGTGATGCCGTCCTCGGTGCCGGCCACCTTGAAGTCCATGTCGCCCAGGTGATCCTCGTCGCCCAGGATGTCCGAGAGCACCGCGGTCTTGCTCTTCTCCTGGATCAGCCCCATGGCGATGCCGGCCACGTGCTTCCGCAGGGGCACGCCGGCGTCCATCATGGCCAGCGAGGCCCCGCACACCGAGGCCATGGAGGACGATCCGTTGGATTCCAGGATCTCCGACACGATGCGCAGCGAGTAGGGGAAATCCTCCTTGCGCGGCAGCAGGGCCGAGACCGCCTTTTCCGCCAGGAATCCGTGCCCGATTTCGCGCCGGCCCGGCCCCCGCAGAAACGTGGTCTCGCCCACGGAAAAGGGCGGGAAATTGTAATGGAACGTGAAGCCCTTGAAGGAGATGCCCGACAGCGCGTCGATCATCTGCTCGTCCTCGCGCGAGCCCAGCGTGGCCGTGACCAGCGCCTGGGTTTCGCCGCGGGTGAACAGCGCCGAGCCGTGGGCCCGGGGCAGCACGCCCAGCTCGCAGGTGATGGGCCGGATGTCCGTGGTCTTGCGGCCGTCCACGCGTTCGCCGCTCTTCAGGATGGCCTCGCGCATGACGCTTTTCTTGAGATTGTCGTAGGCGGCCTTGACGTGTTTCTTGACGGACTCGTCGTCCTTGTCCGCGTCGTAGAAGGAGGCCAGCACTTCATCCTTCACCTCGTCCAGGGCCGCATAGCGCGCCTGCTTTTCCTTCACCTTGAGCGCCTTGCCCAGCTTCGTCTTGCAGGCCTTCTCCACCGCGGCGAGCAGCTTCTTGTCGATCTCCGGGGCCGCGACGACGCGCTTGGCCTTGCCCTCGGCCTTTTGCAGGGCCTCCTGGAGGTCGATCAGGGGCTGCATTTCCTTGTGGGCGAGCATGATGCCGTCCAGCGCCACCGCTTCCGAGACTTCCTTGGCCTCGCCCTCGACCATGAGGATGGCGTCGCGGGAACCGCACACGAAGAAGTCCAGCTCCCCGGCTTCGCGCTGCTCGGGCGTGGGGTTGATGATGTACTGGCCGTCGACCCGCCCCAGGCGCAGGCCCGCGATGGGCCCCTGGAAGGGAATGTCCGAGACGGTCAGCGCGGCGGAGGCGCCGATCATGGCGGCCACGGCCGGCTCGTTGACGTGATCCGTGCTGAGCACGGTGGCGATGATCTGCGTCTCGAAGAAATAGCCTTCGGGGAACAGCGGGCGGATGGGCCGGTCAATGAAGCGCGAGATCAGCGTCTCCGGGTCGGAAAGCCGCCCTTCGCGCCGGAAGAAGTTGCCCGGGATGCGCCCGGCCGCATACATCTTCTCCACGTAGTGCACCGCGAGCGGCAGGAAGCCGCGGTCGGCCCCGGCTTTCTTGTCCGAGGTGGCCGTGACCAGCACCATGCTGTCGCCGTAGCGCACCAGCACGGCGCCCCCGGCCTGCCGGGCCATGCGGCCCGATTCCAAGGAAAACGGGCGACCGCCCAGTTCGAGACTGACTGTTTTCATGAAGTCCTCTTCATCGAATGGTGAAGAGGTGCCGCCAGCGAGGTGATGAATTGAGATCCAAATCGATCTTCAGGGCAGGGGTGCTTGCCCGCCGCTGCCGGCGGACGTGCCTGAAGCCCATTGTGCATCCCAAATCACTCGATCGCCGGTGACACCGCGTCCTGTTGCACGGCCCACCATGGGCCACTTCGCTAGCGGCGCAATTCCAGCTTCGCCAGAATATCGCGATAGCGCGCCGCATCCACATTGTGGAGATAGTCGAGCAATTTCCGCCGCCGGCTGACCATTTTCAGCAGGCCCCTGCGGGAATGGTGATCCTTCTTGTGGGTCTGGAAATGCTCGGTAAGATACCTGATCCGTTCGGTGAGCAGGGCGATCTGTACTTCCGGCGATCCGGTATCCTGCTCCCCACGTTTGAAACTGCCGATGATTTCCTGCTTGCGTTCATTTGTCAGCATCGGTGTATCCGCTCCATGACGGCAGCGCGCAGCGCCGCGTGTGCATTCGGTCGCCCCCCAGCCGGAACGCCGGCCGGCGAGGCACCACATCCTTCTTCCTTCTTGTCAGGCCAGCACGCGCCGGGGTTGAAACCCCAGGTCTCCGCGTTGGCCCGCCACCACCTCTCCAATCGCCACCAGCGTACCACAACTGCGGATCGCCTTCATTTTTTGCAGCGGCGCCACCGCCTGGGCGCCGGGCAGCGCGCCCTCGGCCAGGGGGTGCAGGGGAATGGCGCGGCCCTGGCGCAGGGCCTGCTCCTGCGCGGCCTCCACGATCAGCGCCCGGTAGTCCTGCAGGAGCTCCGCCGGGTTCAACAGGAACGCGAAGTCCTGCCGCGCCGCGCGTTCGGCCAGCGTCTCCAGCGTGATGCTCTGGGCCAGGGAGAACCATTCGCCGCAGCGCGTGCGGCGCAGTGCGGTCACGTGGCCCCCCACGCCCAGCCGCCGGCCGATGTCGTGGGCCAGGCTGCGCATGTAGGCGCCGGAGGAGCAGTGCACGGCAAAGCGCACCTCGGGCAGCGCGCTGCAATCCACGCTTCCCACGCGCAGGCGCACCGTGCGCTCGCGCAGGGGCACCGGCTTGCCTTGGCGCGCCAGCGTGTAGGCGGGCACGCCGGCGTGCTTCACGGCGGAATACGCCGGGGCCACCTGCCGCTGCTCGCCGGAGAAGCTTTCCACGGCGGCCTGCACGGACTGAGGCGTCAGGCCCGCCGTGTCGGCCCGCGCCAGCACCGTGCCGTCGGCATCGTAGGTGTCCGTGGCCTCGCCCAGGCGCAGGGTCACCTCGTAATCCTTGTCGGCGCCCTCGAACGCCGGAATCAGCCGCGTGGCCTGGCCCACGAACACCGGCAGCACGCCGCTCGCCAGGGGGTCCAGGGTGCCCAGGAAGCCCATCTTGCGCACACCCAGCAGCCGCTTGAGGCGGCTCATGGCGCGGTTGGAGCCGATGCCGCGGGGCTTGTCCAGCACGATGATGCCGCTCACGGTCAATGCGTGCCCTCCTGCTTCACCGCCTGCAGCAGGTTTTCGATCTCCTGCGCGTGGTCGAACCCTCGGTCGTAGCGGAAGCTCACCCGGGGCGTGAGGCGCGTCTTGAGCGTGCGGCCCAGGCCCTGGCTGAAAAAGCCCGCCGCGCGGTTCAGCGAGGCCACCAGGTCGTCCGCGTCCACCTGCGGATCGTAGCTGCTCACGGTCACCTGGGCGTGGGACTTGTCCCGCGAGAGCGTGACGCCGCTGATGGTCACCTGGGCGAAGCGCGGATCGTTGGCTTCGCGCTGCAGGATGGCGCTCAACTTGTGGCGCAGCACCGCGTTGAGATGTTCCAGTTTTCTGCCTGCCATGCACCCGGCCTAGGAGCGTTCCGCCCGCTCCAGCTTCGCGGTTTCCTCCACGACGATGAAGGCTTCGAGCAGGTCGCCTTCCTGCAGGTCGTTGAAGTTTTCGATGCGCACCCCGCACTCGTACCCCGACTGCACGTTCTGCACGTCGTCCTTGAAGCGGCGCAGGGTCTGGATGGCGCCGGTATGGATCAGCACGTCGGAGCGGTACAGGCGCACCATGCTGTTGCGGTCCAGGCGCCCGTCGGTGATGTAGCCCCCGGCGATCTTGATGTCCTTGGCGGTGCTGAACACCTGGCGCACTTCGCAATGGCCAATGACCTCCTCGCGCTCGATGGGCTTGAGCATGCCCTCCAGCGCATCGTGGATGTCGTTGATCAGGTCGTAGATGATCGTGTACGTCTTGATCTCGATGCCCTCGGAGCGGGCCAACTCCGCGGCCTTGCTCTCCGGGCGCACGTTGAAGCCCAGCACCACGGCATCCGAGGTGCCGGCCAGGTTGACGTCGGTCTCCGTGATGCCGCCCACGCCCGCACGGATGAAGGACACCCGCACCTGCTCGTTGCCCTGCTTCTCCAGGGCGCCGCGCAGGGCCTCCAGCGAGCCCTGGGTGTCGGCCTTGAGCACGATGTTGAGCTGACGCACTTCGTCGGCCGAAATGCCCTTGAGGAAGTCCTGCAGGCTCACGCGGCTGGAAGGGCCGGCCTCCCGGGCGCGGCGGCGGGTGGCGCGCTGCTGGGCAATCTGCCGCGCGGCCTTCTCGTCCTCCATGACCACGAACACGTCCCCGGCGTCGGGCAATTCGCTGGTGCCCAGCACCTCGGCGGGCACGCTGGGCCCGGCCTCGGTCAGGTTCGTGCCCAGGTCGTCGTACAGGGCGCGCACGCGGCCATAGGTGTTGCCGGCCACGAAGTAGTCTCCCACCTTGAGCGTGCCGCGGCCCACCAGCACCGTGGCCACCGGCCCGCGCTGGCGGTCCATCTGCGATTCGATCACGTACCCGCGCGCATGGCCCTGCCGCACCGCCTTGAGTTCCAGCAGCTCGGCTTGCAGGTGCACCATCTCCAGCAGTTGCTCCACGCCCTCACCCGTGTGGGCGGAGACGGGCACGACCGCCGTGTCGCCGCCGAATTCCTCGGCCAGCAGCTCATGCTCCATGAGCTGGCGCTTGAGGCGCGCCAGATCGGCATTGGGGCGGTCGATCTTGTTGGCCGCCACGATGATGGGCACCTTGGCCGCGCGGGCATGGTCGATGGCCTCCACGGTCTGAGGCATGATGCCATCGTCCGCGGCGACCACCAGAATCACCAGGTCCGTCACGTTGGCGCCGCGGGCGCGCAGCGAGGTGAACGCCTCGTGGCCCGGCGTATCCAGGAACACGATGTCCCCGGCGGCGCTGCGCACGTAGTAGGCGCCGATGTGCTGGGTGATGCCCCCGGCCTCGCCGGTGGCGATGTGGGACTTGCGGATGTAGTCCAGCAGCGAGGTCTTGCCG
The DNA here is from genome assembly GCA_016199125.1 of Candidatus Lambdaproteobacteria bacterium. Classification (GTDB taxonomy): domain Bacteria; phylum SAR324; class SAR324; order SAR324; family JACQKK01; genus JACQHH01. The sequence goes on from JACQHH010000052.1 coordinate 12,240, forward strand.
TGGTCCACGTGACCCATGATGGTCACGATGGGCGGGCGCGGCTCCAGCAGCTCGGGAGCCACGGTCTCTTCCTTGACCAGGTCCTCCAGATCGTGCGTATCGACCTCGATCTCGACATTGTATTCGGTGGCGATCAGCTCGGCCGTGGCGCCGTCGATGGGCTCGTTGATGTTGGCCGTGATGCCCAGCTCGAAGAGCTTCTTGATGATCTGGGCGCCCTTGATGCCGATGGCGCCGGCCAGCTCGGACACCGTCACCACGTTGCCGATGCGGATGGCCTTCTTGCGCGGGCCGAAGACATGCTTCTGCTCGCCGTCGCGCGCCACCCTTCCGCCGCGGGCCGATTTGCGGTCGCCCTTGCGCCGGGGCGGACGCACCCATTCGTCGGTCTGGATGGTCACCGCCTGCTTGCGGTCGGTGCGCCGCACCTCGCGCCACTTGCCCTTCTCGTCCTGCCAGTCCTTGAGCTTGGCTTCGATCAGGCCTTTGGCCGTCCGGCGATGCTCCAGCTCGTCTTCGGGAAGGCGCTTGATCCGCGCGCGTTCCGCCTCAGCGGCGGTCGTCGGCGGCGCCACGACCTCGGCGGCCACGGCGGGCGGGGCTTCGGCGGCGATGGGGGGCGCTTCGACCCCGGGTTCGCCGGGCGGGACTTCGCCGGGCGCGCCTTCCGCGGCGGCGGGCGCCGCGGGCGGTTCCTCCTCGATGCCGCGGCGCTTGCGCAGCACGGGCTTGCCCGCCTCCTCGACCACCACCTCCTCGGAGGCCGTGCGGCGTCCGCCCTTGGCCGAGATCACTCGGCGGCGGCGCGGCGCGGGCAGCTCGCCTTCGGCCAGTTCGCCCTCGCCTTCCGCGGCGGGTTCCTGCGCGGGCTTCGTCTCGGCGGCCGGCACCGCGGCGGCGGCGGACACCTTGGCGCGAATCTCCTTGATCTGCTTTTCGTCAAGGACGTTGAAATTGCCATCGACCTTGATGCCGATGGCCTTGATGCGCACAATGAGGTCCTTGCCCGGCAT
>JACQHH010000071.1 GCA_016199125.1 Candidatus Lambdaproteobacteria bacterium
CACGAGTCGAGCAGCGCCAGCGGCATCCTGGAAACCGGCATCAAGGTGATCGACCTGCTGTGCCCCTTTGTGCGCGGCGGCAAGACGGGACTCTTCGGTGGCGCGGGCGTGGGCAAGACCGTGCTGCTGATGGAATTCATGCACGCCGTGACCGAACTGCACCAGGGCGTCTCCGTGTTCGCCGGCATCGGCGAGCGCATGCGCGAGGGCCACGAGCTGTGGCGCGAAATGCAGGATGTGGGCGTGCTCTCCGACACGGTGCTGGTGTTCGGGCAGATGAACGAGTCGCCCGGCGTGCGTTTCCGCGTGGGGCTGACCGGCCTCTGCTACGCCGAATTCCTGCGCGACAGCCTGGGCGGCGACGTGCTGCTGCTGATGGACAACACCTTCCGCTTCGTGCAGGCGGGCAGCGAAATCTCCAGCCTGCTGGGACGCATGCCCGCCACCATGGGCTACCAGCCCACGCTGCTGAGCGAGGTGGCCGAGCTGGAGGAACGCATCGTCTCCACGGGTCGCGGCGCCATCACGGCCGTGCAGGCCATCTACGTGCCCGCGGACGACATGAGCGACCCCGCCGTGAGCGCCATCATGCACCACCTGCACACGCGGGTGGTGCTCTCGCGCGACCAGGCCGGCAAGGGCATCTACCCCGCGGTGGATCCGCTGGCCTCCAGCAGCCGCATGATGGATCGCGCCTTCCTGGGCGACCGGCATTTCGCCGTGGCCGACGCAGTGCGCGCGCACCTGTCGCGCTACCAGGAGCTGGAGGACATCATCGTCATGCTGGGGATCGAGGAGCTCTCGCGGCAGGACCGCGAGACGGTGCACCGCGCGCGGCGGCTGCAGCGCTACCTTACCCAGCCGTTTCACGTGGTGACCTCACAGTCGGGGCAGATCGGCGCCTCGGTGCCCCTGGAGACCAGCCTGGCCGACTGCGAGCGCTTCCTGGACGGCGCCTACGATGAGCTGAGCGAGGGCGAATGCTACATGCGCGGGGCCATGCCGCTGCATGCGGGCAACGCGCGCCCGATCCTGCCCAGGCCGTCCGCGGGCACCGTCCCGGACGGCGCGGCGGCCGCCGGCACACGGGAGGGGCCATGAGCACCTTTGCGTTGCACTTGCAGGATGCCACGCAGCACGAGACCGTGCCGGAGGTGAGCGTCCTGGTGGGCGAAGACCGCACGGGCCAGTTTGGGCTGATGGCCCATCACGAGCGCACGATCGCGGTGCTCGCCTTCAGCATGGCCCGTTTCCGCACGGCCCAGGGCGCGTGGGAATACCTGGCGCTGCCCGGCGGGCTGCTCTACTTCGCCGACAACGAGTGCCGCGTGGCCACCTCGCACTATCTGCGCGGCAACGACCGCCGCACGCTCAGCGACGCGTTGGCGGCGCAACTGCGCCAGGAAGAACACGCCCTGCGCGGGCTCAAGGAAAGCCTGCGCAATCTGGAGCGCGAGATCTTCCTGCGCATTCGCAGGATCAGCCATGGCTGACATGGACAAGCGGCCCGACCGCTGGCAGCTCAAGGAGACCCTGGAGCGCAAGGTGGCCCGCATGGAGCGGGCCGAGCGCGAACGCAGCAGCCTGCTGGCCCAGACCGGAATCCTGGGCATGCTGGGCCTGGTATTCGTGATTCCCGTGGTGGCCGGGGCCCTGCTGGGCCGCTGGATGGACACGCTCTTCGGCAAGGCCTCTTCCGGCTGGACGCTGGGCATGATCCTGCTGGGCGTGGTGGTGGGGGCTGTGAACATGTTCCTCTATCTGCGGCGGTGAAGCATGTCGCCCATCGAACACGGCGGGGGACTGGCACTGGGGCCGCTGGTGATCGCACTGCCCGTGCTCACCACCTGGGGCATCATGGCCGTGCTGGCGCTGCTCTCGTGGCTCGTCACGCGGCGCCTGAGCGAGCAGCCCGGCGTGATGCAACTCCTGTGCGAAGGCGTGGTCTCCGCCATGGCCGGCGCGGTGGAAGGCGTGCTGCCGGGCAAGGCCGACCAAGTGATGCCGTTCATCGGCACGCTGTGGATCTTCATCGTGGTCGCCAACCTGGTCGGCCTGGTGCCCGGACTGGATTCGCCGACGGCGGACCTGGGCATCACGGCCAGCCTGGCCATCCTGGTGTTCCTTTCGGTGCACTGGTACGGCATCCGCAACGAGGGTCTGGCCGCCTATCTGCGGCACTATCTGCGGCCCATGCCGCTGATGCTGCCCTTTCACATCATGAGCGAAATCACCCGCACCGTGGCGCTGGCCGTGCGTCTGTTCGGCAACGTCATGAGCCTGGAGACGGCGGCCCTGATCGTGCTGCTGCTGGCCAAGTTTCTGGTGCCGGTGCCGGTGATGATGCTGCACATCGTCGAGGCGCTCGTACAGGCCTATATCTTCGGCATGCTGGCCCTGGTGTACATCGCCGGGGCCATGCAGGCCCATCACGCGCAGCGGGCCGCGCCCAAGGAGTGAATCCATGGACAACCTGGCGTTGTTTGTCATTGCATCCACGGTGGCCGCCGCGGTGGCCATCACCTTCGGCACCATGGGGCCGGCTCTGGCCATGGGCCGGGCCGTGGCCCAGGCGCTGGAAGCGCTGGCGCGCCAGCCGGAGCTAGAGCAGTCCATCCTGCGCACCCTGCTCATCGGGCTGGCCATGATCGAATCGCTGGCCATCTACGTGCTGGTGATCGTGCTGATCGTGCTCTACCGCAACCCGCTGCTGGCTTATCTGCAGCCGTGAGGGTACAGGCCCCTCGCCGGTGTACCCGGGCCTGCCGGGCGGAGCGGCGGGTGCCACGATCCCTGAACCCCAAGCGCAACGGTACCCCGTGACATTCTCCTGGACCACCTTCCTCTTCGAGATCGTCAACTTCCTGGTGCTGGTGTGGGTGCTGCATCGGCTGCTCTACCGCCCGATCTTGCGCGTCATCCGCCGCCGCAAGGAGGCCGTGGAGCAGGTGCTGGCCGAGGCCCACGCCACGCGCAGCGCGGCGGAGTCGCTGGAGGCCCAGTACCGCCACCGCCTGGACGACTGGGCGGCCGAAAAGCAGCAGGCCCAGCTCAAGCTGCACGAGGAGCTGGAGAGCGAGCGCCAGCGGCGCCTGGAGGCCCTGCGCAGCGAGGTGGGCCAGGAACGCGAGAAGGCCAACGTGATCGAAGCGCGGCGCCTGCGCGAAATCACCCGCAACGCCGAAAACGAGGCGCTGGGTCACGCCACGGGCTTTGCGGCGCGCCTGCTGGAGCGCTTGGCCAGTCCGGCCCTGGAAGCCGAGCTGGTCGGCATTCTGCTGGAAGACCTGACTCGGCTGGATGCGGACCGCCGCGAGAAATTCGGCCGCGTGCTGCGCCACAACGACGAACCCGTTCGCGTGGAAAGCGCCTTTCCGCTGACCCCGGCGCTGCAGCAGGCCATCGGCCAAGCCCTCTCCACCCTGGCCGGATGCCAGGTGGCCTGCGACTTCACGCAGGTGGCCGAGGTGCTCGCCGGCGTGCGCGTGGTGCTGGGGCAGTGGGTGCTCAGCGCCAATCTGGGCGATGAGCTGAGCTTCTTCCACCGTTACGCCACCGAGCTGGGTCACGAGCTGGGCCAGGAACCGTCCGGGTCAAGCGCCGCCGAGCCCTCTCCCGTCACCGGCCCCACGAACTGAGGGATCCATGGACGTGCGACCGGAACAGGCCGACTCCCCGCTGGCCATGAGCGCGGCGCTGCTGCGCGACTATCGCTTCGGGCTGCGCGTGGCCGAGCAGGGCCACGTGGTTTCCGTGGGCGATGGTGTGGCCTGGATCGAAGGGCTGCCGTCGGCGGCCATGGAGGAAATGCTGCTCATGGAGGACGGCAGCCGCGCCATGGTCTATCACCTCACCCAGCGCATGGTGGGGGCCATCCTGCTGCGTCAGATGCCCGCGCTGACCGCGGGCACAGCGGTACACCCCTCGGGCTTGCGGCTGACGATTCCCGTGGGCGACCCGCTGATCGGGCGCGTGGTGGATCCCCTGGGGGCGCCGCTGGATGCCAAGCCGGCGCCCCACTGCACCTCGCGGCGGCTGCTGGACGGACCGGCGCCGCCCATCGTGGCCCGCGACACCGTGCATCGTCCGCTGTACACGGGCAACAAGATCGTGGACACGATGATTCCTATCGGCCAGGGCCAGCGCCAACTGATCCTGGGGGACACCGGCACGGGCAAATCCACCCTGGCACTGGACACGGTCATCGCCCAGCAGGGCCGCAACGTCTTTTGCGTCGTGGTGCTCATCGGCCAGAACCGCGCCACGGTGGTGGAGACCATCGAGGCGCTGCAGGCCCACGGGGCGCTGGCGCACAGCGTCGTGGTGGTGGCCGAGGCCACCGCCTCGCCGGGGCTCAAGTTCCTGGCGCCCTATGCGGGCTGCGCCATCGCCGAGCATTGGATGCACATGGGGCGCAACACGCTCGTGATCTACGACGATCTGACCACCCACGCCCAGGCGTACCGCGAGCTGTCGCTGCTGTTGCGGCATCCCCCGGGACGCGAGGCGTATCCGGGCGACGTGTTTCACATTCACGCGCGGCTGCTGGAGCGCTCCACGTGCCTGTCGGCCGGGGCGGGCGGCGGCAGCATGACGGCCCTGCCCCTGGCGGAGACGGAGCTGGGCGAAATCGCCGCGTTCATCCCCACCAACCTCATCTCCATCACCGACGGCCAGCTCTACCTGGACCACGGGCTCTTCGCCGGGGGCTTCCTGCCGGCCATCGACATCCGCAAATCCGTCTCGCGCATCGGGGGCAAGGCCCAGCATCCGCGCATCAAGGAGGAGGCCGGGCGTATCAAGCTGGACTTCCTGCAGTTCCTGGAACTGGAGACCTTCACGCGCTTCGGAGGGCGCCTGGAGGCCGAGACGGCGCGCAAGATCCACCGCGGTCGCGTGCTGCGCAAGCTGCTGTTGCAGGACAAGCGCGACCCCAAGTCCATCGAGTTCCAGCTCACCTGGCTCATCGCCTACAACGAGGGGCTGCTGGAGCGCATGCCCCTGGAGCGCATCGACGAGGCCCTGGAGCGCTTGCAGCGCGTGCTGGCCGGCGGAACGCTGGCGGTGGGCAGCGGTCGCGCCCGCTGGGTGGAGGAGATCGGCGCCGCGCTGCGCAACTTGGCAGGTGACCCATGACCCGCCGGCGCGGACTGGAGCAGCAGCTCAGGCTGTTTCGCGAGCTGATGGACATCATGTCCGCCATGAAGAACCTCTCGCTCACCGAGCTGCGCAAGCTGGGCCGCTTCATCGAAACCCAGCGCGGCGTAATGGAAACGATGCTGCGGGCCTCGCAGGACTTCTTCAGCCACTATCCCCTGGATCTGCCGACCCGCTCCGCGGCCCCGGCGCCCATCGTGCTCATCGGCTCGGAACGCGGCTTCTGCGGCGGCTTCAACGATGTGGTGCTGCAGGCCCTGGAGCGCCACCTGCGCCAGGAGGCGGCGGATGCACGCTCCGCGGCCGGCGACCAGACGCCCGAGACGGAGATCGCGTTGCCGGCCCGGGTGCCCACGCCCCCGGCGCGGCGGGTGATCGCGGTGGGGCGGCGCCTGTGCCAGAAGCTGGCCGACGACCCCCGCGTGCTGGCCGAAGTGGAGGGACCGGCGCTGGTGGAAGAAGTGGATGAGGTGCTGCGCAACGTGCTCTCCGTGCTGCAACGGCATTCTGCCGAATTCGGCGCCAACCTGCTCACGTTGACCGTGTTTCACCACGTCGCCGACAGCGACGAATCCAGCCTGGCCATCGACATCGTCTCGCCCGTATCGCAATTCGTCGATTGCCCTCGCCGCTATGGCGCTCCGCCTCTGCTCAATGTGCCGCCGGACGAGTTCATGCCGGAGCTGATCGACCAGTACTTTTTCGCCGCCCTGCACGAGTGGTTCTTCAATTCGCTGATGGCCGAAAACCGCTGGCGTCTGCGTCACATGGAAGGTGCCCTGCACCGCATGGAAAGCCGCATCCAGCAATGGGGGCAGCGCCTCAATACCCTGCGCCAGGAGGAGATCACCGAGGAAATCGAGGAGATCATGCTCAGTGCGGACGCTGTCACGCGCCCGGCGGCCGAAGATATTTAGGATGGGCGGACAGCCCTGGGGTCTTCATCCCCGCACCATCCGTCTCATCGCAAAAAATAAAGCGACCCAACGGGAATAAAACGGCACCCGCGGGTGTTTATGCCAACGAAGGGGCCGCGCGCAGTCATGCCGCTTGACCGCTCGAATCGTGCTGCCGACCGGCCACAGCGCTTTGGGGGGCGGAAAATCCGTGAGACAGTTTACGGACTGGGGCGGGGGAAGCGCATGTACTGACTGCGCCGCGGCCACTTCAATTCATGCACATCTTGCCATACCCCCATGTTGCCGGTGCAGCACCCAACCGGTGCATTTTCCACAAGGAGAGCATCCTGTATGAACGCAGCAACCCGCATGTTCATGGTCCTGTCCCTGGCCACACTGTTCACCCTGGCTGCCGGCATTCCGCTGTACGCCCAAAACGATCAGGCCTTCATCACCTATCGGCAGAAAGTGATGAGCAGCAACGGGGACAACATGGCGGCCATCGGCGAGATCATGAAAAGCAGCCTGCCGATGGGCAAGAACATCGTGACGCACGCGGCCAACATCGAGCAGACGATGTTGCTGGCGGCCTCGGCGTTTGAGAAGAACATCTCGGCGGGCGCCACCGATTCCAAGCCGGAAATCTGGGCCGACTGGAAGAAATTCGTCTCGCTGGCCGAAGCCGCTGCCGACAAGGCCAGCACCCTGTCCAAGGTGGCAATGTCGGGTGACATGGCGGCTGTGGGGCCGGCGGTAAAAGCGCTGGGCGGCGCCTGTGGAGACTGCCACAAGGAGTTCCGCAAGCCCAAGGAAGAAAGCTACAAGAACAAGTAACCCGCGGCACGTGCCGGGTGGCGTCGTATCGTTGGTGCGCCGCGACCCGCACCGCCCGGGCCCGCGCGCGCCGGCCGGGGTGCCCTGTCGCGCTGCCATCGCCGCTACATGCGATGGCACGCGCGCACGGTTTGTCCCTCGGCGGGCCGGCGCAGACTACGGCGCATTTCGGCTGGCCGGACTCAAGTCGAGAGTCGGAGCCGGCCACGCAAGCACCGTCCCGCCATTCTGAATCCTCATGCGGCTTTTCGCCTGTCTGCTGCTGTTCGCGCTGTTCGCTTCCGTGTCCGCACTGGCGGAGGGCGATGCCACGCGCGGGGAATATCTTTACCGCGCGGCGGGAGGCTGTGGATGCCACACCGACCGGGCCGGGGGTGGCGCGGAGCTGGCCGGCGGCCGGGCAATGAAGACGCCTTTCGGCACGTTCTACAGCACCAACATTACTGCCGATGCGGAAACCGGCATCGGCCGCTGGAGCGACGAGGACTTCATCGCGGCCATGACCCGCGGGGTCGCGCCGCATGGGCGGCACTTGTTTCCCGTGTTTCCCTATCCATCCTTCGCCGGCATGACCCGGGCGGACCTGTTGGATCTCAAGGCCTACCTGTTCGCTCAGCCGGCGGTGCGGCAGCCCAACCGCCCCCACGAGGTGTGGCCGCCCTTTGGCTGGCGCTGGCCGCTGCCCGTCTGGAAGTGGCTGAACCTGCCGCTGTCCGTGCCCACCCTGCCGCCGGCGCGCCGGGACGATCCTCTGGTCGCACGGGGCAGCTACCTGGTCAACGCGCTGGGCCATTGCGCCGAATGCCACACGCCGCGGAACCTGATGGGGGGTTTGCGCAACGGGCTGTTCCTGGCCGGCTCCTCGGACGGTCCCGAGGGCGAGCTGGCTCCCAACATCACGCCCCACAAGCCGACCGGCCTGGGCGGCTGGAGCGCCCGCGACATCACCTGGCTGCTGGAATCCGGCTTCAAGCCCGACGGCGACGACGTGCAGGGCCTGATGGCCGAATCCATCGAGCACGGCTACGGACACCTCACCTTGCAGGACCGCGACGCCATCGCGGCGTACCTGGGCACCATTCCGGCGGTTGACCGCAAAGTGTCCAAGAGCTCCAAGAACAAGGGCAGGAAATAGCCGCTGCGGCGCGCCTGCAGAGCCGCCACCGGCCCCACGCGCAAGCGGTGACGCGGGCTGCCGACCCGCGCGCGGCGTGGCTCATGGGCGCGGCGATCAGGAGGCCGGGGCCGAACGTTCGTCCAGCGCCGTGCGGACCTTGTGCAGCAATTGCTGCGGAGAGAAGGGTTTCTTCAGCACCTGCTGGGCACTGCCGGGACCGACCAGCCCGGAGATGCGGTTTTCCGCGTAGCCACTCATGTACAGCACGCGCAGCCCGGGCTGCGCGGCAATCAGCCGCTCCGCCAGCTCGGGTCCGCTGACCTCGGGCATCACCACGTCGGTGAGCAGCAGATCGATGGGGCCGGCCGCGGAGCGGTGCAAGGTTTGGGCCTCATGCGCATCGGCCGCGGGCCGCACCGTGTAGCCATGGGCCTCCAGAATGCGGCGCGCCGCATCGCGCACCATCTCCTCATCCTCGACCAGCAGAATGGTTTCCGAGCCGCTGGGCACGTCCTCCGGGCCTGTGCCGACGGAGCTGTACTTCCGCCCGTCCAAGGACCGGGGCAGCAGAATGTCCATGACCGTGCCGGCTCCCGGCGCGCTGGTGACCCACACGTCGCCGTGCATCTGCTTGACGATCCCATACACCGTGGACAGGCCCAGCCCCGTGCCCTGGCCCACATCCTTGGTGGTGAAGAACGGGTCGAAGACGTGCTTCTGCACCGCCTCGCTCATGCCCACGCCGGTGTCCCGCACCGACAGAGAGACATAGGAACCGGGTTCCAGGTCGGCATGGCGTTTGACCAGCTCACCGTCCACCTCCACGTTGGCTGTGACCAGTGTCACCACGCCGCCCTTGGGTATGGCGTCGCGGGCATTGACCACCAGGTTCATCAGGATTTGTTCAATCTGGCTCGCATCGGCATACACGTGTCCCAGGTTCGGCTCCAGCACGGCGACCAGGGCGATGTCCTCGCCGATCATGCGGCGCAACAGCTTTTCCATCTGCGCCACCAGCAGGTTGAGATCCACGGTTTCCAGTCGCAGCATCTGCCGGCGGCTGAAGGCCAGGAGCTGGCGCGTGAGCGCGGTGGAGCGTTCCACGGCATTCTGGATCACGAGCAGGTCCGCCTGGGCGGGATGCGCGGGCTCAAGCTGATCGTGCACAAACAGCGCATAGCTACCCATCACGGAGAGCATGTTGTTGAAGTCATGCGCGATGCCGCCGGCCAGCCTGCCCACGGCTTCCATGCGCTGGGCCTGCAGGAGCTGATCTTCCAAGGTCTTGCGCGCGGTGATGTCGCGGGCCACGCCCTCGATGCGCAGCAGGTTGCCGCGCTCGTCGAAGATCGGCGCGCAGCGTTCCTCGATCCAGATCCAGTCGCCGCCCCGTTGCTGCCAACGCACCGTCACCAGCTTGCCGTCGATGCCCGCGCGCCCCTCGAAGATCGCCGCCTGCTGGTCGATGTCCTCGGGATCGGTGATCTTCAGCCACAGATCCGGATCGGCATAATGCTCGTCCTGTCCATACCCCAGCATCTCGGCCGCGACCGGACTGACATAGTCGAAACCGCGATCGGGTTGCAGCCGATAGCTGAAGATCAGGTCGGGCGCGTTTTCAGTGAGCAGGCGATAGCGCGCCTCGCTGGCGCGCAGGGCCTCCTCGGTCTGCTTGAGATCGGTGATCTCGTGCCGCAGCGATACGGTGCCGCCTTCCGACGTGCGCCGGTCGCGCACCAGCAGCCAGCGGCCGTCCTTGAGCTTGCGCTCGAAAGAGTGGCCCGGTGGATTGCGGAATTGGGCCAGACGCTGTTGCAGATAGTCCTCGAGGGGTTGGTTGCCGAAGTCAACCGCCTCGGAGCCGATGCGGAACACCTCTTCCGCCTGCATGCCTTGCCGCAGGTGGCCGCGCAGGTGGGGGATCAGGTCGAAGACGCGCTCGTTCCAGAGCATCAACCGTTCGTCCTTGTCGTACAGGTAGAATCCCGCCCAGAGGTGCTGCACCGCGTCGAAGAGCCGGGCGTGTGCAATGGCAGCATCGGCCTGGGCCTCGCGCAGGGCCGTGATGTCCTGGGCGATGCCCACCACGCCGACAATCGCGCCGTCATCGTTGCGCAGGGGTTCCTTGATCTGCCAGATAACGCGCGGCTTGCCGTCGGCGAAGCGCAAATGGTACACATCCTCGGCGCGCGGCAGCTCGCCGCTGAGGATGCGTGCATCCAGCTCCCTCACCCGGCGCCATTCCGGATCGAGGGTGATGCGGGTCTCGTCGATGCGCTTGCCGATGATCTGCTCGACCGGGAGCCCCAACGCTTCGGCAGCGCGGCGGTTGACCGCGATGTATCGTTCCGAGGTGTCCTTGACGAACATGGAGTGGGTGATGGTATCGAACACCGATTGCAGCAGGCGCTGACTGTCGCGCAGGGCCGTCTGCATGCGCTCCATCTCGGTCACGTCCTCCGAAACGCCCACCAATCCCTTGATGCGGCCGGCCTCGTCCAGCAACGGCTCCTTGACCGTGCGCACGGTGCGCCATTGGCCATCGGCCCAGCGAAAGCGCACCAGGGCGTCCACGCGCCGCTCGGCACCGCTGAGGATCAGCTTGTCGCTGCTCGCGGCCTCTGCCCACTCGGTAAAAGGGGCCACGCCGGTTTCCGTCACGCGCCGGCCTGCCAGGCTGTCGGCCGGCATGCCCAGCGCTTCCGTCGTGTGCCGATTGACCACCACATAGCGTCTGTCCAGGTCCTTGACGAAGACCAGGTGCGGGATGGCATCGAATACCGATTGCAGCAGCCGCTGGCTGTCGCGCAGGTCGGCCTGGGCGCGTTCCAGCTCGCTGACGTCCTCGGAAATTCCGACCAGGCCGCAAATGCGGCCCGTCTCGTCCCGCAGCGGCGCCTTGATCGTGCGCACGATGTGCGGCCGGCCGTCGGCAAAGTGAATTTCGCCGAGGTGATCCACGCGCTCGCACGTGCCGTCGAGCACATCGCGATCCGCCTTGAGGATCACCGCCAACTCGTCGTCGGCACGCTCCAGCATCTCCTCCACGCGATGGCCCACGATTTCTTCGGGCGTCTTTCGATAGACCTGCTGGTAGGCCAGGTTCGCCATGAGGTACCTGCCCTGGTCGTCCTTGACATACAAGTAGTGCGGAATCGTGTCGAAGACGGTTTGCAGCAGGCGCTGGCTGGCGCGCAGGGCCTCTTCGGCGCGACGCCGCTCGGTGATGTCGCGCACGATGCCCAGGATGTTGCCGTCCGCCCGCACCACCGCGCTGGTTTCCACGTGGATCGTGCGGCCGTCCTTGCGCCGCCAGGGGCGCACGCGCAGCATGGTCTTGCCGCTGAGAATCTCCGGCAGGCCCAGGGGCTGGGCTTGCAGCGAATCCGGTTCGACCAGGTCGGCAAAGGATTTGCGCAGCAATTCCGTCTCGGAATAGCCGGTCATGTCGCACAGGCGGGAGTTGATGTGCAGAAAGCGGCTGGTGGGGTCCGAGATGAACACGCCGTCGCCCGCGCGGTCCGCCAGTTCGCGGAAATTGGCCTCGGTGGTCGCCAGCGCATATTCCTTGCGCTGCCGTCCGGTCACGTCCATGGTGCAGATCACGATGCCGCCCGAGGCCGTGGCATGATCCTGCACCAGTACCGTGCGGCCATCCGTCGTCTGGTATTCGAAGCCTCCCGGAGGGGTATCTTCCAGGCGCTCCAGGCGCCACGCCACGTATGCTTCGAGGTCCATATCCGGCGTGATCACCGCCGGGCCGACCCTGCGAAACACCTCTTCGGCGGTCATGCCCTTGCGCAGCAGGGGTTCGAGCGTCGGAAAGAGCTCGAACACCCGCCGGTTCCAGAATTGCAGCCGCCGCTGGGCGTCAAGGTAGTAGAACGCGACCGGGGCATGTGCCACGGCATCGGCCAACTGGCCATACGCCTCGGCCAGCGGCGCATCGCCGACGTCCTCGGCCAGGCTCACGAGGCCGCGAGAACCGCCCTTGCCATTGCGCAAGGCCCGCCTGACCACGTGCATCAGCTTCCCGCCCCGCGCGGAGTCGCCAACGACCACGAAGGAGTCGTCGCTGTCGCTGTTCCGCTGCAGGATGCCGTGGTCTCCGCGCAGGAGCGCGTCTCGCGTGGCAGGGTCCGGCCAGGGCAGGTCATCCAGACGCCGATGCCGCAGATCGCCGCGCCCAATGCCCGCGCGCCGGGCGAAGGCGTCGTTGACATGCGCCAGACGCCCCTCGGCGTCCGTCACGTACATGGGATGGGGGACCGTATCCAGCGCGGTCTGCAACAGCTCGGCGAGTTGGGCCCGTTCCCGCTCCGCCGCGCGGAGCCGGCGGCGCTCGTCCACATGGCGCGCCTCCCGTGCCAGCACGGCAAGCAGACGTTCCGCTTCACAAGGCGCGATGCAATCGGCGGCGCCATCCTGCATCGCCATAGCGGCACCGTGTGCGTCCATGCCGTCGGCCAGCACGACGAACCCCACGTCCGGATCGCTCTGGCAAAGCACCGCGGACAGTTGGGCCGGCGAGGGATCGCGGCGGGCCTGTGCGATCAGCACGACATCCCAGTGTCGTTGCTGCAAGCGCTCCCCCAGCAGCGCAACCGACGGCACCCAAACCACCTGCAGCGCGCCGCCGAGTTCTTGCAGCAGCGCCTGCCAGGTGCGCGACGATGCACCGGGACCGCTCAGTGCCAGCACGCACAACGGGGCGCCGCCTGCCGATTCAGTCTGCATGGTGATGAGCTTTCCCAATCCCTGCGGGCGCCGGCACGGGTTGACCGTCGCCCTCAGGTGAATCCGCTCTTGCGGTACATCGGACCCAACCTATGCTGGAGACGGGATGCATCGGTCTCGCCCGCGTGTGGAACCGCGCAGTCTGCACTCATCAGACTGGAATGAACAGGATATCCCACTCACTCACGCGCCGGGACTGCAGCACAGCACTCCCGCGAAATTCAATTCGCCCGGGACTCTCTGATATTCATACGTTGCGCCCGGCGAATGTTCCTCCTGTGGCGTAATTTAGCACCACCGCCTCCAGGGGAAAAGTCCGACCTGCGGCGACCCGACGGGAACGTTGCGCGCGCCGCGCGTTGATATCCGACCTCCCCTGGCGTCAGCGGACAAACAAAACCGCCGCCCCGGCCACCTGCCAGCTTTTTCGCTTGGCGCGGGCGTGCCGGCCGCAGGTTAGTAATCAATACTTCTGCAAATATTGATGAAAGCCTGGCGCACCAAGCCGGGCAAGGCACAATGGCAGAGGATGCCGGCACACGAGTCAAGACACGCTGAATGGCGGAAACACGGCGGCGGCGCACCGTGCACGCGGCGCTATGGACTCACCGAGGGCGGTCCGTCCACGGACAGCGGCGCCAGATGCCGGTGCAGGAACCAGCGTTCGATCAGCACCTTGCGCACGAACCAGCGTGTTTGCATGAGCCGGCCGGCCAGCGCCCGCCTGAGCCCCAGGGGCACGCGTTCCAGCAGGCCGGGCGATGGCCGGCGCCGCCCCAGGCGTTGCGTGAGCAGATCGTAATATGGCGCCAATCGCGCCTGGCCGAAATCGCCCGCGGCGGCCTCGATGACCTGGCCGGCCAGCAGGCCCGACTCCACGGCGGGCCGGATGCCCTCGCCACTCTCCGGATAGGCCAGCCCGGCCGCATCGCCGATGAGCAGCACGCCGTCGCGCAGCACATCGCGCAGGGCATGGTGATAGAGCAGATAAGCGTGGCCCTTGAGCTTCATGGGGCTGCCCGGCGGCAGTTTGCCCTGGCCCTGCAAATATTCCCAGAACGCCTGCACGTGCTCGCTCAGACGCTGATTGTCCTCGCGGCCCAGGCCGATGTTCAAGTAGTCGCCCTTGCGGAAAATCCATCCGTATCCTGTCAGGTCGGGCGTGAAGAACAGCTCGGGCACTTCGGGATCGATCACGCAGGCATCGCGCTGGGCAGGCGTCATGCGAAATTCGATTTCCTGGGCCGCCACGATCTGCTCACCGGCCTCGGGGCGGGCGCCGATCGCCCGCGCCACGGGGCAGAAATGCCCGCCGGCCCCCACCACCAGGCGCGCGCGGATGTCGCCGTTGACGATCCAGCCATCCCCGTCGCGGGTCATGGACTGGAACGCTGCGCCCAGCCGTAGCGCAGCCCCGCTGCGTTCGAGCAGGAAATGGTCGAACTCATAACGCCGGATGCCGTAGCTCACCGGCTCCCCGCCGTAGCGCCACTCCACCTGCGGCCGGCCCAGCAGGCTGACGCGGAAGCCGCGGATGGGCTGCAGCGTGCGCTCGCGCGCATAGGCCGCCAAGTCGATACGCAGCGACCGTACGACCTCGGGCGTGACCCAGCCCGCGCACACCTTGTCCCGGGGAAACGTCTTGCGGTCCAGGATGGTGACGGCCAGGTCGCGCTCGCGCAAGCGCCAGGCCAGCGACGACCCGGCGGGACCTCCGCCCACGATCAGCACGTCACAACGGTGCATGGCGAATTCCGTTCAGTGCGGCACGTGACCCCGCGGCAGGCCGCCACCCCGGGCGGCACCGGGATTCAGGGCCTGCACCGCGGCGGAGACGGTGCAGCGCGCTTTGACGCGCGGCTTAGTGCGCCGGCCCGGCGTGGCGCAGCAGGTATTGGCCGTTGCCCACGTTGCGCCCACCCATGCCGCCAAAGATGGCGATGCAGAAGCGCAGGTACAAATCCCAAGTGCGGATGAAGCGCTCGTCGATGTCCGGATGCGTCCGGATCTTGTCGATGTTGTGCCAGAAATTCTCCAGCCAGACTTCCAGCGTGCGCTTGTAGTTGTTGCCGTTGAGGAACCAGGAATTCTCGATCCGCAGATGATCCTGGTAGCGGAACAGCTCGCGAAAATACCAGAACCGCCCGCCCGGAAAGATGTACTTGCCGAAAAACAGGTCCTGAGTCGGATTCGCCATGGGTTCGATGATGCGATTGTACGCGATGTAATGCAGCAGCACCGAGCCCGCGGGCTTGAGAAACCTGGAAATCTTCTCCAGGGCCAGCTTGAGGTTGCGGATGTGCTCGAACAATCCGATGACCATGATGCGGTCGAACTGACGGTCAAGCTTGGCGGTCGCAAAGTCTTCCTGGATGATGCGAAAGCGGTCCGCATGGAGCGGATGGCCCGGCTCGTTCTGCTTGCTGGCGATGTAGTCCACCTGCACCTTGCTCAAATTGAGCGCGGTCACCTTGCACTTGGGATAGTGGCGCATGATGTACGTGGACAGGCTGCCGAAACCGCAGGCGATGTCCAGCACCTCTTCGCCGTTCTGCAACCCCACCTTTGTGCACAGGTCGTCGAGCATATCCTCCTGGGCCTGCTCCAAGGTGCGCGCCCCGCGCTCATAGAGCGCCATGGTGTATTTCATGGTCGGGCCCAGGAAATTCTCGAAGACGATCAGCGGCTTGTCGTAATGCACGCGCATCAGGTCCTCGCTCTGCTCGGCGATGGGACCGCTGTCGCCGCTCCACTCGCAAGGCAATTCGCTGTAGGTGGGGGAAAAGCGGTAATGCAACTCGACCATCAACTTCATCAGCGCATCGAGGGCCGGGCGCGGAATGATGCTGCTTCCGGCAAGTTGTTGCTCGATCAGCCAAGCATATGCACGCATCATCTTGCCCGTCGCCTGATGTTCCCCGCCAATCTGTTCGAATTCGCGTTCCACTGCCGGACGAGCCTCCCGCGGTAATGGTTGAAGTGAGATCGCCGGCGAGGGGCCATCCTGCATGACCCCGCCGGCGCGGCGCGCGCAGCCAACGCTCACAACACCAAGTGTCCGGTCGTCGGCCCGCGGCCCGGCACCGCCCTGCGCGGCCTCGGGTGTCTCGCCGTGTGCACTGAAGGTTTTAGATTTTGCGATTTTTCGGAACGGCGTCAACCAAAACGGGTCGGCGGCGCTCCTGCCTTCCCCACGTCATACCACTTTCCAAGGATACGCCCGCAAGCCGCGCAGCGCCATCTCGCCCCCAGTGCGATTCCAGGCGCCAGATCGTCCTGGTGGATATTCCGCCACACGGCGGAATGCCTGCCCAGGCGCCGCTCCGTCGCCAGGAGCGCCAGCGGTCGTCCGCTGCGACCGCGGTGGAACACTCCCATGCGCGAGAAGACAGGCAAGGCTACGCTGCTGCGCGGCGAAAGCGCCAGCATTTTGTAGCCCTGCCACGCGGCCTCCGTGGCGGCCATCCCGGCGGAACGGCCAAGCCGCGACACTGGCCCCGATCGGGAACGCCGCTCGTGCAGACGGCGCATCCCCACTGTCGCACCGCTCCGCGGCATGGGAATGCGGGCCCCTTGTGCACCGCCCGCCATCGGCGCTAAATGACAGCCTGGTGCGGCGCGCCACCCGGTGATCCGGCGCGCCGAGAACATTCCCCAACCCGATTCTGCGCCACGGGCGGCCCGGTTCCGCACAGCGCCGCGCGGGTCCATGCTGCGCGGCCCGGCGCCGCGCGTTCCATGCGCACAGCCCTCGTCATTGTCGCGGTCCTGCTGGTGCCCCTGCCGGCGCTGGGCGCAGCGGCCAATGGCTTCGGGCTGCTGGGCGGCGCGGTGGGCCACCACGTGCAGACGCCCGTCCCCCGCGATCACACCAGCCTGGGGCTGGCACTCCACGGCGACGCGCAATTCGTCATCGACGACGCATGGTCGCTGGTCCCCCTGCTGGGCCTGACTCTGGAGCGCCTGGGCGACGGGCTGGAGGGCACCGCCAGCAACGGCATGGCTGGGCTGGAGCTGCGCCGCTGGTTCGGCGATGCCTACCTGGGCGGACGACTGGGCTACTATGTCGAGCTGCTGGCCATTGCCGGCACGACCGGCACCTACTACGGGCCGGGCTTTGGTCTCACCGCGGGCATGGAATGGGCCGATGGCTGGGCCTGGGCCGTGCAGGTCGACCGCCCGCGCCAACTGCTGTTCTCCGCGCTCGACGCCCGCACCACCCTGCGGCTGGTCGTCGGCAGACGCTGGCACTGATTCCGGGAAGCGCCCATGAAACGGTTGCTGGTTTCGCTGGCCCTCGTCGTGTGGGCCCTCGCCGCCCTGCCGGGCGTGGCGCGGCTCCATGCCCAGGCCCTGCCCGGCGCTTCCGCCAACCCGCCGGATGCGGCGACGACGCCCGACGAGCCCCACGCGGGGGACGAAGCGTCGGGGATTCCGCGCGCGGCGCTGCGGCATGCGGAGGCGCTGTGGGAGGCGAGCTGGCGCGCCGTAGGCGGTCAATCGCTCCAGGTCGGCGCCGGGTACGTCCAGGGCACATTCAAATTCGCCCAGATCGGCGGGGACCCGACGGCCAATCCCCAGCTCACGGACAACGGCCGTTTCAGCCCCTTCCTGCGCTACCAGACCCCCGAGTCGTACGTGCTGGAATTTCCCCTGCGCGAAGGCCGCATCGCGCTGGGCTACGATGCCGCGCTGGAATTCGGCGCGTTGGCCGCCGAACGCCAGTTGCGCACCAGCGCTTTCGTGGGCGAGGCGCTGGGCACCCATGTGCGTGGGGACTACCTGGCCGCCGCGCCGCAAGTGTTCGCGCGCATCGGGCCGTTGTATCCAAATAGGGCCATCTTCTGGAAATTCGGCGCGGGCGTGGGTCTGGCGGCCGTGCGCTTTGACGCCCGGGTGCTGCCCCGCGCGGATCTGCCCACGCTGCCCAAGGTGCGCCTCTCGTCGGCGGGCTACGTCGCCGCCCTGCTGGTGCCGGCCACCTGGGAGTTGCAGATCGAGCGCTGGGCGCTGCTCTTTCGTTCGCTGTTCCTGGCCGGCTCCGTGGACGGTCAGCGTTTCACCTACGAGGTCTATGGGCTGAGCCTGGGCTACACGTTCCGTTTTTAGCCGTTGCGCGCGCGGCGCAGATGCCGGCGCGGAGCGGCGGCAGGTTGCGGTGCAGGCCCAGGCGGACTATGCATACCTCGTACGGATGCTGCGGGCGTTGTGGACGCGGGCGCGCACCGCGCTCCCCGCGGCGTCACCGGACTCTACACGCTGCCCACGCGAAGGTACGCCCATGGCCCACAGAACCTCCAAGCTGATTCCGCTGGCCGAGGCCGCGGG
>JACQHH010000058.1 GCA_016199125.1 Candidatus Lambdaproteobacteria bacterium
CCCGTTGCAGCGCGCCAGGGCCGTGAGCAGCGCCGGGCCGAACTCGGCCTTCAGCTCCAGGAAGCGCCCCTCGTCCACCAGCGCCGCGATCAGCTTGCGCATGTCATAGGCGCGGCGCATGCGCGTGGGCACGATCTTCAGCACCTCGTCCAGCCGGCGCTCGGGGTCGTCGTCCGTGGCGCGATAGGGCGGCTCCTCGCGCTGGTTCTGGGGCATGTAGGCCAGGAACTCGCGCATCATGGCCATGCAGCCGTCGTCGTCGTCGGCAAAGGCATCGGCCTGGCCCGTGTGC
This sequence comes from Candidatus Lambdaproteobacteria bacterium, assembly GCA_016199125.1. Classification (GTDB taxonomy): domain Bacteria; phylum SAR324; class SAR324; order SAR324; family JACQKK01; genus JACQHH01. The sequence goes on from JACQHH010000058.1 coordinate 293, forward strand.
TCAGCGTGCAGGCGCCAGCCGCCCAGCTCTTCCGGGGAGACGTGCTCGGCGGTGGCGATCTCCAGCATGCGCGGGCCGGCGATGGACATGCACGTGCCCTTGACCTGCACCACGTAGTCCGAGGAGACGGCGCTCCAGGTAGGCACGCCGTAGCTGTCGCCCATGATGCCCGTGATGAACGGCGCCTCGCGCCCCCGGCGCACCAGGTTGGCGGGCAGCGAGTTCTCGGCGATGCCGTCGGCGCCCATGCCGTCGGGCATGCGCAGGCCCCCGCCCTCGGCCAGGTTCAATACGGGCAGCAGGCGCCGGGCGGCCAGGTCGTGGATGCGCGCCAGCTTGCGCATGTGCACCGAGCCCTCGGCCCCGGCGAACACGGTCTTGTCCGTGGCCTCCACCACCACCGGACGCCCGTCCACCCGCGCCACGCCGCAGACCAGCCCGTCGGCCGGGCTGCGAGCCTCCGCGCCCGGATATTCCGAGGTGTTGAGCATGCCCAACTCAAGGAACGAATCCGCGTCGGTGATCCGGGCGATGCGTTCGCGGGCCGTGTAGCGCCCCAGGGCGTGCTGCTGGGCCACCTTGCGCGGCCCGCCCATCTCGCGGGCGCCGGCCTTGCGCCGCTCCAGCTCGGCAAGCAGCTCGTCCATGCTGGCTTCCATCGGCAACTCCGGCAAGGCGTCCGCGCTGGCCGCGGCATCGCGGCGGAACTCCCGCCGCCCGCGGCGCGCTCAATATCAGGCTTGTAGCAGGATGATCCGCGAGATTAAAGCCCGAGCGGATGCCATGAATCGGCAGGCCCGAGCCGGCCGCGCCCCCGGCTCAGGCGCTGAACTTTCGGCGCACCGGGCCGCGGGCCAACCCCTCAATACCCCGTGGGCCAGTTGGCCAGCAGGTGCTCGCCCATGGAGCCGTGCTTGTGGCAGGCCACGTCCAGGGTGCGGCAGATATATTTGCGCGTGTCCCGCGGGTCGATGATGTCGTCCAGGTAATTGCGCGCCGCGGCCTTGTAGGGCGACGATTCGAACGCCCAGCGCTTGAGCAACTCCTGGCGCTGCGCCTCGGGGTTGTCCGCATGCGCCAGCTCCTTGTGATAGACCACGTTCACGCCCACCTCCGGGCCGGTGAAGTTGATGTCGGCGCTGGGCCAGGCCACCAGGAAGTCGTTGCCCATGCCCGCCCCGCACATGTTGGCGAAGGCCGCGCCGATGCTCTTGCGGATCACCACGGAAATCTTGGGCACCGTGGACCAGGCCAGGGCCTGGTTCCAGACCATGATCTTGGTGGGCATCTTCATGCGCTCGGCCTTGCTGCCGATGTAGAAGCCCGGCACGTCGTGCAGGAACACCATGGGCACGTTGTAGCTGTCGCACAGGCAGATGAACTCGATGGCCTTGTCCGCCTCGAAGGGCCCGCTGGCCCCGGCGTAGTACAGCGGCTGGCTGGCCATGATGCCCACCACGCGCCCGTTCATGCGTGCCAGGGCGGTGATCAGCGCCTTGCCGAAATCCGCCTTCAGCTCCAGGAAGCGCCCCTCGTCCACCAGGATGCGCAGCAGCTTGCGCATGTCGTAGGCGCGGCGCATGCGCGTGGGCACGATTTTCAACGCCTCGTCCAGCCGGCGGTCGGGATCGTCGCCCGTGGCGCGGTAGGGCGGCTCTTCGCGCTGGTTCTGCGGCATGAAGGCCAGGAAGGCCTTCATCATGGCGATGCAGCCGTCGTCGTCCTCGGCGAAGCCGTCCACCTGCCCCGTGTGTTCGGCGTGCACCTTCCAGCCTCCCAGCTCCTCCGGGCTGATCTGCTCGGAGGTGGCGATCTCCAGCATGCGCGGGCCGGCGATGGACATGCACGTGCCTTTGACCTGCACCGCGTAATCCGAGGAGACCGCGCACCAGGTGGGCATGCCGTAGCTGTCGCCCATGATGCCCGTGATGTAGGGCGTCTCGCGCCCATGGCGCAACAGGGGCATGGGGAACACGTTCTCGCTGATCCCGTCGGAGCCCATGCCATCCGGGATGCGCAGCCCCCCGCCCTCGGCCAGGTTCAGCAGGGGCAGCCCGCGGCGGGTGGCCAGGGCGTGCAGCTTGGTGAACTTGCGGATGTGCACCGAGCCTTCGGCGCCGGCGAACACCGTCTTGTCCGTGGCCTCCACCACCACGGGGCGCCCGTCCACCTTGGCCACGCCGCAGACCAGCCCGTCGGCGGGACTTTTCTCGGCGGCGCCGGGATATTCCGACGTGTTGAGCATGCCCAGCTCGACGAAGGAATCCGCATCGGTCAGGCGGGCCACGCGCTCGCGGGCCGTGTAGCGCCCCAGCGCGTGCTGCTGGGCCACCTTCTGCGGCCCACCCATCTCCTGCGCCTTGGCCTTGCGGCGTTCCAGGTCCTCGATCAGCTCCTCCATCGTGGCTTCCATGCGCCGCTCCGTGCTGGGTTGGAAGGTTGCGGGGCGCCGCCCGTGCCGCCTGCGGGTGCATCGCGGCCTGTCGCGGCGGGCGCTGTCCTGTGCGTAATGCTGTGTAGCAGGACGGCGCGCGAGATTAAAGACCGGGCGCTCACCCGCCACCCGCGCTGCTGGTTTTCACCCCGCCGGAATGGCCTGCAGGGCCGCTGGTTTTCACCCCGCCGGGCGTGGCATGATGAGCCTGCCCTGCGGGCGAGCGCTGCCCTCACACGGCAGAGGTCGCGGAGCGTGCGCGCGCGGCCCCGCCGCCGGCAGCGCAAGTCAATTCCCCCCTGCTCGCACACGTAGCTCAGGCGGATAGAGCACTGGTCTTCGAAACCAGGTGTCGCAGGTTCGAGTCCTGCCGTGTGCGCTGTGATTTCATTGCATGATTTCAATGCGTTGGCGGGAAAACTTTCATTGCGCGGAGGGGCGGCCATGGCCGATGTGACGGTGAAACATGTCGATGAGCTGGCCCATTACGACGGGCCGCACGCCCTGGCGGGCATCAAGTTCTGCTATGCGGCCAAGGGGCTGGGCGTGACGGCCTGGGGCATGAACGTGCTCAAGCTGGCGCCCAACGTGACCAACTACCCCGCGCACGACCATCTCAAGGATGGCCAGGAGGAGGTGTACGTGCTGCTGGAAGGCACCGCCACGCTGCGCGCCGGCGGCCAAAGCTGGCCGCTCAGCCCGGGCAGCATGGCCCGGGTGGGGCCCGGCGAAAAGCGCACGCTGCTCCCGGGCGGGCAGGGGGCCACCGTGCTGGCCATCGGCGCCACGCCCGGCCAGGCCTACGCGGCACAGTCGTAGGAGTCGGCCACCGGGCGGCCTGCTCGTTTCCGCGCCGCGCCGGGCGGAGCGGATCGATGCATATTTTAGTAGCCATGCGGCACGGAACCTGCTAGTGTTGAAGAACCTACTCAATAGCAACCACGATCCAGCCCTATACAATTCCGTACAGGACAGTGCCCGGAGGATCTCTGGTGCATGGATGGTTCTAGAGACCCATAGGGGACAGGTACATATGCAAGGCAAAGTAAAGTGGTTCAACGAATCCAAGGGTTTTGGCTTCATCACTCCTGACGACGGCGGCAAGGACTTGTTCTGCCACCAGTCGGAAATCGTGATGGAAGGCTTCCGCACGCTGCATGAAGGTCAGGCGGTGGAGTTCTCCGTGGAGCAGGGCCCCAAAGGCCCGGCGGCCAAACAGGTGCGCCCCGCGTAACCAAGCGGCGCGGCGCTGGCCGAGCCCAGCGATTTGTTGGAAAGTTCAACGTGGGCCGGTTCCCCAGGGAGCAGGCCCACGTTTTTTTTCGTGCGGATTTCCCGCCTGCGGAGCCTGACCCGTGGGACGATGGCAGGCGGGGCCAGGCTGCCGGGCCGTGCCGGAATGCGCGCGTTGCCGCTGTGCAGTCAGCGCCGCGTGCCGCGATCGGAGTCCGCGGGGACGAGAGGCGTCCGCACGCGTGACCGGACTCAGCAGCCTTCGGATTGCGTGCCCGCTGCCGGTTGAATGGGCAGCGACGGCGGGCGGATGTACTGCCTGGCCGGGATGCCTTCCAGGGGCTTGGCCGTGCCCAGTGCCGATTCGCCCCGGAAATACTTGCTCACCGCCAGCAGCCTGGCGCTCCGCGGCGAGCCGTCGGACGGGGGTTCGGCCAGCACGTTGCGCTGCCAGCCGGCATAGCCGCGATCCATGATCATCACGTGCAGCCCCCGCGCGAAAGCCGGGTAGAGCAGCTCCGGGTCCACGTCGTTGCCCGCTGCGTAAAACACGAGCTTCTTGTACTCGGGCAGGGAGCGCGTGACCTCGGGCCTGGCCATTTCGGAGGCCGGCAGGCTGATGGCGCCCGGTATGTGCGCGGCCTCGAAGTCGGCCTTGGCGCGCAGGTCGACGAGCATGAAGTCGTTGCGGCCCTGTATGATCCAGTCCGCAATCACCCCCGGCGCGGTCACGGCCGCCCGGAAGCGCGCCTCCAGGTTGGCCGGCTCGCGGCTGCACGCCGCCAACAGCAGCAGGGCGATGGCGATGACGCCCCTGCGAATCGTCGTGTTCATCGTGCGTACCTCCCAATGTGCTGCATCGTCCGCGCGTTCAACGTCGCGCCGGCGCGGATTGGCGCCGCCAGGCCCGCTCAGCGCGCGAAGGGCCGTTGCTCACCCCGGCTGGACGACCCGACGCCGGCCGCGGGGTAGAACTTCTTGAAGCGATCAATGTGCGCCCTCCCGGGGCCCATGCGCCCCAGCGCTGCCCCAAAGTCCCGGTACATGGCCGCCGTGCCCGGATGACACGGCAGACAGGTGCCCACGCGGGCGATGCGCCGCCGCTCCGCGCGGTCCAGGCTGCGGTCGCCCTTGTGCAGGCCCGGCGCCGGCTGCGCCACGTCGCGGCCCACCCAGCCCTGCGGCAGCACCCAGCCGGGATGCTGCGGGGCGTGGACATGCCCCACGATCACGCCCAGCGCCCGCTCGTCGCCATGGCAGCTTTCGCAAGAGCGCCCCTGCTTGCGCGTGGTGTGCGGCGAGATGCGGCTGTAGATCACCCGGCGCAGCGGCGGCCGCCCGTCCGGTCGCTCCAGGATGAAGCTCATGCCCGGCACAAAGGGACCGATGCGATTGTCCGCGCGCACGCCCAGCGCCGGCGGATCGCTGCGCACGGACCAGCGCCGCTCGATCCAGCGCCCGGGTGTTTCGCGGCGCAGCAGGTGATCCCACTGCCGGCCGGACGGGTCGTAGGAGATGTGGCAGCCGTCGCATTGCGGCGCCCAGGCCGCGTGACAGGCCTCGCAGGTCAGGCGCTCGTGGCCGCGCAGATCGTGGTGCGGGCCCGCCCGCGTGAGGGGCACGGCCAGCACGTCGCCCGTGCGCTTCTTGCGCAACATGCGCCGCGTGCCCTGTCCCTGGTCGCCTTCCTGGCGGTACACGTGCAGCAGCGCGCTGCCGCGGATTGCTCCGGCGAGCACGCGGCCACGCGCCAGGTCGGGAGAGCCCCAGCCGTGCAGGCCGGGCAACACGGCTTCGCGCCGGGTCAGTTCGCCCAGGGACTTCTCGTGGGGGGCGGGCGCGTGGCAATCGTCACAGGCGATGTCCAGTTGCTGCTGCTGCCGGTGCAGTGCCGCGCCCGTGCCCATCACCCCGGCCGCCGTGTGGCAGTCGGTGCAGTCCAGCCCCGCCTCGCTGTGCAGGTCCGGGGGACGGTGCCGCACCAGGCGCCCATCCTCCAGACGGCCATAGTCCTGGGGGCGGGCCACATCCACGGTGTCCGTCTCGGCGAGCCCCACGTAGTTCAGGGACACGCGCCCGGAGCGGCTGTGGCAGCCGAAGCAGCGGCGACTGTCGATGGCCAGGGTCAGCGCCGGGTGCGCCCCGCGGCGCAGCTCCGGCGCGTCCGTGGAGCCCTGGCCCTCGCGCGGGCCCGGCCCGCTGGATTCCGGCGGCAGATCGGCCGCCCGCGGGGCAGCACCGTCCTCGCTCAGCAAGTCGCGCAGATGGCAGGCATTGCAGCCCCCGCCCCGGTCGCTGGTGGACTGGCGGTGACTGCCGCGCTCGTTCCCCAAATGACAGCTCACGCACAGCTTGCGCAGGTACGACTCCGGGCCGTGCTGCGCGAGGCGCTGGGACAGGGGCAGCGCGACGTCGTCCCGCGCCGGGAGCGAGAGCGCCTGGCGGGTGAGCTCGATCATGCCGTTGAGGCTGTGCATGATGTTGTTCCGCAGCAACGGCTCCAGCTCGGCGTGACAGGTGGCGCGTGCGCAGGTCTCACCCACGGTGGCCACGCGTCCCGGATACGCCTCCAGTCCTGCATGGGCGGCCGCCTTGTCGCGCGCCTGGGCATCGCCCAGATGACAGCCCACGCAACCGATGGCGGCCGGGTCGTGCATGGGTGAAAAGTACAGCGTCTCCAGGTGGCATATTGTGCAGCGCTCCGCGGCCGCGGCCGGCCCCGGTCCGCCCGGCCCCAGCAGTGCCAGGGCGAACAGAGCCAGCACGAACACCGCCGGCGTTGTGCCCGCCGCTTTGCGCACGCACCCTTGCCGCGTTGCCATGCATCGTCCTTGCGCCGCGTGTTCGGTCCACCGACCTTCCCCCGGGGCACCGGGGCCGCCGGCCGGTCGTCGCGTCAGGGTTTCAGGTGCGGCCAGCGCACGCGCGCCCAGCCTTCCACCCAGGTGGCCCCGAAAAAGGAGGCCACCGCCAGCGCCGCCACGATCGACGCAATCAGCAGCGGCGGCAGCGCGATCACGTCGAACAGGGTCACCACGCCCAGGCCGCCCGCATTGTAGAAACCTTCCAGGGCATCGAAGAATACTGGAAACACGGCCAGGCCAGCAAAGAACCCCAGCACGTACATCATGCCGTCGATGCGTCCCGAGGCCACCGAGACCACGGAGGTGCCCGGGCAATAGCCGCCCGCCGTGAAGCCGACGCCCAGCAGCAGCCCGCCCACGATCTGCGGCCAGATGAACGTGGCCGGAATGAACAGCGCGCCGAAATCCAGCAGCCCCGCCGCGGCACTGGCCGTCACCAGCACCATGGAGGTGACCACGGCCGTGAACATGACCTTGAATACGGTCATGTCGTACAGGTAGAACTGCGCGGTCAGCTTGCGCGCGCCGCCGAAGCCGGCCTTTTCCAGTGCCGTGCCGAACGCGAAACCGATCGCGAAGGCCCACACCATGGCGGCGTCCGCGCCGAAGAATTCCATCTTGAACAGCGGAGCGATCAGGTCCATTGCTTCCTCACGGCGTACGCGGTGATGTAGGCCCCGGCAAAGAACATGACGAACATGGTCAGGCTGCCGACAGCCAGATTGGCGCTACCGGTGAGCACCTGCCCGCTGGTGCAGCCGCGGGCGATGCGCGCCCCCCAGGCCATGACAAAGCCCCCGGCAAAGGCGTAGGTCAGCCGGCCCCCGGCGCCGATGCGCGGACCCTTCTCCAGCATCAGGCGCGAGCGCCGGGCAAAGGCCGCCGAGGTGTAGCCCCCCAGCAGCACGCCCAGGAGTTGGAACAGCGCGTAGTCGTAGAGCACCGAGCCGTCGCCGACGAAATATTCGCGGTAGTACGTCAGACCGTGGGCGAAGTCGGCATTGGCCAGCTCGTAGAGCGCGGCCATCACGCGGTTCATGGCACCCGAGGCACCCAGGCCCCGGCCCATCACGAAAAACGCCGCGAAGAGCACTACGCCCAGCAGAATCCCCGCGGCATAGGGCGACCAGAGGGGCTTGGGCCCGGCGTGCGCCGCGCCATCCCGCTCCTCCGGCCCGGCGAAGAACGCGCGCAGTTGGTCGATCGGTTTGGACACCAGCGTCGTCATCGCAGCACCTCGGTCAGTTGCACCACGTGGCTCATTTGCCCGGCCTGCACCACCAGCATGCGCAGGACCAGACCGCCCACCAGCACCAGCAGGGGCATCACGAAGCGACTCTCCAGCTTGTGCAGCAACTCCATGCCCTGCAACAGCGGGGGCACCAGCAGCCCGATGCCCACCACGAACACCCAGAACTGTGCCGTGAACGGGCCCCCCAGCACCAGGAACACCGCTTCGTGCTGATTGGCCGCCGAGGCCAGCATGCTGGAGATATATAGCACCAGGGCCATGATCTCGGTGACGATCAGCCCCAGCTTGATCAACCCCAGTTCGTCCTTTTCCCGCACGCTGCGCCCATCGTGGAACAGAATCATCCAGGCCGCGCCGGCCGAGATGCCCGAGATGAGGAACAGCGGCGGCAGCACCCCGTTGTTCCAGAACGGCCGCGCCGTGAAGCTGGAAAGCAGAATGCCCGTGTAGAGACCCAGCAGCGCACCGAAGAACACGTTGGCCAGGGCGATCGCCCGCCAATAGGGCACCACGCGCGCCGAGAGGGCCGGCATCCAATCCACCCACCAGCGGCCGCGATTGGCCAGCACGATCATGGCGATGGACACCGGATAGATCACGATCAGGATCCAGGAGCCCCAGGACATGGGCGAGGTCACCTGAAACGTCAGGTAGAAGCGCAAGACGTTAGGTTTGTGCTCAAGGTCCAGGAACAGGAACAACATGCCCAGGCTGAGCAGGATGGGCGAGGCGAGCATGCCGTTGCGGATGAACCCGGGGGCCTCGCGGTCGATGCCCTTGATGAAATAGTACAGCCCCGTGAGCACCATGATTCCCGCCACCATCCCACCCAGGAACAGATACAGCGCCACCTCGTGTCCCCAGATGTGCAGGTGCGGATCGATCAACGGATTGCTGCGGGTCGTGGTCAGCTCGTTCATGGTCAATCCAGCCAATAGAGTTGTGGCTCCGTGCCCAGGTGTGTCTTTTGCCGGCGGTGGCGGCGCGTGGCCAGCAGTCCGGCCACCTCGCCGTTGGGGTCGTTGGCGTCGCCGAAGTGCAGGCAGCTCGTGGGGCAGACCGCCACGCAGGCCGGCTCCATGCCTTGCGCCACGCGGTGCGCGCAGAAGGTGCACTTGTCCACCACGCCCCGCGACGTGACGTAGCGTGCGTCATAGGGGCAGGCGGCGATGCACGCCTTGCAGCCGGTGCACAGGTCGCCGTCCACCAGGGTGATGCCGCCGGGCCCCACATGGCTGGCGCCCGTGGGACAGGCGTACACACAGGGCGGGCGGTCGCAGTGCTGGCAGCGCTGGGAGCGGTTCTCCATGCTCAGCACGGGGTAGGTGCCGTGCACCTCCTGCTCCACCCAGTCGCGGGCAAAGCCCACGGGCACGTCGTTCTCCTGCTTGCAGGCGAACACGCAGGCGCCGCACCCCACGCACTTGGCGGTTTCGATGGCCATCACATAGCGGATCTTCTTGAACATGGGACCGTCCCTACGCAGATGCCTTGCGCTCGATGGTGACAAAGTTGGTGTTGGTGGAGGTGGCGCCCATGATGGGGTCGGTGTGCACGCGGGTCAGCAGGTCGTTGTCCGCGGTACCGCGGCCATTGGCGAAGGCCATCTTCTCCGTATCGCGGCCGAAGCCGTGCACCATGTAGACGCAATCCGGGCGGATGCGCTCGGTGACCTTGACCTTGATGGGCCGGCTGCGCACGCCGTCCTGGTTCACCAGGCGCACCGCCTGCCCCGGCGCGAGTCCGAATTCCCGCGCGGCGATGGCGTTGACCCACAGCACGTTCTCGGGCATCAGCTCGCCCAGCACGCGGTTGTTGGTGGTGCGCCCAAAGCTGTGCACGGGCGCCCGGCCGATGAGCAGCCGGAAAAAGCCCGGCGGCGCTTCGCTGGGCGGAGTGAACACCGGCACCGGGTCGAAGCCCAACGCCTTCAGCCGGGTGGAAAAAAGCTCGACCTTGCCCGAAGGAGTGTTGAAGCGCGGCGCATCCGTGTAGGGGGGCGGCGCCTGCTGGACGTGCGTGCCGTCGCGCCGGAGCTCGGCCAGGCTGAGCCCGGCCGTGCGCAGCCGCGCCTGCAGGTACTCCTCCACGTCGTTCCAGGGGAACCAGGCGTCGAGCCCCAGGCGCCGCCCCAGTTGTCTGGCCATCCACCAGGCCGGCTTGCTGTCGTAGAGCGGCTCCACCACCGGCTGACGCAGGGCCACGTAGGGCACCTTCCAGGTAGGCGCGTGCAGGTCGTCGTAGCGCTCCAGGTAGGTGGCCTCGGGGAGCACCACATCCGCCCAGCCTGTCAGCTCGATGGGCAGCACATCGATGACCACCAGCAGCTCCAGGCTTTTCAGCGTGGCGATGGTCTTGTCCTTGTCGGGGATGTTGTTCAGCAGGTCGGTGCCATAGACCATCCAACCCTTGATGGCTGGATCGTCGCCGGCAAGCGTGTGATCGCGCAGGAACTGGGTGGGAATCTCGTCGGCCAGCGGCCAGTGCCGGCGGGCCAGCGCATCGAGCGCCTTGCGGGTCGGCGGATAGGGCGGCGTGGCCACCTTGCCCAGGTTGATGCGATGCCCGCTGAAGAACCCGCCGCGGTGACCCCAGTTGCCCAGCAGCGCGTTGAGGATGGCCACGGCCCGCACGCGCTGCGTGTCGTCGCCATACCAGTTGGTGCGCCGCCCCGGGTGGATCAGCGCGGTGGGGCCGTGCATGCCCAGCTTGCGTCCGATCTCGCGGATCACGGCCGGGTCGATGCCCGTCTGCGTATAGGCCCACTCTGGGGTGTAGGGCGTCAGGGCCGCCCGCAGGGGCTCCAGCCCCACGCAATGCCGCTCCACGAAGGGCTTATTGTACGTGCCCTCGTCCAGCAACAGGCGCATCCAGGCCAGCAGCAGGGCCAGGTCCGTGCCGGGCTTGATGGGCAGCCAGTAGCGCGCCTTGCCCGCGGCCACCGAGAAGCGCGGGTCCACCACCACCAGCTCCGTGCCGCGGCCCACGGCCCGGGCGAATTCCTGCACCTGGGTATTGTGCATGTTCTCGCCCAGGTGCGTGCCCAGGAACACCATGAACGTGGCATTTTCGATGTCCGTGATTTCCGGCGAGCCGGCCCCAGCGCCGAACGTAAGTTCGAAGGCCACGTCCCGCGGGCCGCGGCACTGCGCGTAGGACGGCGCCGAGAAGGTGGAGGCGCCATAGGCCTGCATCAGGTGCCTGATGAAGCCGGCGCCGGTGCCATGCGTGATGGTGGCCATGGACTCCGCGCCGTGGCGGGCCTTGAGCGCCTGCATGCGCTCGGCGGTGAAGCCCAGCGCCTCGTCCCAGCTCACGGTCTGCCACGTGTCGCCGCGGCGCAGCATGGGCTGACGGATGCGGTCGGGGTCGTAGAGCTGGCCCATACCCCCCGTGCCGCGCGGGCAGAGCCGTCCGTTGCTCAGGGGGTGCCCGGCCTGGCCGGTGATCTGCACCACGCGCCCCTCCGCGTTTTTCCACACGTCGATTCCGCATTTCCAGAAGCAGATCTCGCAGAACGAGTGGGTGGCGGTCATGCCCGGCTCCAGGATCGATCCGCGGACCGGACGCGCGGGCCGCAACGCGGGCCAGGCGGCGGCGCTGGCCGCCACGGCGGCGGAGAGGGACAGAAACGTGCGGCGCGAGAAGGCGTGTTTGGCGCTCATGGGGTTCTTCCGTGCGCAGTGGTGATGGAGCTTCGTTCCACGTCTCGAGGGAGCGCGGCTGTGGCGAACCTTCCCTCACGTTCCAGTGTGACGCAGGCGTGCGCGGCGCATGGTGATGCGCGTCAAGATTCGGTCGTGACAAACTCACCGACAAGCGCTGACGGCGACCTGCGCACCGCCCGGTCGGATAGTGCAGGGGCATGCACGCAGGGCCCCTCGACCGCGGGAGCAATGCGATATAAGCTCTTGGTGTTGTGATGCGGGCAGACGGTCGGCCCGCGGACGAGTTGCGGTCACAGGGGCGATGCCGCCACGCGCGTGGCGCTTGACCGCAAGGCCGTCCGCACCAGGGCCATGTCGGCCGGTCCGCACTGCGCACGGAGACGCGCATTCGCCACCTGGAAAGACTCCGGTTATGCCGTTGCCCACCTCCTCAGCCGCCGCAGCGCCCCCGGTGGTGCCCGTGGCCACCTATCGGCTGCAATTCAATTCCAGCTTCACGTTCCGCCAGGCCCGCGCGCTGGTGCCGTACCTGCGGGCGCTGGGCATCGGCCATGTCTATGCCTCGCCCCTGCTCACCGCGCGGCGGGGCAGCCTGCACGGTTACGACGTGGTCGACCCCACCACGCTCAACCCCGAGCTGGGCGGCGAGCCGGGCTTCCGCGCCTTCTCGGCCCGGCTGCGCGCGGCGGGCATGGGACTGTTGCTGGATATCGTGCCCAACCACATGTGCGCCGTGGGCGGCCAGAACCGCTGGTGGGACGACATGCTGCTGCTGGGGCGCGGATCGCGCTTCGCCGGCTTCTTCGATATCGACTGGGGCGCGCAGACCCCGGGCCTCACCGGACGCGTGCTGCTGCCGGTGCTGGGGGAACGCCTGGAGGTTGAGTTGGAGGCAGGCCGCCTGCAAGCGTTTTACACGGAGGGCTCCTTCCGCGTGCGCTACTACGAGCATCACTGGCCCCTCACGCCGCGCAGTTGGGCCACGATTCTCACGGCCGTGCGACAGCGCCTGCGGGGCGGTCGGACACCGGCGGCCCGTGACGCCAGGGCGGCGCAGCGGCCGCGGCCGGTCACATCAGGGCCTATGGCCGACGCAGCCACGGCGCTGCGGGCCATTGTGCGCGGCCTCTCGCGACTGCCCTGGCCCGCGGAGCTGAGCGCCCCACTGTCGGCGCGTCGGCTGGCCACCCTGGCCGACCTGCGCGCCCGGCTGGAGGCGCTGCTGCGCGCACAGACCCCCCTGCGCCGGGCGCTCGCGGCGGAGCTGGCGGCGCTCAACGGCACCGTGGGGCAGGCGGGCAGCTTCGCCCGGCTGGAGGCGTTGCTGCGGCAGCAGGCCTATCGCCTGGCCCATTGGCGCGTGGCCCCGGAGGAAATCAACTACCGGCGCTTCCTGGACATCAATGAGCTGGCGGCCCTGCGCATGGAACGGCCCGAGGTCTTTGCCGCGGCCCACGCGCGCGTGCTGGAGCTGATCGCCGCGGGCGAGGTGCATGGCCTGCGCGTGGATCATCCCGACGGACTCGCCGATCCGGGAGGCTACCTGCGCCGCCTGCGCCGCACCACCCACCGCGCCATGGCCGCCGCGCGCCAGGGCAGCTCCCCGGCGGCTTCCGTGCATGCCTACATCGGCATCGAAAAGGTGCTGGAGCACAAGGAGCACCGCCGCGCCGGCTGGCCGGTGGAAGGGGGCACGGGCTACGATTTCCTGCACCGTGTCAACGGCCTGCTGGTGGCCGGCGAGCACGCCCGGCGCTTCCGTCAGCTCTACACCCGGCTGACCGGCATGCCGGTGGAGTTTCCGGCCCTGACCCATGCCTGCAAGCTGAACCTGCTGCAGAGCGACCTGGCGGGCAGCCTGCGCCGGCTGACCGTCGTACTCGCGCGCATCTGCGCCAACACGCGGCGGGGCAGCGACTTTCCCTTCGTGCAATTGCAGGAGGCCATGTGCCGGCTGATCGCCAGCCTGCCGGTGTACCGCACATACATCGGCGGGCGGGCCAACGGCACGTCGCGCGAAGATCGCCACTGGATCGGCGCCGCGGCGCGCATCGCCAGGGCGCGGGCGCCACACCTACCCAAGGCCCTGTTCGACTTCGTGTCGGACCTGCTCTTGGATCCCGCTCAGGTGGAGCCGGCGCAGCAGACCGAACGCAGCCTGTTCGTGACGCGCTTCCAGCAACTCTCCGGCGCGGCCATGGCCAAGGGCCTGGAGGACACGGCCTTCTACCGCGTGTTTCCGCTGGCCTCCCTGAACGAGGTGGGCGGCGATCCGGGACATTTCGGGGTGAGCCCGGCACAATTCCACCTGTGGCAGCGCGCCCGCACTCACAACTGGCCGCACGCCATGTCGGCCACCGCCACCCACGACACCAAGCGCGGCGAGGATACCCGTGCGCGCATGGCGGTGCTTTCCGAAATGCCCGCGGAGTGGGAGCGGGCCTTCCTGCGCTGGCAGCACATGAACGCCGCGCACAAGCGCAACGCCGGGGGCCGGCCCGTGCCGGAAGCCAACACGGAGTACCTGCTCTACCAGACCCTGGCGGGCACCTGGCCGCTGGGCGGGCGGGGCGATCCCGCCTGGGCCGATTTCCCGGCGCGCATCGCGGCCTACATGGAAAAGGCTGCGCGCGAGTCCGGCCTGCACACGAGCTGGACCGCCATCAATGGGGATTATGAGGCCGCCTTGGGCGCATTTGTGCAGACGCTGCTCGCCTTGCCCGCGGGCGAGACATTCCGGAGCGACATGGAGGAATTCCTGCCCCCGCTGCAACGAGCCGGATTGTACAACAGCCTCACCCAGACGCTCTTCAAGCTCACCGCCCCGGGCGTGCCGGACATCTACCAAGGCAATGAGCTGTGGGACTTCAGCCTGGTGGACCCGGACAACCGCCGCCCGGTGGATTTCCGGAAACGGATCAGCATGCTGGAGGAACTGAAGCGGCGAGAGGCGGACGCTCCCGAGCCGCTGCTGCGAACGCTGCTCAGCCGTTGGGAAGACGGCCGGGTGAAACTTTACGTCACCTACAAGGC
>JACQHH010000059.1 GCA_016199125.1 Candidatus Lambdaproteobacteria bacterium
CTTCTGGTTGGGCCAGATGATGAACCACACGTTGAACCACATGATCGTGCCCAGGATGCCGCCGAAGGTGATGGCCATCCCGTTGGGGCCGGTGTATGCGGCCGCGCCCTTGTTGATGTAGATCAGCCAGCCTGCGATGAACGTGATCATGGCGGCCCAGCGGAACCACCACAGGGCCCGCGGCAAGAGCTTGGTGGTCACATCGAACTTGGTGCCCGCCTCTACCTCGGCCATGAACGCACCCTGAATGAAATTGAAATAGTAGAGTATCCCAATCCAGGTGATCCCAGCCATGAAGTGAATCCAGCGCAGGATGAACTCGTACCCCACGTTCGTGAACAAGATGTCCATGTCGTGCCTTCCTCTCGGATGAAGTCTCGATGACTCGTTCCGATGAACGGGACAGAAGCGAATGGCAAAGGAACGGCGATCCGGCGGGAAAGCGCGCGGATTGCTGGCAGCGGGCTCGCGGAGCGCCCGTACCCGTGCCCCCAGATAATCAGGGGGAATATACGCCGCGGGGCGGAGGGGTGTCAATTTTGCGCGCGGTCCGGCGGCTCATTTTTCGCGGGGCGGGTAGGCTTTGAACTGCTCGATCAGGTAGTTGCTTTCGGCGCGCGCCACGTCGCGGTAATCGCCCAGGTAGGCCGCGGCCTCCTGGAAGGCGCGATAGAAGGCTTCCAGATCGCGCGCCTCGATCATGTCCAGCAGGCGCTGGCCATTGGCGAGGAACTCGCGCACCAGCGGCCCGCTGTCGGGGTTGGTGATCTGGATCTGCCCGTAGAGCTGTGCATCGCCGCTGAGGATGCGGCAGAGCATGGCAAAGAAGATGCGGTAAACCGGGCTGCACACCTGCAACAACTGTTGCAGGTCGCCGCCGGCGCTGCGCAGCGTGCTGGCGAAGGCGATGTTCAGGAAGTGCGTGAGGCCCTGGATGAAGCCCATGGCCTGGTCGTGAGCCTGGGGCGTCATCTCGGCCACGCGCAGCCCGTGGGACGCGTAGAGCGTGCGGTACCACGGGAGCCAGCGCCCCGGGCGCGCGGGGCAGAGTACCACGTTCTGCCCGGCCACGTCGGCCATGGGCGCAAAGATGGGATGGCAGCCGATCACGTCGGCCTCGGTTTCCAGCATGGCCGCCACCGGCTCGGCCTTGATGGAGGTGAAATCGCTGAGCAACTGCCCCGGGCGCAGGAAGGGCGCGATGGAGCGGATCAGGGGCACGGTCTGCTGGATGGGCACGCTGATGATGAGCACGTCCGACGCGCGCACCAGCCGCTCGTACGCGTCGAGGGGGGCCCGCCCCATGCCCTCCACGCGATAGCCGTCGGCCTCGAACAGGCGCCGGAACATGCGCCCCATGCCACCCGTGCCGCCGATGAGGCCAATGCTGCGGGTCGGTGGGCGAAAGTCCGGATCGTCGCTCATGGGTGACTTGGGGTTGCGGCGGCGCCGCGTTGGTCGGTTGGCGAGGCGGCGCGCCGCCAAGTCATACTGCTGTGCGGCGGGATGCACGCCTGCCGGCATCATCGGCTGAGGCGGGTGCCTGCGCGATATGCGGCGCCGTGTCTCCGCCGGACGCGGCTAGCGTCGGCGCGTGCCCGGTTCCGCGGGCCGCGGGACCCATTCGGACGGGGCATGAATTCCGATGGCCTCCCACTCGCGCTGATTCCGGGCCAGGGATGTTGCGTAGGTCTGGCGTGTCATTTCTTCGCGATAGCGCCGCTCATGCTCGTAAGTGGCCTCGCGCAGGGCCTGTTCCTCCAGGTAACGCCGGCCTTCCGCGAACTCGGGCATGTCCGGCGCGGACGGAGCCGACGGTGCGCACGCGGCGCTGAGCAGGGCGACCCACATCAGGCCTGCCAGCGGCACGGCCCACCACAGGGCGCTGCTATGGGTGCCTGACGAGGGACAGGTCGCCGGTAGCCGCGCGTGGCTCGGCCAGGGAATTCCGTCGAGGCGGTTTGAGGCATGGTGCCGAGGTCGCATGGGCATCACCTGCACGCGGGAAGGACTGTGCGCACGCCGCATTTGACGACACCGCCTCTGCCGCGGGCACGCGCTATGCTTGGCCTGTTTCAGGCCCCATCATAGCCGCGCACGGGGCAATTGCCAAATCGGCGCGGCGCGCCAACCCGCGCGCGCGGCGGCGGAATGGCCCGTGCGATTCGCCGCCGGAGCGCCTGTGCGCAAAAATAAGCGTCTTGACAGAATTTTGAGCAGGTCTGTAGAATTGGCTTTCCGGCAAGAACCTATTTCAGGGTTTTATGTGTAGTGGCATACGCAACTATCTGGTGATGATTGGATGTGACGGTTAGCGTCGGGAGCGCCGAAAGTGCACTTCCGATCCCGTCAAGGGTGGTTCCCAGGGACTGGGGCCTCGCTGGCAACAAGCAGCCGACAACGGCGCCTGATCGGAGGTGAAAGAACGGTAGATTGAACAATCAAGCACTTGCAAATTCAGCGGCGATCGGTGTCGCTCCGCGCCAGTGGACCAAGCAGCAGTTGAAGTCGGCCAACGGTGAGTATCCGACACCCTACATCGACCACTGGATTTTACAATTGCATGGCATCGCACCGGAACGGATCAACGATCCCGACGTGCTGATGCAGGAATTGACGCGGTTGGTGGAACGCTTGAAGTTGACGCGCGTCAGCGAGCACACGCATTATTTTCATCCCGGCGTCAGCGCCGTCATCATCCTCTCCGAATCCCATCTCTCCGTTCACACCTGGCCTGAGCTGGGCTATCTGCACGCAGACATCGTCACCTGCGTCGAAAAGCTGACCAACAAGGGTCTGCATGCGGCCTTCACGGACGCCTTTGCGCCCGGGCATCTGCAGATCGACCAGTTGGACTACTGCAACGCGGTCGCCGGCAAAGCCTGATTGCCGGCGGCCCCGCGGCAGCACCCGTGCCTATGACCGACCAGTGGTTCACGGAACGTCACACGCCCCACGCCGGACTCACGCTCGAGTTCGGCGCGCGGCTGTTTGACGCCCAGAGCGCCTACCAGCACGTGGAGGTGCTGGACACGCGGGAGTTCGGCCGCATGCTGCTGCTGGACGGCTGCGTGATGCTCACCGAGCGCGACGAGTTCATCTACCATGAGATGATCGCGCACGTGCCCCTGTTCGCCCATGGGGCCGCCCGCGATGTGCTGATCGTGGGCGGCGGCGACGGCGGCACCCTGCGCGAATGCCTGCGTCACACGGCGTTGCGCAGCGTGACGCTGGTGGAAATCGATGGCATGGTGCTGGATGTGAGCCGCCGTTTTTTTCCGGAGGTGGCCGCGGGGCTGGACGATCCGCGGGCGCGCATCGTGGTGGGCGACGGGTTCGATCACCTGCAGCAATCCGCGCACAGCTACGATGTGATCCTGGTCGATTCCATCGATCCGGTGGGCGCCGCGGTGAAGCTGTTCGGCCCGGAATTTCACGCGCTGGTGGCCCGGGCCCTGCGCCCAGGCGGCGTGGCGGCGCTCCAGACCGAATCGCCTTTCTACCACCTGCCCGTGCTGCGCGACTCGTGCGACAGCCTGGGCACCCAGTTTGCCCATGTCGCGCCCTATCTGGCGAATATCCCCACTTATCCGGCGGGCGTGTGGAGCTTCACGTTCGCCTCGAACGACGTGGACCCGCGCACGGCCATCCCGACCTTTGAGGCGGAATTCCTGGCGGGGCTGAACTATTTCAGCCCGGAGATTTTTCGCGCCGCCTTTGCCCTGCCGCGCTACATCCGGCGCGGTCTGGAATCCTGAGTTTTCCTGCTGCGGCCGGCGCACCGCCCGGCGGCGCACCGCAAATGCATAGAGACGGCGCGCCGGATGGCGCGTGGGGCGCTGTGCCGCCAGCACGCAGCGCAGTGATCGCCGCCTCCCGCGCAATGCGCCATCCCGTGTCCGCTGGGCCGCGCATTGCATGCATGGCTAAAGAGCGGGCGCCGGCGGTGCATGTGCGCCTCAGGTCGCCGCCAACCGGGAAGGCGCCACATGACCCATGCCAACCTCGCCACCCAGCAGGGCTACTACTATCTTTACGCTCTGTACTTCGACTACGCGATCAACAACCGCTTCCACGCGCAGCTTGAGCACGAAGCGCGCATCCGCCAGGCCCTGCGCAGCGTGGAGGAAGTGATCCGCTACACGCAGCCCTATCGCAAGACCTGGGCGCTGCGCCTGTTCACCGAACGCGAGTCGCTGGCGCGTTTCCGCCCGGAACTGGTCAGCGAAGCCTGGCGGCAGTTGCGCGAGCTGATCGACCGCATCGGTCCGCCCATGGGCTGGCCTGCCGGGGCGCATCTGCGGCCCTTGCCCGTCCCGCTCCCCCGCCGGCGACCCGAGCCGCCGCCGGAATTCGCCGAACCGCCGCAGACCGCGCCGCCGCCGTTTCCCCGCTCGCCCATCAACTACGAGTTCGATATCTAGGTGCCCCGGTCGGCGAGCTGACCAGCGCCGGCCGCATGGTTCGCCTGGCCTTGCGCCGCACGTCCAGCCGACTCCGGGCGCCGGTCTTCCGCGCGCCCGCCCCGCCAACGCATTTTTCCCACTTGCCGTCCAACGACGGGAGTGCCCACATTCCGCCCGTGCACGCGCCATCCATCCGGCCCACCCAGCACTCTTGACAGCGACGACTGAAATGTTACCGTGTGGTCACATATGGACTTGACGCACGTGGAGAGAATCTGGAGGGCGCTATCGGATCCGACGCGCCGGCGGCTGTTGGATTTGCTGCGCGGGGGTCCCCGCACCACGGGCGGATTGTGCGGGGAATTTCCGCAGTCGCGTTTCGCGGTGATGAAGCACCTGGCCGTGCTGGAGGAGGCGCAACTGGTGCTGGTGCGCCGGCGGGGGCGGGAGCGCTTCAATTTTCTCAATGCCGTGCCGTTGCACGAGGCCGTCGAGCGCTGGGTCGGGCGGTATGCGGCGGCCTGGAGCCAAGGGTTGATCGGACTCCGCCAGGCGGCAGAAACCGGATGGGCCGGGACCGCGGGGGAGCACACGCAGGAGAAGCAGATGGCAAGGTTCAATCAGTTTCAGATCGAGCAGCAGATCCGCATCAAGGCGCCGGCGGCCGTGGTGTTCAAGGCCATCACCAAGGACATCGGCAAGTGGTGGGCCTTTCGTACGCTGGGCGACGACGCGGTGATCAAGCTGGAGCCCAAAGCCGGCGGGAGGTTCTACGAGGAGGACGGCGCGGGCAAGAGCGCCCTGTGGGGCACGGTGGTCTACCTGGAGGCACCGGTGACGATCCGCATGCAGGGGGCGTTGGGCATGTCCGGGTTGGCCATCAGCCACTATTCCTACACGCTGGAGGACAAGGGCCAGGAGACCGTCGTCAAGCTCTCGCACCTGTGCATGGGCGACGCGACCGAGCAGGCGCGCAAGAACTACGCGGGCGGCTGGAAGACCCTGGGCGAGAAGCTCAAGGCCTATGTGGAACGCGGGAAGAAGAAGTAGCGCGCGCCGGGTTCTGCGCGCGGCGGCCGCAGGTTGCGCGGTGGGCGTCATCCGCGGCGCCTTGCGCCGCACCGTCGGCCGCGCGGGTCAAGGCGTGCCGCGGAACGCCCAGTCGCCCAGCACCGCCAACGCCAGCAGCAGGCCGAAGAGCAGGTGCAGCACCGACGTGGCGCGCAGGCAGAAGTGCAGCAGGTCGCGGTCGGTGCTGATCAGCACGCGCCGCGTGACGATGGCCGCCAGGGGCAGGGTGAACCAGGGCAGGAACATCCACCCCGTGCGCAACCCCAGCGCCAGCGGCCCCAGGGGCACCAGGAAAGCCGCCACCACCAGCACCAGGTACACCGCCCGCACGCGCAGCGCGCCGAAGAGCGTCACCGTGGTGCGCCGCCCATGAGCGCGGTCCTCGGCCTCGTCGCGCAGGTTGTTCACCACCAGGATCGCCGTCACCAGCGCCGCCACGGACAGCGAGAGCCACAGTCCCTCACCCGACACGGCACCGCGCTGCACGTATTCGGTGGCACCCACCATCAGCGGGCCCATCACCACGAACACCAGCGCCTCGCCCAGGGCCGCGTGGCCCAGGGGGAAGGGCCCGGCGCTGTAGCCATAGGCCACGCCCAGGCTCACCAGGCACACCACCAGCAGCGGCCAGCCTGTGCGCCAGACGAGGTAAACGCCGATCAGCGTGGCCGCCCCGAACGCTACCACGGCACCCCAGCGCACCGCGCCCGCGGAGAGCAGCCCGCGCTTGATGACCTTGTGCGGCGCCAGATACTTGCGCGCCGAGGCAGTGGCGTCATGGTCGGCGAATTCGTCGGTAAGATTCGCTCCGATCTGCACCAGGATCGAGGCCACCAGCACCAGCGCCAGCAGGTGCCCCTCGAAGGCCCCGCCCGAGACCGCCACGGCCGTGCCCACCAGCACCGGCACCACGCCCGCGCTGAGCGTATGAGGCCGCGTGGCGACGAACCAGTTGCGCAAGAGGGTCAGGGCGTTCCGCATGGGACGTGACTCGGTGTGCTGATCAGGTGCACGGCGCCGGCCCGGCCGCTCGGCTGGCCGCGTGGAATCCGGCGCGGGGGTACACGCGCCGGCGCGCGCGCCATTCCGGCTGCGCAGCCGGGTTCCGCTCTCCTCGTCCCGCAACCCGGCGGCGGGCGCGGTGCGGATCCGCATCGACAACCCTAGCACCGAGCCGCGCCGCCCGGCCAGCAGGTACGTCGCGGCGCGGGCGCCCATGCGCCAGGAGCCCCGTGGCGCTTCCCGGCGTCCCTAGCCCACCACTTCGCGGGACATGCCCTCGGGGTCCAGCCAATACGAGATCGCCGTGGCCAGGATCAGCGACCAGAAGGCCGAGCCAATGCCGAACCATTGCACGTTGGCCGCGGCGATGATCAGGGCGAAGATGCAGCCCAGCGGCCGGCGTCGGGTGCCGAAGGACTGTTGCAGCACCGTCAGCACCACCGGGAGCATGGCCAACCCCGCGATGACCATGATCAGCCCCTGGGGCATGATGCGGATCAGGGAGAACATGGTGACGCCCAGCGTGCCGAAGAGGATGAAGAACAACCCGGCGATCACCGCCGCGCCGTAGCGCATGCGCGGATCGGGGTGCACGCTCGCGTCCCCGCAGACGGCCGACATGGGCGTGGCCAGGTTCACCCCGTGGCCGGCCATGGGCGCGGTGGCGATGGACAGCACGCCGGTGAAGAAGGTGATGGCGCTGATGCGCGGCCGATAGCCCAGTGCGCTGAGCACGCTGATGCCGCTGGCGTTCTGAGAGCTCAGCGTGAGCAGCACCAGCGGCAGCGTAAGGGACAGGAAGCCGTCCAGGCTGAACGCTGGCGCGTAGAAGCGCGGCAGCGAGAACGTGAATTCGATGGCGCCCGCCGGCGGCGGATGAAATAGCAGCACCTGCCCGATGGCCACGATCAGCGCCACGGTCATGGGCGGGGCCACGCGATTCCAGCGGTGCGCGATGAGGTACGCCAGCAGCGTGGGTGCCACCAGCGCGGGAAAGCTGACCAGTTGCGGAAAGATGGCCGCGCTGAAATGGAACAGCACGCCCCCCAGCATGGCCATCACGATTTCCTTGGAGACGAATTCCATCACGCGGTTGAACCACCCTGTGAAGGCCAGCAGCGTGATCAGCACCCCGCCCAGCAGATAGGCCCCCACGGCCTCGTGCAGGCCAAAGCGGGGCAGCACGTTGACCAGCAGCGCCGCCCCGGCCATGGAGAACGCGCCCGTGGCCGGCTGGCGGTACATGATGGCCAGCAGCAGGGACATCATGCCCCCCACGGCGTAGATGCCGAAGACCCACGAGCCGATCTGCTGCTCCGTGTAGTGGCTGAGTTGCGCGGCCTGGAACACCAGCAGGATGGGCCCCGATGCCCCCATCAGCGCCGCGACAAACCCGGCCGTGAAGGTGGAAACGGTGATGGCTTTGGGCAGGTCGCGCAGCGATTCGCGTACGCAGGTGTCGGTTTCCCAGAAGTGCATGGAGGGGCGGGCTGGGGTTGGGTGGGGGCATGGCGTGACGCTTGGCAACCTACTGGAGTACGCCGGCTTGCGCAAGCATGCGGCCGCGGAGTGCGTTGTCAGTCCGCCCGCCGAAACGCTATCCTGTCAGGGGCCCGCGGCAACGCCAAGCCGGCAGACCTCCGCGCATTGCCCGCCGAACCGAACCGGAGCGTGACGAAAGCGCATGAAGAGCAAGTGGAACGACCAGGATGCCGCGCACTGCGTGGCCGGCTATGCGCGGCAGGGCATCGGCGAGGCGCTGGCCCTGCGCGTGTACACCTCGCGGCTGATCGGCGGCGACCCGGCGCTGGTGCTGCACGGGGGCGGCAACACCTCGGTCAAGGATGTGGCGCCGGACCTCGCGGGGCGGGCCGTACCGGCGCTCTACGTGAAGGGCTCGGGGTGGGACCTGGCCAGCATCGAGCCGCCGGGTTTTCCGGCGGTGCGCCTGGCGCCCCTGCTGGCCTTGCGCGACGTACCGGCCCTCTCCGACGAGGCCATGGTCAATGCGCTGCGCGTCAATCTGCTCGATGCGGCGGCGCCCAGCCCTTCCGTGGAGGCGCTGCTGCACGCCTTCCTGCCCCAGCGCTATGTGGATCACACCCATGCCGACGCGATCCTGGCGCTGGTGGATCAGCCCGACCCGCAGGCGCGCTGCGCCGACGTCTTTGGCGACAGGCTGGCCGTGCTGCCCTTTGTGTTTCCGGGCTTTCCGCTGGCGGGCATCGCGGCGCGGGCCTATGAGGCCCAGCCCGACGTGGAGGGCATCGTGCTGGTTCACCACGGGCTGTTCACCTTCGGCGAGACGGCCCGCGAGAGCTACGAGCGCATGATCGCCTGGGTGAGCCGGGCCGAGGCGGCCCTGGCGGCCGGGTCGGGCAAGGGCAGGCGCAAGCCCTTCGCCGCGGCCAGCCCACCGGCGGCCAATCTGCCCAAGGGTCACTTGGCGCGGCTGGCGCCGCTGCTGCGCGGCGCCCTGGGCAGCGAGGACCCGCTCGCCGCCGGCGGCGTGCGGCGCATGATCCTGCACCACCGCAGCAGCGCCGGCATCCGCGCCTTCGTGGACGGCAAGGAATTGGGCGACTATGCGCGTCGCGGCGTGTCCACGCCGGATCACATCATCCGCACCAAGAACGTGCCGCTGATCCTCCCGCCCTACGACGACGCCCACGCCGACTCCTATGCGGTTGCCTGCCGCCAGGCCGTGGCCGACTACGTCGCGGAGTACAAGGCCTACTTCGAGGCCGGCGCGGGGCGCAGCGCTGGTGCCAAGGCCATGCTCGATCCGCTGCCACGCATCGTGCTGGTGCCGGGGGCGGGGCTCTTTGCGGCGGGACGCAACGAGCGCGAGGCCGTCATTGCCGCGGACATCTACGAGCACACCATCGACATCGTCCGGTTGGCCGAGGGCCTGGGGCGTTACACGCCGCTGGAGCCGCAGGCGCTGTTCGAGATGGAATACTGGTCGCTGGAACAGGCCAAGCTGGGGAAGGGCGGCGAAGCCCCCCTGGCACGTCAGGTGACCCTGGTCACCGGTGCCGCCTCGGGCATCGGCGCCGAGACGGCGCTTATCTTCGCTGCCCAGGGGGCGCACGTGGTGCTGCTGGACCGCGATGCCCGCGGCCTGGAGGCAGTGGCCGCACGCGTGGCCGCCACGGGCGTGGGCACCCTGAGCGTGACCACCGACGTCACCCAGCCCAAGCAGGTGGCGGCGGCCTTTGCCGCGGCGGCTGTGCGCTTTGGTGGCGTGGACATCGTCATTTCCAACGCCGGCAAGGTGTGGCAGGGGGCCATGGCCGATTGCAGCGACGCGGACCTGCGGGCCAGCTTCGAGCTGAACTTCTTTGCCCACCAGCACGTGGCGGCCGAGGCGGTGCGGTTGTTCCGGCGCCAGCAGACCGGCGGGCAGATCCTGTTCAACGCGTCCAAGTCCGCGTTCAATCCCGGGCCGGGCCTGGGGCCCTACACGCTGCCCAAGGCCGCCACGATTGCCCTGATGCGCCAGTACGCGCTGGATTACGGGCACCTGGGCATCCGCAGCAATGCGGTCAACGCGGACCGTGTGGCGACCGCGCTCTTTGGCGCAGGGGTGCTGGAGGCGCGGGCCCAGGCCCGCGGGCTGAGCGTGGAGGCCTATCTCTCCGGCAACCTGCTGGGCAAGGCAGTCGGCGTGCGGGACGTGGCGCGGGCCTTCCTCAGCTTGGCCCTCGCCGAGCGTACCACCGGCGCGGTGTTGCCCGTCGATGGCGGCAACATCGCTGCCGCACCCCGTTAACCCTGCCGGATGATTGACGAAAAACCAAGTGGCATACCCAATGCATAAAGTGGGTTGCCCTGTGAGGTTTGGATCGGCGTCAGCGGAGAAACCATGGATGGTTTCAAGGCCGCCTGGAGGGCGCTGGGTGCGCGAACTCCGGTCCTCAAAATCAAATTGATTCACATGACGACCCTTCGCAACGGCAACGTTGCGGAGGGTTTTTTTTTGCGTTCGGCGCGACGCGACGTTGAGTCGCAGGACGGCTAGAAGTGGTTGTCGCCGTGGAACTCGCTCCAGTGGCTGGCCAGCACGAAGGAGACAATGCCCACCAGGAGCACGATGGCGGCGAGACTTATGAACAGGGACATCGGCGGCGATCCTGACAAGGGTGCGAACGACAGCAGGTCGTGAACGGCGTGCGGTGGCAATGGCGCCGCGGCATGCCGGCTCAGCGTGCATGCGTTGCGGCGCCGCCCGACGCGGGGTCGCGACGCGTGACGCCGGGTGGGACGGGTTTAGGCGGCCGTGCCCTGGCGCGCGCGGGTCAAGCCGAACTCTCCACAGGCCAGTTGGATCGCGGCGTCCAGGAAGCCCTGGGGCAGCTCCACGTAGCGCCTGGTCTTGCCGCGCGTCCAGCGCACTTCCTCCAGCGCCAGCCCGTGGCCGCTCACGCGGTCATACTCGTGCCATTCGAAGTTGTAGAGATATTGGAAACGCGACACGGACAGGTTGCCGGTGGACTGGGAATGCAGCGTCCCGGGCAACGCGGCCTCGGCAGAGGACGTGCCGGCGCGTTCCAGGAAGATGCGGAAATCCTTTTTGCCCCACAGGAAATGCACCATCCACACGCCGCCCTGCTCGGAGGTGGCGTGGATGGCATAGGTCTGGTTGTCGATGCTGTAGGTTTTCACTACCGGGCGCTCCTCGGAAGCGTTCTTCTGTCGTTGGTCGATGCTGATGTCAAGCCCTGTGGATAGGGGCACCGCGGGCGCGGGTGCGGGTGCGCCGGCGCCGCGAACCGTGTGGGGTTGCGTGCCGGCACGTGCTCCACGGATAGCACACTTCGCGGCCTGCTCCAAGATGTCCGGTGTACGCGATGACGCGGGCGGCCCTGGGATTCGCGGCCGGGGGGCCGATGTGGGCCTCCCCGCTGCGGCGTCGCGCGCGACCGCGCCTTCAGTCCTCCGGCCCCAGGAAGGCCATGGCCGCGGCCAGCAGGCTGTGCTCGTCCCCCGGCGGCGCCCACTGGATGTCCGGGTGCTTGTTGAACCAGGTGAGCTGGCGCTTGGCATAATGCCGTGTGCGTCTGGCGATGTCCTCGGCCAGCCGCGCTTCGTCGCGCTGCCCCAGCAGCAGCGCCGCGATCTCGCGGTAGCCGATGGAGCGCAGGGGCTTGAGCTGCGGGCCGTAACCGGCGGACAGCAACCGGCGTACTTCGTCCACCCAGCCGCCGGCCAGCATGCGCTTGACGCGGGCGTCGATGCGGGCATAAAGCGTCGCACGCTCCCAGCGGCAGGCCACGGAGAGCACGCCCGGGGCCGCCTCGTGGAAAGGCTGGGCCGCGTGGAAATCGCTCAAGGGGCGGCCCGTGGCCTGGAACACCTCCAGGGCGCGGGCGATGCGGCTGGGGTCGTTGGGGTGGATGCGCGCCGCGGCCTGGGGGTCAACCTGGGCCAGGTGCGCATGAGCCGCGGCAAGTCCCTGCTCCGCCAGCAGCGCGGCCACCCGGTCGCGCACGGCGGGCGGAACGGGCGGAATGTCCGCCATGCCGAACAGCAGCGCGCGGAAGTAGAGGCCCGTGCCGCCGCAGAGGATGGGCACGCGGCCGCGGGCGCGCAGGTCGGCGATGATGCGGCGTGCGTCGGCCAGGTAGTGTCCGGCGGAGTACTCCTCGTCCGGCGCCACCACGTCCAGCAGATGGTGTCGCACGCGCGCGCGCAGGGCGGCATCGGGCTTGGCCGTGCCGATGTCCAGCCCGCGATAGACCTGCATGGCGTCGGTATTGACGATTTCCCCGCCCAGCGCTTCGGCCAGCATGAGGGCCAGCTCGGACTTGCCGCTGGCCGTGGGACCGACGACGGCGATCAGCTTGTGCATGGGAGCCTTGGCTGGAGCGGAAGGAGGGAGGGCCGTTGTCCGACGTGCCGCCGCCGCGCCGCGTTATTGCGGATGGGCGGCGCATGCTGGCGTAAAGCCATTCTTGATGAGCGGCGCGGGAATTTCAACGCGCGCAACCGGTGGCGCCGCTGGGTCTGGGATATCGCGGACCGGCGATCGATGCTGCGCGGGGGAGGCGGTCTGCGTGCGGCTGGGGCGCCGGACTGTTTTTTCCGCGGCCAAGTTGCGCTAGGATGACACGCATCAATCCCATTGGCCGCCGTGCGTCGGCGGGCGGGGCAGACACCGCCTGCGCTCCATCCGACGCCGCGCCGGCTGCGGCCGGGCAAGCGCGCTGCCCGGCCGCACGATGACCCATTCATCAAGGCGCATGGTTATGAGCAGGGACATAGTGCACCAGGGGGTGCAGCAGACCGGAAATCAGGACATGCCCGGCGGCATCGCCGGGCAGATCCTGCGCATCGACCTGGGCAGCGGCCGCATCTGGACCGAGACGCTGACGCCGCGGGAGTGGCGCATCT
Organism: Candidatus Lambdaproteobacteria bacterium; assembly: GCA_016199125.1. Lineage (GTDB taxonomy): Bacteria > SAR324 > SAR324 > SAR324 > JACQKK01 > JACQHH01. The sequence goes on from JACQHH010000059.1 coordinate 12,876, forward strand.
ACCTGGGCGGGGCGGGTCTGGGGGCCAAGATTCTCTATGAGGAGGTGCCCCCAGACAGCAACTGGGACGACCCGGAAAACCGTCTGGTGCTGGCCACCGGGCCCCTGGCCGGGCTGCCCGTGTGGGGCACGGGGGGACTGACCGTGGTCACCCGCGGCGCGCTGACCAATGGCGCCACTTCCACCCAGGCCAACGGCTTCTTCGGCGCGTGCCTGAAATATTCGGGCTACGACGCCATCGTGCTGCAGGGGATCAGTCCCAAGTGGGTCTATCTCTACATTCGCGACGACCAGGTGGAGTTGCGCGACGCGGCGCACCTGCTGGGCCGGGACACCTGGGAGACCCAGCAGTCCCTGGAGCAGGAGCTGGGCTACCGTGGGCATCAGTTGAGCGTATACACCTCCGGCATCGCGGGCGAGAACCTGGTGCGCTTTTCAGCCATCCACGGCGACTACGGCCACGTGGCCAGCAAGAACGGCTGCGGCGCGGTGATGGGCGTGAAGAAGCTCAAGGCCGTGGCCATCGTGCGCGGGTCGCGAGCCCTGCACGCGCGCGATCCCAACGGGCTGATGAAAGCCGCCGAGGTGATTTCCCACGACCTGGAGACCAATCCCACTACCCGCGGGCTGTACCAGCTCGGCACGTTGCAGGGCGTGGTGAACCTCTCCAAGCTGGGTGCGCTGCCCATCAAGAACTACACCACCAGCGTGATTCCCGCGGGCGTGGACATGGCCCAGTGGGAGGGCCAGGCCCTGCGCGACGGGTTCGATCACCGCGGGCACCAGTGCAACGCCTGCGGGATGCACCACTGCCACCAGCAGGTGCTGGCCCGCGGCAAGCACAAGGGCGACATCGTGGACGAGCCCGAATACGAGGGCTGGTCCGGCGCCGGTTGGGCCATCGGCTGCACCGATCCCAACGCCGTCTCCTGGCTCAACACCCAGATCGACCGCGCCTGCGTGGACGTGAACGAGTTCGGCTGGCTCGTCGGCTGGTGCATGGAGTGCTACGAGAAGGGCTATTTCACGCGGGAACAGCTCGGCGGGATCGACCTCAAATGGGGCGACGCCGAGGCGGCCAACGCCCTGCTGCAGATGATCATCCGCCGCCAGGGCTTCGGCGACGTGCTGGCCGAGGGGGTGAAGCGCGCAGCGGAGCACGTGGGCGGCGAGGCGCAGAAGTGCGCCATCTACACCATGAAGGGCAACACGCCCCGCGGCCACGACCACCGCGCGCGCTGGGAAGAGCTGCTCGACACCTGCGTGGGCAGCGGCGGCTCCCTGGAGACCGGCCCGCCGGTGGAGCCCACGGAGATGGGGCTGCCCGCGCGCACCAACCCGTTCGACCACAAGGCCGTCTCCAAGAACGTGAGCACGCTGATGGGGCGCCGGCACCTGGAGGATTCGCTGGGCATCTGCATCTTCACCAGCCGCACGAAGATCTCCAACCTGTGCCTGGCCATCAACGCGGCCACCGGCTGGGAATTCTCCGTGGAAGAGGCCCAGCAGTTCGGCCGGCGCGTGGCGGCCCTGCTGCGCGCGTTCAACGTGCGCAGCGGCATCGGCCCGGAGCTGGAGCGGCCCTCGGAGCGCTATGGGTCGCAGCCCGTGGACGGCCCCGCGGCGGCCCACGACCCGCGCAAGATCTTCGACGCCATGGTGGAGGACTACTACAACGCCCTGGGCTACGACCGCGCCACGGGCAAGCCCCTCCCGGAGCTGTTGCGGGCGCTGGGGCTGGGGCAGGTGGCCAAGGACCTGTGGGGTTGACGCCATGTGCCCGGCGCCCTATCAGGCCAACGCGGACGCCTTTGTCGTCAAGGTCGAGGTGGTTTCCACCGTCTCGCAGTTCGTGGGCGGCTCCGGCCACGAGGCCCTCGCGCTGCAGGTGACCGTCGAGCCCGGCGATACGGTGCGCACCTTGCTGCAACAGCTTTGCGGGCGTTACCCCAGGCTGCGCGCGGTGCTCTGGGAGGGTGGCGGTCTGGGCCCGCACATCGAGGTCGTGGTCAACGACGAGGTGCTGGGTGTCTCGCACCAGCTCGACAGTCCCCTCAAACCGGGGGATCGCCTGATGCTGCTGGGCCAGTACGTGGGGGGGTAGCCACTGGGAGCTGGCCCGCTCGCCATCGGTCGCGCCCTGGCGGGCCGGTCGATGCTGGGGGTCAGCCGGAGTACGGATCGGCCCCGCACATTGCGGCGACACTTTCCCCATCGACGACAAGCAGGATGCTCGCGTGCTTCGGGCGACTTTGATACACGCCGCGGGGCGCGGTAACACATCACTTCAGGGGGAGAGCGCCATGGCCAAGAAAGCCAGCAAGCCTGTGCCGGCGGGGATGAACACGCTGACCGCGCAACTGTGGTTCAATGGCAATGCCGGCAAGGCGTTTGAGTTTTATCAGAAAGCGCTGGGGGCCGAGCCGGTGGGGCCGCCCGTGCTGGGGCCGGACGGCAAGGCGGTGATGCATGCCATGCTCAAGATCGGCAATTCCAGCGTGATGATGGCCGATGCTTGGCCCAACACGGCGGAAGCGGGCCCCAAGGGCGTGGCTACGGCCGGGCTGTGGGTTTACGTCAAGGATTGCGATGCGCTGTACCAGCGGGCCTTGGCCGCGGGCTGCGAGGTGATCATGGCCATGGACGACATGTTCTGGGGTGACCGCATGGGCAAGCTCAAGGACCCCTTCGGCCACTGCTGGTGCATCGCCGCTCACAAATGGGACTTCACCCCGGAGGAAATGCAGCAGCGCACGCAGGACTTCATGTCCCAGATGCAGCAGCAGTAGGCGCTGGGTGCGGGCCACCAATTTTAAAGAATCATTCAGAGAAATGGGTCCTGAGTTCGTCGGCGACGCGGTATTGGAACGATGATCGCTTCATGTGTCTTCACGTAAGTAAACCGGTCAATCAATAGAATGAAAATCTTTATCAAGAACGTGCGGTCATTTGTCGGACAACATGAACTACCGATTCGCCCTCTAACAATACTGTTGGGCGAAAATAGCACAGGAAAGACAACTTTCTTGTCAATTCTCGCATCAATATCAAATTCTTTTTTCCCCGGCGATAGTCGAATATTCCGCCAGGAGCCATATGACTTGGGTGGCTTTGATACGATCACAAGTTATCGAGGCGGCCGGGGTGGGCGAGCTCATGATTTTTCATTGGGATTTCAGATTCAAGCAGAGGGGTATCCAGCTAAATTGTTTGCAACTTATGTTGAAGATCGCGGGCAGCCCACATTATCTCATTTCTTGATGGAGACGAAAGAGATTAATTTAGATTTGAATGTAGAGAATCGACAAATAAGCGGTACCTACAAGATTGATGATGAAGCCGAAGTTTCATCTCATCGTTTTTCTGGGGGGTTGCCAAGTGGAGTCGAATTGTCGTTGGAAAACATTCCCAGCGCTTTCATTCTAGCATTGTCAAAACCTGACTCTGAAAGAAGACTAGCAGGGAAGCTATTTTCAGCATTTCATCGCGCTCAATATGGCATCAGTCGTTCCTTAAAATCTGTCAAATCTATTGCGCCAATTAGAACAAAACCAAGACGAACATATGACAAAATCATTGACGAGTTTAGACCTGAAGGTGATCATATTCCATTTGTACTTGCAAGATCTTTTTGGAAAAAGGAAGCAAGAATTAGTTCACCTCTCTATAAGGCACTGGTACGATTCGGACAAGAATCCGGACTTTTCAACGATATTGATGTTAGTAGATTCGGAACAAGACTAGGCAGTCCGTTCAGGGTCATGGTACAAACAGCAGGCCCGGCTGCCAACTTGACTGATGTCGGATACGGAGTGAGCCAATCGTTGCCCGTGGTTGTCGAAAGTGCGACAGCAAAGTCGAATACAACGTTACTGCTTCAACAGCCAGAAGTTCATTTGCATCCAAGAGCGCAAGCGGCATTAGCGTCATTCATGGTGGAACTTGCGTCGGCGAAGAAATGTGAATATGTGATTGAAACACATAGCGATTTCATTGTTGATAGAACCAGACAAGAAATAGCAAATGGCAGAATAAACAAGGATGATGTAATAATTCTTTTCTTCTCAAAACGTGGAACCAAGACGACAATTTATCCGATCGAATTAGATGAGCTAGGTAACCTTGTCAATCCTCCCTCTTCCTATCGTGAATTTTTTTTAAATGAAGAGAGTAATTTACTGATGAGAGGGGACTAGAATGTGTATTATAGTAGATATAAATATTGCAACTGATGTACTGTTTCCCGCACCGATTGGTGCTGACGAATTTGAGCCAATCAGAGAGGCATTTGGAAAAGGAACAGCCAAACTTGTTTGTGGTGGTAAATTGCGAGATGAATACGACAAGAGCGCGAAAGTTCGTCGACAATTTCTCGTGCTGGAACGCGCGGGAAGGGCGCGAATTATTTCCAAAGAGAGCCTGGACGATACCGAACTGAGGAACATTGACAGGTTTGCGAAGTGTAAATCAAATGACAAACACATATTGGCACTAGCTATTTGCAGTGGAGCAAGGCTACTTTGTACAAATGACGGGAATCTTATCAATGATTTTCGAAACAAGGATATTATTGAACCGCGAGGAAATGTATACAAATACAAAAAACACAAACCGCTCATTGCTCGGCATTGTACGCGTTTGAGAATCCGATGACGCTTCTGGAACGGTGAAATTGTCCCGTGCTTGCTGGGCGCTTACGCCTGCTGGCAAGTCGGAGAGGGGAAGCGCCGCAATGCCTCAAAGTGGCGGTTGTAGTGTCTGGATATCCAAAGCTGTCAGGCTGGCAACGTCACTTCTGGTAGATCTGAATCAGGTTGCCGCAGGTGTCGTCGAACACGGCGGCGGTGACCGCACCCATCCGGGTGGGCTCCTGGGAGAACGCCACGCCCAAACCCTTCAGTCGCCGCACTTCTTTTTGGATGTCCGCCACGCCGAATGCCGTCAGGGGAATGCCCGCATCGAAGAGCGCCTTTTGGAAGGTGCGGGCGGGTGGGAATTCGTTGGGCTCGAGCGCCAGTTCGACCCCGTGCGGTCCTTCCGGCGATGCGACCGTAATCCACCGGTATTCGCCCACCGGGATGTCCTGGCTCTTCTGGAACCCCAGCACCTGCGTGTAGAATTTCAGGGCCTTGTCCTGATCGTCGACCATCACGCTGTTGAGCTCGATTTTCATCGGGTCCCCCCGTCAAAAGATTGCGCGTGAGTTCCCGGTGCCGGGGCCTGTGCAGCGCCGGCCCGGACGCAGGCGTCGCGCCCCTACACGAGCAGCAGGCGGTCCTTGTGGATGGCCTCTTCGCCGCGGGTGCGGGCGGACTTGTCCTTGATGATGGCCTGCAGTTCCTGGGCCGAGTAGTTGACCAGCCCCACGCCCAGCTTTTCCTCCTGCCCGTTGTAGATCTCCACGATGTCACCCTGGTTGAACTCGCCTTCCACCTTGGCGATGCCGGCGGGCAACAGGCTTTTGTTGTTGCGCAGTGCGCGGTGGGCGCCTTCGTCCACCAGGATGCGCCCCGTGGTGAGCGTGGCGAAGTGCAGCCACTGGCGGTAGCTCCTGGGGCGCTTGCGGGTGGGGTGAAACATCGTGCCCAGGGGCTCACCGGCCAGAATGCGCGGCACCACGTCGGGCTCCTTGCCCGAGGCTACGTAGGCGCGGATGCCGAAGCCCGTGGCCATCTCCGCGGCCTTGAGCTTGGACAGCATGCCGCCCGTGCCGCCTACGGTGAGGGTGCGCTCGCAGGAGGCCCACATTTCCGGCGTGATGCCCTGCACCTCCGGCACGCGCCGGGTGGACTTGCGCCCGGCCGGGTCGCCGCCCAGGAAGAAGCCGGCAGCCGAGGTGAGCAGGAACAGCCGATCCGCGCCGATCATGGAGGCGACCGCCGCCGAAAGATAGTCGTTGTCGCCGAAGGTCAGTGCGTCGTTGGCCACCACGTCGTTCTCGTTGATGATGGGCAGGATGGCCATTTCCAGCAGTCCGTCCACCACGTTGCGGATGTTCAGGTAGCGCTTGCGGTCGCTGAAGTCGCCGCGCGTGAGCAGGGCCTGGGCCACGGCGATGTTCTGCTCACGGAAGAAGTCGGTATAGATCTGCATCAGGCGCGGCTGGCCCACGGCCGAGGCCATCTGCTTGCGCACCAGCTCCTGCCGCTCCCCGGCAAAGTCCCCCAGGCCATAGGAGGCGCCCACGGCGCCGGAGGTGACCAGCACCACGCGGTGCTTGGCGCGGCGCAGGGCCCCGATCTGCTCCACGATCTGGTGGATCACGTTGTAATCGAGTTGCTGATTGGCGCGGGTGAGCACGTTGGTGCCCACTTTGATCACAAGGCGTTCGGCGGCCATGACGGGCGGTGAGCGCTCCAACGAAGACGTTGCGGCGGCCCCGGAACCTCCCACGCGGCGGGCTGCGCGGTGGGCGGGGGTCATTCTGCACCCAGCATCGCCCGCGCCGGGTGCTTGCGCAAGCGGGCCGCCGGGATGCGAGGGGCGCGGCCGTGCGGCTCAGGCGCGCAAGGCCAGCACGCGCTCGGCGATGGCCGGGACGATCTGCGAGAACTTGCCTTGCAGCGACAGGTGCGAGTTGAGCCCGCGGGCCAGTTCCATGTTCACCTCCACCACGCGTCCGCCCTGGCGCCGCACCTGCTGCGGAATTTCCGCCGCCGGGTAAACCTCGCAGGACGTGCCCACCACCAGCACGAAATCCGCGCCGCGCACGAGATGGTCGGCGCCGATCACGGCCTGCATGGGAATCGCCTCGTCGAAGAACACCACGTCCGGCTTGAGAATGGTGTCACAGCGGCTGCCCTCCACCAGGCGCGGGCAGCGCGGCGGCACGGGCATCTGCTGCACCTCGGCCCGCGGAAAGCGTACGCGACACCGCAGGCAACTGTACGTGCGGTTGGAGCCGTGGTACTCCACCACGTTGGTATTGCCGGCGGCCTGGTGCAGCCCGTCGATGTTTTGCGTAACAATGCCCGCCACGTAGCCCGCGCGCTCAAGCCGGGCCAGGGCCAAGTGCCCTGCGTTGGGCTTGACGTTCATCACCTGCTCCATCTCGGCCAGCATGCCCCACACTTTCTGCGGATCGCGCAGAAACGCGCCCAGCGTGCCGTATTCGGCCGGGTTATAGCGCGTCCAGAGCCCTCCGGCGCTGCGAAAATCGGGAATCCCGCTCTCCGTGCTCACGCCGGCACCGGAGAACACGATGGCCTTGTGGGCCCCTGCCAGCCATTGCGCGGCCTGATTGATCATCTCCTGCATGGTGCCCCTGCTGCTGATTGGGTGCCGGGGCCCCACCCGTTGCGGGCGCCCCCTGTCGCGCGGGCGGAAAGTCACGATCCTTGCATGGTTTGACCACGAGCGGGGAACGTTGCGCCCGGCCGCTGCGGCGGGAGGGCGGAGCCGCGGCCCCATGCCACGACCCGGACTCGTGTACTCCATGCATCTACCGGCCATGACCACTGCCCGCAGACTGTCCCCTGGTTTTATCAGGTTCGGCGTGGTCTTCGCCATGGCCTGCGCCCTGCCCTGGGGCATCGCGCTGGCCCAGCCCGCACCGGCACCGGCAGCGGCGCCAGCCCCCGCGGCGCCCGCCAACCAGGCGCCGGCGGACCAGCCAGCGGCTCCCGAGCCGCCCGCCGCTCAAGGCAGCCAGCCCGGAGCCACGTTCTTCAGCCTGCATTTCGTGCTGCACGACCAGCTCTCCTACCGCGAGCATCCCTTCTTTGCATTGACCGGCAGCAACCCGTTCGACGGCGGCCATTCGGCGGTGGGCAACTCGTTTACACTGCAACGGGCCACGAATGTGCCGGGGGAGGATCCCATCACGGCGCTGTACCGCGCGCTGCCCTCCTTCGGTCTGGAATACGGTCAGGTGTTGGACATTCCCTTTCCGCGCGCCGTGAGCATCGGCTACGACCACATCCGTCTGTCCCAGACCGACAAGCAGGCGCTGGACACGGACAAGACCGTGGTCACGGTTCCACGCATCAGCATGGATTCCTATTACGACCTTGCGTCGTTCCGCATCTTCGCCTTCGATATTGGCACGCCGGGCCTGAACTACTATCTGGGCATCGGTCTGGGCGTGTTGAACGGGGTGATCACGGCGAAGCCTTTTTCCACGGCGCCCACCGAATCGGTGCTCTTCGCGCAGGTGCCCTTGGGCGTAACGCGCTTCGGCGTGGAAGCCCGCGGCGATCAGTTCGGGTTCCGTTACGAGGTCAACTTCACCAATGCGGACTCGGTGAAATATTCCAAGAATCCCTTCCTCAACAGCACGCGCAAGGAAATCGACCACTCGGGCGTGCTGATCCGCGTCTCCATCACCTACCAGTTCGCCCAGAACTGAGCGCCGTCATGGGCGGCCGTGCAAGGCTGGGCAGCCCGCGCCCTCTGTGGCATGCTGCGCCCAGACCCGCGGCCGTTCATCGCAGCCCCTCTTCCTCCCCGGCCCATGAGCACCGTGATCTACCTCACCCGCCACGGTGAGGGTGAGCACAACCTGGACACGACATATATCATGGGGCGCGCCCCAGGGGCCCGTCTCACCGCGCGCGGCCGCGCCCAGGCGCATCGCCTGGGGGCGCGACTGCGGGGCGAGGCCACGCCGCAACACATTGTCTGCTCCAGCCTGCCGCGCACCCGTGAGACCGCCGAGATCATCGCCGCGGAGCTGGACGGCGTGCCCGTGCACGGCGAGGCGGCGCTGTGGGACCTCAGCAAAGGCAACTGGGAAGGGGTCATGTCGCGCACCCTTCCGGACGATATCCGCCGTGCCATCGCGGCCGATCCGCTGGGCTTCCGCTACGGGGACGGCGAATCCTTCCATGACGTGATCGCCCGCGTGGAACCCTGCTTCGATCGCTGGGTCGCGCGCCATGCCGGAGCCCGGCTGCTGTTCGTGCTGCATGCAGACGTGGTGCTGGCGCTGCTGCACCAGAAGGTGAGCTTTCCCACCGAGCAGATCTCGCACTTCCAGCTCCACCCCTGCTCCCTCACCGAACTGCGGACGCGGGACGGGGCTTTTGAGCTGGTACTGCTCAACGCCACCGAGCACGTGGCCGACCTGTAAGTGCATCTCCCGGCCGGTGTGCGTGGCTGGTCGGCCCCTGGGGCTGGCCCGCGACCCATGCGCATCGGCGGCAGGCAATGCGTCAATCTCCACGGAGGAGAAGGGCTCGCGCGTGCGGCAGCGGGGGACGGCAGGCAGAGCGGGGGCGGACGAGGGGGGGCTATTCGCCCAACGCGCGACGATCGCCGGACTTTAGGCGCGACCACCAGGGCTGCTTGCGGGTCTCCTCTTCGGGCAGAAACAGGTCGTTGAACTGCATCTCGTAGAGGTGCTTGTACTGCCCGTTCATGGCCAGCAGTTGCTCGTGGCGGCCCTGCTCCACGATGTGCCCGGCTTCGAGCACGTAGATCTTGTCTGCGCGGCGGATGGTGGACAGGCGGTGGGCGATGACGATGTTGGTGCGGTTTTCCAGCAGATTGGCGATGGCGGCCTGCACTTCCGACTCGGACTCGGTGTCCAGGGCGGACGTGGCCTCGTCCAGGATCAGGATGGGTGCATCC
>JACQHH010000057.1 GCA_016199125.1 Candidatus Lambdaproteobacteria bacterium
CTGCGCGTGCTGCAGGAGCGTGAGTTCCAGCGCGTGGGCGGTCTGGAGGTGCTGCACCTGCGGGCGCGCATCATCGCCGCCACCAACCAGACACTGGCCACGCTGGTGGAGGAGGGCCGCTTCCGCAACGACCTCTACTACCGCATCAGCCCGTTCGTGATCGTGGCCGATCCGCTGCGCGAGCGGCGCGAGGACATTCCCGCGCTGGTCAAGCATTTCCTCACGCGCAGCGCCGAGAAGCTGGGCCTGGCCCCGCGCACGCTGACCCCGGAGGCCATGGCGCGGCTGATGGCCTACGACTGGCCGGGCAACGTGCGCGAGCTGGAAAACGTGGTCAAAAGCCTGATCATCCTCACGGCGTCCAGCGTGATTGGCGAGGCCGACCTGCCGCGCAACATCAGCGGGGCCGCGGCGCTGCCCGACCGCGGCAAGTCCTTCGAGGAGTCGGTGTTGCGCCACTGGAGCCCGACCATCGAAAAGGTGTGCGCGGAGAACGGCACCGGGCTGCTGCACGAGCTGCTGAGCCATCTGGAGCGTCCGCTGATCCGCGAAGTGCTGGAGCGCACACGCTGGAACCAGGTGCGCGCGGCCCGCATCCTGGGCATCAACCGCAACACGCTGCGCACGCGCATGCAGGCCCTGGGCATCCGCAAGCAGCAGGAATTGCGGCGCAAGGCCTGAACGCCGGCGCACCCGGAGCCTCATGCCCAGCGACCCCACTCCCCAGACCCCGGCCACCGTGCCCTGCCCCACGTGCGGCAAGCCGGTGCAGTGGCACGCGACCCCCACCCGCCCGTTCTGCTCCGAGCGCTGCCGCATCGAGGATCAGGCGGCCTGGGCCGAGGAGCGCTACAGGATGCCCTCCGAGGACACACCGGACATGGACGAGGAGCTGGGCGGAGGCGGCAACGGCAACCGCGGCGATGCGTAGCCTGGCGGCGGGGACCCGGCGGTGGACGATGGCCGTGGGGATCCTCTCAGGGGCTCATGAGCCCGGCGCCCGGCGGGGCGGCCCACGCTCAGCCCTGGGCAATATCGTAGTGGGCAAAGGCCCGGGCCACCTTGCCCTGCGCATCGAAGTGCAGCACCTCCGCCGACATCCCGCGGTGTCCCCGGTAGTACAGCGTCACGCTGTCCACGCCGACCAGCGTGCGCTGCAGCTCGAAGTGCAGGTGCGGCACCATGCGCAGCGCCTTAGCCCAGTAGTCCCCCACGCGCTGCTTGCCGCGCAGCCTGCCCGATGGCTCCGCAGCGATCTGCGCGATCGCCGGGGAGTTCATCTCGAAGTCGTCCGTGTAGTGCGCCAGGATGCGCGTCAGGTCGTGGCTGTTCCACGCGTCAATCCAGTCGGCGGCAAAGCGGGCCACAAACTCGCGGTCGAGCATGACATTCTCCCACAAAGCATGGTGTCTGTTTGAGGGATGCGGCGGACGCGTCCCGCGGAGGATGGCGCGCGGATCGGCGGAGCCCAGGATGTGGCGCCCTGGCGCTCCGCCCGCGAACACGCCAAGCCCTGTCTTGACCGGGCAAGACCGACGTCTCGCCGCCGGTCGTCTCGCGCTTGGCCGGAAGGAATGAATTTCAGGCGGATGCAGCGAGATCGACTGAAGCAACAGCCCGCTCCGCGAACGGCGGAACGGCCGGCGCACCCGTCAGACCTGCTGCCGCAGGAAATACCTGGCCCGGCGCAGGGCGCCGGGCCGCGGGCCGGGGTTCTCCGTGCGCTCGGCCACCAGATGGTAGGCCTGCAACACATCGTGTCCAAAGGCGTACGCCCCGCTCCACAGATACAGCCAGAACGCCCGGTAGAGCGCATCGCCCCAGCGCCGGCAGATCATCTCCCTGTTCGCTTCAAACCGCTCCGCCCAATGGCGCATGGTCAGCATGTAGTCGTGGTTGTCCTGCACGACTTGGCGCGGCATGAACCCGTGGAAGAGCTGCTCCTGCAGCACGTCCTGGAGACACATATAGCTGTGCGTGCCGGGGTAAATGAAGTGGCGGATGTATCGACTCACCCCGTATTTTTCCAGATCAGCCGAAGCATCCATGTAGATCAGCCCGCCGGGCTTGAGCAAATCCCAAGCCTGCCGGAAAAACTTGCGATAGTAAGGGATGTGTTCGATCACCCCCAGGATGACGATCGCGTCGTAGGGTTTGTCGCTGCGGTGCTCGAGAAAATCCTCCAGCAGCACCTGGCCGGGGTAGCGATGTTCCTTGAGCAGGTTCTGGATGTGCTCGTAGGAATCCTGTGCCAGCGTCAGGCTGGTGACATGCACGCCCCGTGGCCCAAGGTAGCGGGTCACGCCACCCCAGCCGGCCCCGATATCCAGCACGCGCATCCCGGGCTGCAGCGCCGTCCATCGGTACACCGTCTCCAGCTTGCGCTCGGAGGCCATTTCCAACGTCTCGTCGTCGCTTGCGAAGAAGCCGTGGGAATAGAGATGGTATGCGCTGTCGATAAAGCACAGAAAGAACTCGTCCCCGAATTCATAGTGGTGCTTGATCGCCGCGCGGTTCACGCGTGTGGGAGCGAGGAACAGCAACTTGCTCCAGAATTGCAGCCAAGGCATCAGCCCCAGCTTCTGCTTGAGCTGATGGCGGACATCGAAGAACGTCATCATGTCGCCTTCGATATCTAATTCGCCGTTGACGAAGGCTTCGCCCAGGGCGAACTCATCCAGGCCCTTGGCCAGGACGCGATTCGAATGCAGGGTCACCGTGAATTTGGGCGCACCCGTGCCGAAGCGGACGGTCTCGCCGTTGGCCAACACAATCTTGCAGGGGACGTCGAATCCCTGCAGGACCCGGTTCACGGCGGCGACCGCCCTCCGATCCGACACGCGCGAACCCGTCGCTGATTGGGGCGCTAAATCCATGGCGTATTCTTTTGTTCAGGTTGACGTGGAACGTGATGGCGTGCAGGACCGCAGGGGCCTCAACTGGAGCCGGAGCGATGGTCTTCATTCGCCGGCCTTACCGCAGATGACAATTTTGCCGTAATTATACTGAATATTCCACCCGTCATATCCGCATCAATTCAGCAGGCTTTGCGTTCGTCAAGGCGTCGATTGCCGGGTGGGGCATGTTGGCGCACGTTCTCGTACCGGGCGTCCGCCAGGATTCATTCCACGTGTTTGTCTCGCGCGATGGCATTTACCGGAACCGGCACGCGCCATCAGCGCGCAGCGCCCGCGCGGCGCGCATGGGCGCGGTCGGGCGCCAGTTCGTCGCGCAGCACGTTCTTCTGCACCTTGCCCATGGCGTTGCGTGGCAGGGACTGGACGAAGGAAAAGGAGCGCGGGCACTTGTAGTCGGCCAGGGCCCGCTTGGCCAGGCGCGTCAGGTCCTCCGCCTGCAGGTGGGCGCCGGGGGAGGGCACGATGACGGCATGCACCGTTTCGCCCCATTCCTGGCTGGGCTTGCCCACCACGGCCACTTCCTCCACGCCCGGCACGGCGAGGAGCATGGCCTCCACCTCCACCGGATAGACGTTGTAGCCGCCGGTGATGATGAGATCCTTGATGCGCCCCAGGATTTCCAGGTAGCCGTCCTGCGGGCGGATGCGTCCCACGTCGCCCGTGGAGAACCAGCCATCGCGCAGCGCCTCGGCATTGGCTTCGGGGCGGTTCAGGTAGCCGCCGAAGACATTGTCCCCGCGCACCTGAATCTCCCCCGCCTCTCCCGTGGCGAGCGGTTGGTGTTGTTCATTGGCGATGCGGATCTCCACGCCGGGAAAGGGCACGCCCACGGTGCCCGGCACGCAGGGACCGTCGATGGGATTGGTCGTGTTGAACAGCGTCTCGGAGAGGCCGTAGCGCTCGACGATGGCATGGCCCGTGCGCTTGTGGAACTCGCGCCAGGTGACCTCGTCCAGCGGCGCGGAGCCGCAGGTGAACAGGCGCATGGACGAGAGGTCCAGCGCACTGAGCGCCGTGGAGCGCAGGAAGCGGAAGTAGTGCGTGGGCACCCCCATGAACAGCGTGCAGCGCAGTTCGGCCAGCTCGCGCAGCACCTCCTCCGCATCGAACCCGCGGCGCACGAAGGTGGTGCAGCCTGCAAACAGCGCGCTGTGCAGCCCCATGATCAGCCCATGGGCGTGGAACAGCGGCAGGGTGAGCAGGAAACGGTCGGCCATGCCGATGCGCCAGGCTTCGATGACCCCCGCCAGGTTGGCCATGATGTTGCGATGGGTCAGCGGCGCGCCCTTGGGCCGGCCCGTCGTGCCGGAGGTGTAGAGAATCATCGCCACGTCGTCGGGCCCCACCCGGGGATCGATGGGCAGGGGAGGCAGTTCGTCCGGCGTGTCCTCCATCAGCGTGTACTGGGGCACGGGAAACATCAGCGCGCCTTCCAGGTGTGTCACGCCCTCCTCTTCCACCACGATCACGTCGCGCAGGCGCGGCAGGTCGCCACGCACGCTCTGGATGACGCCGGCCCCATCGGCATCGGTCACCACGGCCACGGCGCCCGCATCGGCCAGGATGTACGCCAGCTCCGCGCCGCGATAGGCCGTGTTGAGCGGCAGGGTCACCGCCCCCAGCCGCATGTGGGCCAGGTGCGCCTGCACGATCTCCGGACAATTGGGCAGGTACAGCCCCACCACGTCGCCCCGCCCCAGGCTGCGGTTGCGGTACCAGTGCGCCACGAAATTCACGGCCTTGTGCAGCGCGCGGAACGAGGTGGGCACGCCGGCGAAGACCAGGCCATGATCCGCCGGGGCGTGCGCCGCCGTGTGCTCGATCCAGTGGCCGATACTCTGAAACTTCATAGGTTGTCCTGCGCTGACGGTTGCTGAAGCGATGGGAGCCTGAACCCCATCTTAGCATCGCCGGGGCGGCGGCCCAACCGGAGCTTGCGGACGAATCCGGCCAGGCAGCGCATCTCCTGACGCGCCGGCGTGTCCGCTGCGGCGCCGACGCCAGGCCCGAAGGGTAGGCCGCAGACGGCGCTGTGCGGCCTAACAGACAGTGGGAGAGGCTTGCCACATGCGGGGAGGAGCGGCCGGAGCCCGCCCGAGCGTTTGCGGCCAGGACGGGCGCAGGCGCGCTGCTAGAAGTAGTAGCCGATGCCTGCAGTCAACATGGTTGCACCCAAGTCACCCTTGTCGGTCAAGAGCGGCGAGCCGAGGAACGTCAACTTCAGCGGCACGTCCTTGGCCAGCATGGCGTGGTAGCCCACGTGCACGTCCCAGTTGTCCGACAGCATCAGGCCCAGGCCGATAATCGTCTGCGTGGCATCGGCTTCGCCGAACGAAAGCTCAAACCCGGCCAGGGCTGACGAAGGAGGATCGAAGGTCAGCTTGCCCACCCCATACCCCAGGGTCACCGTAACGCGCGCGATGTTGAATCCGATGAGGAAGTCCGTGAAGTTGAAATCGAAGTTTTGGTCCTCGCCGTTCAACGTGTATTCGTTAACAGTCGCGGTGGCGCGCGTCATGCCCACTCCAATATGCAGGGGGGTGATGATGCCAATGCGATAGCCGCCGACGGAATCGGCGGAGATCGACTCGCCGTCCGGACTGTCGTCCAAGAATGTAAAGCTCACCGGCAGGTCGGCGGTAATCTGCCACATCTGGGCCATTGCCGCGCTCGCGCCGCCGGCGATGAACGCCGCGGCCACGGCGGCGATGGCTACCATGCGAATGCCTCGCGTCATGCTGCACCTTTTTGGTTGGGGGTTGGAAATGCCCGGCACCCCCGCATGAAGCCCGCCAAGCGGAGCGGGAGTTGGAAGCGGACGGGGGCCTGAGGGTAAGCGATACAAAGTCCGTACCACCCGCGCCACGGCGGCCTGCCCCGGCCGGCGCCATGGCGCCCCATCGGCCCCGATGCTAAAATGGAGTGTAAGAACAAAGATTTGCCTTTGTGGGCGTGGCCTTGCAGGTGCAGGCCGCTACCTCGGCGGCAGTCGGCGGGAGACTGCGGGCGGAGAGTCTGGCGGATGGCGCGTCGGCACATGCGCGCGCCGATCCTGCCGCACTCCTTCGCTGCTGATTTCCCTCCTGTGGGGCACCCGGACGGCCAGGGCCCACGGTTGCGCAGGAGGTGACACGATGATTCCCGGAACTCCAAGCAAAGTTGGCGTGTGGTTGGCTGTGGGGCTGTCTGCGTTGGCGTTGCTGCTGTCGCCGCAGACCACGTTGTTTGCGGGCATGCAACCGCTGTCCACGGGCGTGGGTCAGGAGGAACGCCTGCCGCACCCGGAATTCCCGCTCAAGCTGGTCTTCGCGGTGCAGAGCGGCGCCTACCTGGCCGCCATTGACGTGACGATCACGGATGCCGGCGGCAAGCAAGTGCTGCAGACCAAGTCCCTGGGGCCGTGGCTGTTTGTCGATCTGCCGGCGGGCACGTACAAGGTGCAAGCCAAGCGGGCCAACGGGGAACAGGTCAAAGGCACGGTGACCGTCACCGGCGAGCGCCAGAAGGTGCTCAATCTGATCTGGAAGAACGAGGGGTAAGGGGGCACGCGGCCGCATGACGGCGCGGGGGACTGCGCAGCACGGCCCGGCAACGGGGGCGGCGCGGCGTGACGCCCTCAACGCAAGGGGGTGCGGGAGCGCCGCCACCTGACGCGGTTGCCGGCCGGGGGGAAAAGGGCGTGGTCAGCGCTCGCCGCCGTGTTCTTCAAAGAATTGTCGCAACTCGCTCAATGCCGCCTGGCTGAAGATGGCATCGGCCAGGGGGCGCGTGAGTTCGCCCAAACGGTCCATCTCGTGCTTGAGCAGCGCCGGATCCTCCTGGCGCGCCCGCTCGCGCACCACGTCCATTTGCGCGCGGATGTTGCGCCGGGCCTCGTCGGAGAGCATGGTTTCGGCCTGGGGCCAGGCCTTGTCGATGCCGCGGAACACGGCATCGGCCATGTTGCGGAACTCCACCAGTTGCCGCTGGGTGAGGTCGTCGATGGCATGGTTCACGGCCTCGTCCATGATGCGCTCGATCTCCTCGTTGGTGAGCCCGTGCGAGGGCACCACCTCGATCTGCGCCTCCTTGCCGCTGCGCTCCTCCGTGGCCGAGACCGTGAGGATGCCGTTGGCGTCCACGTGAAAGGTCACGTCCACCTTGGGCAACCCGGCCGGCATGGGCGGCAGGCCCTTGAGCCGGAAGCGGCCCAGGTTGCGGCAGTCCTTCACGAATTCGCGCTCGCCCTGGAAGATGTTGATGTCCACGCCGGTCTGGTTGTCCACGTACGTGGTGAACTGCTCGCGGGCCTGGGCCGGGATGGTGGTGTTGGCCATGATGAGCTTGCTGAACGTGCCGCCCAGGGTCTCGATCCCCAGGGCCAGCGGAATGACGTCCAGCAGCACATAGTCCCGCCGCCCGCCCGCCAGCAGATGCCCCTGGATGCCCGCGCCGATGGCCACCACCTCGTCCGGATTGATGGAGATGTTGGGCGGCTTGCCGAACAGCTCGGCCACCTTGCGCCGCACGTAGGGGATGCGCGTGGAGCCGCCCACCAGCACCACGTCGTCCACGTCCGCGGGAGCCAGGCCGGCGGCGCGCAGGGCGGTGCGGCAACTCTGCAGGGTCTGCTCGACCAGCGGTGCGGCCATGCCCTCCAAGGTGGCCACGTCGAACTTCCCATGGGCCGCCAGGCCTGCGGCGGGCAGTTCCAGGGTGTACTCCGTCTCCTGGGCACGGCTGAGGTCGATCTTGATCAGCTCGGCGGTCTTGCGCAGCAGTTGCGAGGCCAGCGGCCCGTCCAGGTTGGCCTGGGGATGGTCGGCCAGCACGCGCCGCTTGAGCTCCGCGGCGATGAGAGCGTCCAGGTCGTCGCCGCCCAGATGCGTGTCGCCGTGGGTGGACAGCACCTTGAACACCGAGCCCGAGAGCTGCAGGATGGAAATGTCGAAAGTGCCTCCGCCCAGGTCGTACACGGCCACCAGCTCCTTGGCCTTCTCGTCCAGGCCATAGGCGATGGCGGCGGCGGTGGGCTCGTTGATGATGCGCACCACGTCGAAGCCGGCGATGCGCCCGGCGTCGCGCGTGGCCTGGCGCTGGGCGTCGTCAAAGTAGGCCGGCACGGTAATCACGGCCTTGCTCAGCGGCTTGCCCAGGGCGGCTTCGGCGTCGCGCTTGACTGCGCGCAGGATCTCCGCCGACAGCTCCTGGGGGGTGAACGCCTCGTCGCCAACGTGCACGTTGACCAGGCCGCGCTGGGCGCCCTTGACCGTGTAGGGCAGGCGCGGCAGCTCTTCGGCCAGCTCGTCGATGTCGCGGCCCATCAGGCGTTTCACGGAAAAGATGGTGCGCTCCGGCAGTCGCGTGCGCAGCTCCCGCGCCTCCTGGCCCACGATCCAGCGCCCGTCGCGCCGGGTGAGCACCGAGGGCACGATGGGACTCTGGCCGGGCCGGTGCAGCGCCTCCGGTCCGTTGTCCGTGACGGCCGCGGCCAGGCTGTTGGTGGTGCCCAGGTCGATGCCGATGATGGTTTCCGTCTTGGTCTCGCTCATGAGCTTGGTCGTGATGTTCCCTGCA
>JACQHH010000056.1 GCA_016199125.1 Candidatus Lambdaproteobacteria bacterium
GCCGGCCGCAGGACCTGCGGGGTCCCTCGGCGGCACTCCGGGCGACAGCGCGCCCGGCAATTTCTCTCTGGCGCCGGCCGCGGGACCTACGGGGTCCCTCGGCGGCATTCCGGGCGACACCGCGCCCGGCCATCTCTCCTGCCGGCCGCAGGACCTGCGGGGTCCCCCGGCGGCATTCCGGGCAACAGCGCGCCCGGCAATCGGTACTACGGCGGCGCCAGTCGCCGCCTGCTGCGCGCGGCGCGCCACTCAGTTGACGAGCGGCGGCGGCTCCGCGGCGCCCATGTCGGCGACCAGGCGCATCAACACCCCCGGCGGCGTGTGGCCCTGGGCCATGAGAGCCAGGGCGGCATCGTCGCGCAGGATGCGGCGCAGCTCCTGCACCAGCCACTGCGTGTCTGCCGGAGCCCCGCCCTCCGCGGCGCCGGGGTTCAGCTCCCGCGCCCGCGCCCTGAGCCGCGCCAACGTGGCGGTCAGTGGCCCGGACGACAGGTCGAACAGCGCGTTGCGCATGGCCGTGACCTCGCCCTGCGCCGCGTTCAGCACCAGCAGCGCATCGCGCGCGGCCTTGGGCGTGGAAAGCTCCAGCGCACCCACATGGGCGAAGCCGCTGCCGTTTTCCACCGTCCGCCCCAGGGCGTCCGGTTTGAGGGCATCGATGCGCAGCACGAGCGGATGCTGATCGCCCGCGTGCAGGCGCAACACTTGCGCCCGCTGCACCACGATCACGCGCCCCACCTCGCGCGGCTGCTCGGACACCTCCTTGCCGCGCAGGGACAGGCCCTGCGGCGAGGCGCTGCGTGCCGGCGCGGGCGCCGCCGGTGGGGGCCCCGTATAGCGCACGGACAGCCCCTCGGTGAACAGGTTGCCCAGGCAGCCCGTCAACACGGCGCCCTGGCCATCGGCCGGTTCATTGTGGATGGTGCCGCGAATGTCGCGGCCGTTCTCCACCACGCGTGGCTGGCCGTCCTGGTGCGACAGCACCCCCGGCACACTGCTTTCCAGCACCAGGCGATGCCCGCGCCCGTATTGGCGATGGCGCACCGACAGGGCCTGCTCGGCCGTCAGCGCCACCCTCACGTCGATGCCATGCTCACGGGCCCGCGCCTCCAGGGCCTGGGCCAACTCCAGGGGCGACTGGCGCGTCTGCGCTTCGAGCTGGGCGAGCCGCGCGCCTTCGCGGATATAGAGCACCAGCCGTTCGCGCGGGCCGGCCGCGGGCAGCGGCAGCTCGCCGGCCGCCGCCGCCTGCTCGGGCGGCACGGTCACGCGCACCACATACCCTTCCGGCGGCGACGAGCGCGCGTGCGGTCCGGCGCGTTCAAAGCTCAGGCCCTGGCCCACGGCCGCCCCATGACAACCCAGGCTTCCGTCCAGCAGGGCCGTCGGCCCGAAGCGGGTCCTGGCGACCACGTCGCGGATGCCAGCCAGGGCGCCGTGCAGCTCCGCCTCGAACCGCCGACGCTCGGCGCCGTCGTGCCGGGCCGCCGGCTCCGCGGCCTGCGCCGCAACGACCGACATGCGCGCCAGGTATTCGCTGATGCGCGCCATGCCGCCCTCGGCGCTTTGCAGCATGCCATACGCCGTCTCCGCGCTTTGCAGCGCCAGGTCCAGCGCGGCGACGGTCGCGCGGTGTTGCTCACTGGCCAGCAGCGAGTCCGCCGGCCTGGCGGGCGCGACGGACGCTTCCTCCGGCACGCCGGGCGCACGTCTGGCTTTGCGCTCGCGCGAGGGCGGATCGCGATACGACGTGATGCTTCGTCCCGATGCATCGATGGTCATGCCCATGTTGCTCCCCTTGCGTCATGTGGGCATTCGCTGCCGCGCATCCTTTCCGGCAGTTGCGGAGCGGATCCACGTCCGGTCCGCGATCGGTCAACTCCTTGGCGGACGCTGGGCACACGAGGACCCACGGGGTCCCCGGCCGGGCCCTGTCAATACACCCGTCCCCGAGCCGCCTTGTGGCGGATAGAGGACCACATCCATCGGCCCTGGACGGGAAGCTCGCCCGTCCCTGGGCCTGTCACGGTGCGGACGGGTGGGTGCAGCGCCCCGTCCCGCAACCGGGGTTCCGGCGGAGCGCCAAGTCACGGGCCGCGGCGCCGGCGCATGGACGAAGGTCCACACCCCACGGGCTGCACGGAGGCACCCCGCCACGGCCCGGGCAGCACGGTCCCCGAACCCGCCGGGGCGGCGCACGAACCACCGCACCGGATGCCTGCCGCCGGGAAGGGACCGCCCCTGACCAGCCGGGAGGTCCGGGCCTGGGCGGCGGGCGGTGCGCCGCCAGGGCACCACCGCCTACACCACCACACCCTTGTGGACACGCCGGGACAGGCCTGTACGGCCTCACCCGGGGACGCGACACGCGCGCCGCTCCCATCCGGCCGGGGATTGCCACCCGGCTCTTTCGGTGTCGCGCCGCGGCCGCTGCGCGAGCAACGACCCTTCCGCGCGGACGAACCCCGCATGGGGGCCCGCGCGGGCGGCTGACACCGGATCCTGCGGCGCCGAGAATCGACTCGGCGCATGGCACTACAACCGGGTCCGCCCCACAGAGCGGACGCGGCATCCTGCCCGCGGAAGTGTCGAGGGCGGCCGCCTGGGCCGTCCTCGCGCCTCGCGCTGTCTTGCGGCGGCACGCCACCGAGCCGCGCCAGGCGCGGTCGGCCGCTGCTTCCGCGACATCATGGCCGTGCGCAACGGGTCAGCGGCTCAACAGGCCGCCGGCCCCGTGCTTTGTTCCACATCCCGCGCAGCGGCCCAGCCGGCGAGCGCCCCGTTGGACGTTCGCACGATGGGCGTCGCGCACCGTATGATCGCTGCCGCGCCGGAAGGCATGACCCGCCGGCTCACCGCCGCGTGGCGGTGGGTGTCCTGGCCCCACAGGCTGCCTCCCCGGCATTGTAGCGGAGGAGAACAACCGGCCCGGCGACCGTGACGCCATGACTTGGTCAGAGTCGGGCGCCCCGGCCGTTTGCCGGGCCGGCGGGACTGTTCAGCGTCTGTGCCGAGGCGCCACGGCCCGAAGGACCGGTGACGCCCCCGCACAGAGGCTGAGTCGATCTGGCCGAGCTGCCGCCCGCGGCGGCGTCCCGGGCCGGCGATGTCCGCGACACGCTGCGCACCCGCGGGCGAATCGCCGCGGATGATGCGCCGGCTGAGCCGGCGGGATGCGCAGGTGTCCCGGCCATCGATGGTCAGCGCACGGCCCGCTCCATCGGCCGTGCCGCTGCTGATTGCATGTCCCCCGTGGTCCATGGGTTCGCTCCATGCTTCATGGTCTTGAAGTAATGTTACAGCACCATTCAAAAAAAGATTAAAATTCATCCGTATTCCAGGACGCAGGGCGCCCAGGCACGGAGGCGGACGGTCATTCGTCCGGCCATTGGTCATTCCGGTTGCGAGGCCCCGGGGGCGGTGGCCCCCGGAGCCGCGACAGCGGGCGGAACACCCGGA
This sequence comes from Candidatus Lambdaproteobacteria bacterium, assembly GCA_016199125.1. Lineage (GTDB taxonomy): Bacteria > SAR324 > SAR324 > SAR324 > JACQKK01 > JACQHH01. Next base: position 3,460 of record JACQHH010000056.1, read on the forward strand.
GCCCCCTGCCACCACCAGGGAGCGGGGGCCGTGCGTTCCGCTTAGCCCAGCAGCGTGAGCACCGTTTTCGGCATCTGGTTGGCCTGGGCCAACATCGCGGTGGCGGACTGCACCATGATGCCGTTGCGCGTGTACTCGGTGACCTCCTTGGCCATGTCCGCGTCGCGGATGATGGATTCGGCGTTGGTCATCTCCTCCACGTTGATGCGCAACTGCCGCAGGTTGCTTTCCAGCGTGTTCTTCTGGAAGGCGCCCAGCTCGGCCCGCGTGCGGGTCACATCGTTGATCGCGGCATCCGCCAGCCGGATGGCGCTCTCGGCGCCGATGGCGTTGCGGAGATCCAGGTCGCGCAGGCTCTTGAAACCGCTCTCGTTCTGCACGCCACGTCCCAGCACGCGGGTGTTGGTGTTGACCAGGGAGACCGAGGTCTTCTGGCCGGGGTTGCCGCCGATCTGGAAGATCAGCGAGTTCTGGAATACGCCCACACGGCCCGCAGCGTCGGCACCTTCGCCGGCGTCGCGTTCCGTGAGGATGTCGCCCGTATAGCGGATCTGCAGGCCGTCCACCTTGGTGCCCTTTCCGCCGGTGAGCACCCGGCCCTTGCCGGTGGCCACTTCGCCACCGATGGAGCCCTGGATGTCCTGCCCGGGCACGGCCGATTCCATCACACGCGATTCGCTGGAGAGCAACCCGGCCGTCGACGAGGCCACCGAGAACTTGGCGCTGCCGCCGAACTCGTTGTGCTTGAGTTCCAGCGAGCCATCGTCGTGGCGGATCAGCTCCAGGTTGAGCCCGTTCTCCTTGATCTCGTTGCGCAGCTTGCCGATGGCCTGGTCCACCGAGTCGGTGGGTTCCGCCTTGAACGACACCGTCTTGCCACCCTCGGCGATGGTGATTTCCTCGCCGTTGTTGACCATGTCCTGGGTGAATTCCACCGTGCCCGCCTTGACGGCCTGGGTGCCGAGCTGGAACACCCGCACCTCGAAGCCTTCGATGGGGGACGGACGCGTGTCGGGCGAGGCACCCAGAAACTCCACGCCCTCGCCGATACCCACGCCGTTGGCACCCGTGCTGCCGTCGAGCAGCTTTTTCACGCCGAACTGGGCGTTGTTGGTGATGCGGTCGATGGTGTTGAGCGCATTGTCCAACTCGAGCTGATCGGCTTCCAGCATGTTGACGTCGTTGACGCCTTCGTTGGCCGCGTGAATCGCCAACTGGCGGATCCCCACCAGCAGATTGCTCACCTCCGTGAGGGCGGATTCCGTGGTTTGCACCATGCTCACCGCCGTTTCGGAGTTGTCGACCGCCTGGTTGAGACCGCTGATCTGGGCACGCAACTGTTCCGAAATGATCAGACTGGCCGGGCCGTCGGCGGCACGGTTGATCTTCATCCCGGACGAGAGCTTTTCCAACGACTTGGTCAGGCTCTTGTCGTTATTGAGCAATTGCCGGTGACCGTTCATGGCCGAAATGTTGTTGTTGATTCGCAGACCCATTGCTAAACCTCCTTGTGTCCTTTGGATTCATCCTTGACGGAACACTTCACACCTCAGGCCGACGACGAAAGGACTCTCCTCGGCAGCGCCATGGCGCTGGAGCGTCTCGGCTGATGGCACCGGTTCGTGTCCTTGCGAATCCAGCCCATGGTGTCATGTTCCATGTCGGGCCCCGGGCACACCCCTGCACCTGGGGCCACACCCACCCACTCTTCTGGGAACACCACCCCACGCGAGTGGGCGCTTGGGCGCACCACCACCCGAACCGTCCCCGCGCCGGGGACTCCCGCTACAGGGACACTGCAGCTCGGGCCCGGTGGCCCGGGACCTGGTTCCGCACCCCACTGACGGCGCAGGACAACACCCCTGCGCACACGGGGACCCGGAAGCGGTCCCCCGGGCCGGCGCACTGCTGCACCGGCCTGGTCCTGGGCACACACCCCCGCCCACGGGAAACACATCCCCACGGACGGATGGGCACACCTCCACAGGGAGATCTGCCGGTGCCCGCACGGCTCCGCCCCATGAGGGCAGGCCGCGATGCTCCTGCCGCGGACCGGGTCCTGCCCGGTCACGCGTCGGGCAGCCCACTGGGGGCGCCCGCTGGATATCGGCGCGACCCGCCGGCGCCGGGGAACACCACTGCACCCCATGGCGCGCGGCGGGCGGTCGGGGACCCCACGTTTGCGGGGACCTCCGCCGCCACAGCGCAATTCCGGCGCGCGGTGCGCGGGCGCACGGGGACCTGCCCCTGCCTGCCCGGCAACACCGCCGCGCAATCTGTCGGGGTCCGCGCACTGCTGCGGAGACCCTGAAGCCACTGCGTCCGTCCGCCCCAGGGGCGGCTACGGCGCATGTCTCTGCCGCCGGCGGGTGGACCCACGGGGACCTCCCAGGGGACCGCACCCGCCGGCCTACACCGCATGGGCGGCGCACGCGTCCTGGCGGACGACTGCACAGCCCGGGACGAGCGGTGCGACTGCCGCGTCCACGCCAGGGAGGTCCGCAGACCTGCCGGCGCCTTGGGCGCCTGGCACCGCCTGCACGTGGGCCCCTGCCTGTTGCGGGACCGGCACACACCGGGTCCCTGTCCGTTGCCCAGGCGGGGCAGACGACTGCCTGCCCGCCCGGAGTTCGTGCGGCCTCCGCGCGTCAACCGCGCCGATGGGCCGCACCAGCGGCGAAGCTCGGCTCGCTGCTGCGCTCCCGTGGCGACTGGCGCTGCGGCCAGGCGCTCGATGTCTCTACCCGCCCATGACCCGCCGGCATGCGCCCGCGGCCCAGGGGCCGGCGGTCACGCGATGCACACGAGCCTCGCGCGATCGTGCTCCGTCAGCGCCCGCCATGCGGACGCACGCCTTGCGCCGGCTCGGCCACGTGGCCTGCGGCGCGTCATCCACGGCACACGGATGCCGTGCGGGAATGCCGTGCCGCGCCGATTCACCAGGCGCTCAACCCGCAGCCCATGGCCCGCACTGACGCCGCTGCGCACGCACCAACACACACTCGCGCCCCTCCGCGCAGACACGCTCCCGCGCTCCCCCCTGCGGCGTCCTGCGATGCCGCCCAGGGGACGTACTGCCACATCCCGGGCTGCCGCCGCGCAAACCGCTGCGCCGGCCCATTGGCCCTCGGGGCGAATCCGGCGCCACACGCGGCGACCGTCCCTTTCCGGACGCACAGCGCAATGCCGTGCCCGACCGCGCCTCCGGGGCTGCTCGCCCAGGGGCACCACCCGTCCAGCGGGCGGATGCCATCTCGGGCGCCGGCCATCGTGCCGGCGGCCGCCGGCGCTGGTGCGTCACGGCGTAGCCGCGTGGTTCATGCCGGCCACCGTCGCCGGCGGCGTTTCCGTCCATGCCGCACTCCTGCGCTGCAACAGCCTGCGCCATGGCCCGGGCCAGGTGGGGGCGGCCGGCGCGATTCATCGCGCCCGCCTGCCCGCCTCCGGGCCCCGGCTTTCCCGGAAGCTCCTGCGCCACCCGCGGGTGGGTACGAGCTTTCGGGAAAGCCGCGCCGTGCGTCGTGCTCCGCGGGGGTCCGGCGGGGCGGTCCGCAGACCGTTCCGCCGGGACACCTGCGGTCTCCCGCCCTTGCGGGGCGGGAGACGCCGGCCTGACTAGCCCAGCAGCGCCAGCACCGTTTTCGGCACCTGGTTGGCTTGCGCCAACATGGCCGTGGCCGACTGCACCATGATGCTGTTGCGCGTGAAGTCCGTGATTTCCTTCGCCATGTCGGCGTCGCGAATCACGGATTCCGCGTTGGTCAGCTCTTCCGCGTTGATGCGCAACTGACGCAGGTTGCTTTCCAGGGTGTTCTTCTGGAAGGCCCCCAGCTCGGAGCGCGTGACGGAGATCTCGTCGATGGCCTTGTCCACCAGGGAGATCGCGTCCTGAGCGCCCTGTGCACTGCGCACGTCCACGTCGCGAATCGCGCTGAAGCCGCTCTCGTTGACCAGCCCACGGCCCAGCACGCGGGTGTTGGTGTTGACCAGCGACAGACGCGTCGTCTGGCCGGCGTTGCCGCCCACCTGGAACACCAGCGAGTTCTGCGTGACGGCCACCCGGCCGGCGGCAGGCTCGCCCTCGCCCGCATCGGGCGGCGTGATCACGTCGCCCGTGTAGCGCACCTTCAGACCTTCGATGGCGCTGCCGGGGGCGCCGGTCAGCACCTGGCCCTTGCCGGCGGCATACAGTCCGCCGATGGTGCCGCGGATGTCCTTGCCCGCTTCGGAATCCTCCAGCTCCCGCGACGTCGAAGACAGCACACCCGCCGTCGAGGAGGAGACCTGGAAGCCGTGCTCGCCGCCGAACTGGTGGTGGGTGACTTGCAGCCGGCCGTCCTCGGTCACGTCCAAATCCACCGAGAGACCGAGGCTTTTGATCTCGTTCTTCAGGCGACCGACCGCCGCCGGCAGGGTGTCATTCTCGTCGGTGGTGAAGCGCACCGTCTTGCCACCCTCGGTGATGACGATTTCCTCGCCGCCCTTCACGATGTTTTCGTCGAAGGCGACGGTGCCCTCCTTGTGCGCCCGCGTGCTGGCCTGCGAGACGCGCAGCTCGTAGCCGGCGACCGGCGATCCGACCGTGGTGGCCGAGGCGCCGATGAACTCCACGCCCACGCCGATGCCGACGCCGTTGGCACCCGTGCTGCCGTCGAGAATCTTCTTCACGCCGAACTGGGCGTTGTTGGTGATGCGGTCGATCGTGTCCAGCGCGTTGTTGATCTCGAGCTGGTCGGCTTGCAGCATGTTGTGATCGTTCGCCCCTTCGTTGGCGGCGTGGATCGACAACTGCCGGATCGAGGTCAGCAGGTTGGCCACCTCCGTCAACGCCGATTCCGTGGTCTGCACCATGCTCACCGCGGTTTCGGAGTTGTCGATCGCCTGCGACACGCCGGCGATCTGCGCCCGCATCTGTTCCGAAATGATCAACTGCGCCGGATTGTCCGCCGCACGGTTGATCTTCATGCCTGACGACAACTTCTCAAGAGAACGACCCAGCGCGCGGTCGTTGATCAGCAACTGCCGGTGACCATTGAGCGCCTGGACGTTGTGATTGATTCGCAGTCCCATTTCAAAACCTCCTTGTAGAAACCATTGATCATCCTTGACCCGTCTTCGGCGAAGCGTAACCGCATCGCGTCACTGGGTAGTTCGACCGTGCGCGCCTTTGCGCCGGCTCCCTCCGCCGTGCCGTGCGCCCGTCACCCCGACGGGCGGCGCGGCCCCCGCGCGCATCCGACAGCGATGCGGCACGGGCAACGGAGATGAGGGGCCGGTCAGGCCCGATCGGTCAGCACACCGGCAAGCCGGACACCGTGCGCGTTCCGCCCGACTCGGGATGGAATCGGCGCGAAGCGTGGCGGCACCGCCGACAGCTCTTGCCATGCAGACACGGCGGGCAGGCCAACCCCGCGTCCTCGACAGACCGGGACCCCCTGCAGTGTCTGCGGGCGGGGGTCTCCCCCCGTCCCAGCGCCTCGAGTCACCGCGCACCGGGCATGCGGGGACCCCGGAGGGGCACCCGCATGTGACCTCCCTGCATGCGGTCGATGCGTGCAGCCGGACGGCTGCCTGCGGCCGGTGCGGGGCTTGCGCCCCGGCACCCGTCGCGGCACCTGCCCGGCGGCGTGGCGGTGCAACCGGCACCGCCCGCATCCTCGGGCGATTTCCTGCGTGGGCGTGAACTGTCCACGCCCGCCTGCGCCTGGCGCGGAACCCAACGGTCCCGCGGACAGATCGACAGGCGCGGTGTGCGCACCGGGTCAACCCGGCCCGGTGTGCACACGGCTCCTTGACGGTCTTGGCCGTCTGCCCGCCAGGGAAGCGACTACTTCCCCGGTCGGCAGGGGGCCAAATTCACCTCAGCCGCGCCGCGGGCGCGGCAGCACAGGCCATGGTTCGGCGCCGGCGCACCCGCCTGGGCTGCGCGTCGATTTGCCTTTGCCGCACTGGGCACATTGCCGCACCCAGCCTGCGTCTCCGGCAGTCCGTACGACGCCTCATCGTGCGACACTCCTCAACGTGCGCACTGTCCTGTGCCACGCAGGTCGTCCCTGCGCGCCACGCGCGGGGAAGCCTGCCGCACCGCACGGCCTTGCCCGGCTGCCGCAAGACATTCCTGCGCCGTGCCCGTGCCGGATGGGCCGCGGTCTCCCGCGGCGGTCCGTCGCCGCACAAGCGGCCCGTGCGAACGTGGCCGGTTGCGGCGCTTGGCCTTCCGCACGCCCGACAAGCCGCGCTTGCCGCGTGTGCGGGCCGCCACGCCCGTGGTGTGGCCCTGCTGCCCGAATCAGGCGCCGAGCCGCATGACCTCCTTGAGCGCCGAGGCCATCTGCTCGGCCTGCCGCACGCTGCCGGCAGCCGTCTGCTCGGGCACGCCCCTCAGCACCAGCCCGCGCCGCAGGTACACCAGGGCGCGCTCCTGATAGCGCTTGACCCAGCGCTGCACGCGCGTGCGCCAGTCCTCGATCTCCGAGACCACCGCAAACAGCAGGTGCAGCGAATCCTCCACCTCCTGCCAGGTGCCGGCGCGGATCCCGGAGAGCGCGTGATAGCCGCTGCGCGTCTCCATCCAGCGCGTCACCTGGTGTGGCGCCAGGGCAGGCAGCACGATGTGCGAGGCCACGTCGTCCGGACGCTCCTGCACCTGCACGCCGTTCTGCACGACCAGGCAGCGCCCGGTGTTGTCCGGCCCCAGGGCATCGCCGCGCCACAGCACGGCCAACTCCGAGGTCAGCGCGTTGTCCAGGTAGCCGATCAGCAGGCGCCCGATGCCAAAGGCCGGCTCGCCGTGCAGGGTGCCCTGGATGTCCTTGCCCCGGCGGCTCCATTCCACCTTGCCGGGCCGCTTGGAGAGCAGCGGGGTCAGGCGGCTGGAGCCCTTGAACTTGAACTGCGAGCCGTATTGACCATGCCGCACCACCAGGCGTTGCTGCCGCGTCAGACCCACCTCCAGGTCCAGCCCGGCCCGCCGCACGGCGTGCTGCAGTTCGGCCAGGAAGTCGGCCACGGAGCCCACCGCGCGGGGCTGATGGCGCAGGAAGCGCTCGCCCTCGGCCAGGAAGATTTCGCCCTCCGCCCGCAGCCAATGCTCGTGCAGCGGGATGCCTCCCACCATGGCGGCCTTGCTGGGCAGACCCGTGATCTGCGCCTCGTAGCCGCCGGCCGGCGAAGTGCGCGTCTGGGGACCCCCGCGCACAAACACCACGCCCTGCCCTTCGCCCACCACGCTGGTCTGCCCGTCCAGCAGGCCGCGGCCATGAAAGCGGCAGCGGCGCACCAGGTCGGCCATCTGCCCCAGGCGCAGCGCCAGGAATTCGTCCAGGGCCGGCGGTGGGGGCTGGCCGTGATCCTCGTTCAGCCAGGCCTTGTTCAGCACGTCCAGCGTGCCGCCGACCAGGCGCTCCAGTGCGTCCAGCCCGGCCGAGGCCGTCTGCAGCAGCGAAATCAGCACCTCCAGGTTGCCGACGATCTGCTCGCTGGTGAGCAGACCGCTGGCGAAGCGCAGCCAGCCCGTGGGCCGCGGCATGCGGCCCCCGGTCCCGATGATGGGGTCGTGGGGGCGCTGCCACGGCGTGGACGTACCTGGCCCGACAAAGCGCTCCTGTGACGTCTGCTGTTTCATGCGGACCCCATGGCGTTGACGACCTGCATGACAATTTCGGCTGGCGCGCTCCTTGCTTGACCAAGGGACAGGACCTCGCGGTCCTGGTTCGCATTCCAACCTCCTTGTGAACCGGTTGATCCCATCAACCGCTGCAATCCAGGCGAAAGCGGGCGGAATCACCCCGCCGCCCGCCATCGCCATCGGTCCCGTTCCAGCCAATCTCTTTCCACGGCCGCTCCGGCGTGCCGGCCTGCGCAGCACCGCCGCGGCCCGGACGCACGAAGGCACCCGCTGCGTGGCCCTGGGCGCAATGCTGCGTCCAAGGCCCCGACCTCGCTCCCGGCCTGCACGCCCGGCCCTCGCCCGTGGGGCGGGGTGGGCGGCGACCAGGGCCTCACGACCGGCCGGCAGGCGATGCTGACGGACGCTCGTGGGGCCGTGGGCCCCCGCGCCTTGCCGCGGACTGCGCGGACACTGCCGCCGGTTGCCCGCCGGCAGTGCCGCCGATGCGGCGCGGCGCCTGGTGACGCTTACCCTTGCAGCAGGGTCAGCACGTTGCGCGGCGTCTGGTTGGCCTGCGACAGCATGGCCATGCCGCTCTGCATCATGATCTGGTTGCGCGTCAGCTCGCTGATTTCCGCCGCCATGTCGGCATCCCGGATCGTGGATTCGGAGGCCGTCAGTTCTTCCTGGTTCACGCGCAGAGAACGGATGTTGGATTCCAACGAGTTCTTCTGCACGGCGCCCAACTGAGCGCGCACCCGGTTCACGTCGTCGATGGCCTTGTCCACGACGCGGATCGTATCGGCCGCCCCGGGGTGATGGCGCACGTCGACTTCCGAGAGGCTGTTGAAGCCGCTCGCGGTGAGCACGTTCTGGCCCAGCACCTTGCTGGAGACGTTGGTCAGCGACACGGCCACGCGCTGGCCGGGATTGGGGCCGATCTGGAACACCGGCGAGTTCTGCGTCACGTTGACGCGGCCCACCGGCACGTCCGGATTCGAGACCGCCGTGCCCGTGTAGCGCACCGTCAGCCCTTCCGCGCGGGCGCCTTCGCCCGAGGTGAGGAGCTGTCCGCGGCCCATGGCCAACTGACCGCCGATGGTGCCCTGCACGTCCTGGCCGTTTTCCACCGCCTCGGGCACGCCGTCCGTCTGGGACAGGATGCCGGCTTCCGTGGAGACCACGACGAAGTTGTGCTCGCTGCCGTACTCCTTGTGGGTGAGCTGCAGACGGCCGTCATCGGTCTTGCGCACGTCCACCTGCAGACCGAACTTCTCCATGGCGCGCTGCAATTGCCGCACGACCGTATCGATGTCGTCGCCGGCCTTGGTGGTGTATTCGGCCACCCGCCCCGCTTCCTGCACCTTGAGCGAGACGCCCTTGGCGATCAGTTCCGGCGTCAGTGCCTTGGCGCCGACCACCGAGCCCTGCGTCGCCACCTGGGCGATGTTGACCTCGTAGCCCGCGGCCGTGGAGGTCTTGGTTTCCGTCGAGGCTTCGATGAAGGACAGGCCCTCGCCCGCCGCTACGCCGTTGACTCCGCGGCTGCCGTCGAGCAGCTTCTTGGTGCCGAACGTGGCGAACTGCCCGATGCGGTCCAGCGAGGACAGCGCATTCGTCACCTCGAGCTGGTCGGCTTCCAGCATGTTCTCGTCGTTGGCGCCCTCGTTGCCGGCGTGCACCGCCAGTTGCCGGATCGACACCAGCAGCCGGTTCACCTCGTCCAGCGCCGCTTCCGTGGTCTGCACCATCGACACCGCCGTCTCGGAGTTGGCGATGGCCTGCTTCACCGAGCCCACCTGCGCCCGCATCTGTTCCGAAATCATCAACGCGGCCGGCCCATCCGCCGCGCGCACGATCCGCTCGCCCGAAGACAAGTGCTCCAGCGAGGTCTTCAATCGCGCATCGGTGTTCAGCAAGTTGCGATGCGTGTTCAACGCCTGCGTGTTGTGATTGATGATCAGCGAACCCATGACGAATACCTCCTTGTATAGAGAGCGCGAATCCTTTCGCACTCGGGTTGAAACCCGCCGCCCAGGCGCCCATCCCGACGCATGGATAACGGAAATTAGTTCTGTAAAATTATCAGAACTAAATTACATTCATATCTCAGCCACAGCACTGCGTGGCGGCCGCCGGGCGCACAAGGCTCGGCGGCGGCCTGCAATGGCACAGGTCAGCGCGCGCGGGCCGGCGGTGGGGCACGCCTGGGGCGTGCGCCGACCGCGCGCCGGCGCGGCCGATCGGTTTCTGGCGGCCGGAGCGATCCGGCCGTGCAATTCAGTGGGCGTTTCGCCGCCGGCGGGCCGCGCGGCCCGGGCAACTGGCATATCCCCTGCATTGCCAGGGGCATGTGCAACCTTGCCCAATTCCTGCGCGGCACCCCGTGCGCCCCGCGTCGACCCCGGTCGCGGCGGCCAGTGACGCACCGCACGCCGGGCAAACGGCTCCCCGCGGTCCCCACACCGGACCCGGCCCTTGGGCCGGTGTCGCCGGGCGTGACCCGGTCGGTCGGCGGGCACACGGCCAGGCCGCAGGGGCCCGCTGTCACCAGGCCTGCCTTGCCCACCGGCACGCCAAACCTCGGCGCATTCGGCACCCGGCCGACGCCGCGTCCCATGACCGTCAGGTCGTGAAACGCCTCGCACGCCGCAATCGCCGGCGTGCCTTTCGTTCAAAGATCGTGCAGCGTCCCGCCCTGCCACGCAGCGCCCGGTGAGATGTCCGGGACGCTCTGCGCGGCAGGAGCGACGAGCCGCCAGCTTCCTGGGAAGCGCTCGGCTCCTTGCCAAGCGGGCGACGCGGGGCGTCGCTCCGTTTGGCCAGCGGCCGAGCGGCCGTCATGGGCCGGCCCCCGCGGGGCCAGGGTGCGGCGGGGCCGCTAGAGCTTGACGTTCACCTTCTGGCTCGTCTCGCCCGGCCCGGCATGGTGCGCGGCGTTGGCCTTCGTGCCGGCCCACCCTTCGCGCAGCGTGCCCAGAATACGGATCACCTCCGCGATGATTTTCGGGTCCTTCAGCAGGTTGGCCTCCACCAGCCGGTTGAACAGGTACACGTAAATCCGCTTCAGGTTCTCGCCGATCTCGCCGCCCTTTTCGGGCTTCAGGGTCGCCAGCAGCTCGGAAATCACGTCACGGCTGCGCACCAGGTAGTTGTGCGCCGACTCGTAGTCCCGGGCGTCGATCTTGATCACCGCCTTTTTCAGAAAGCGGATGGCGCCGTCGTACAGCATGAGGATCAGTTGGCGCTGGTCGGCCGTCTGCACCTCGATGTGCTGATAGGCCTTGTACGGGCTTTGCTGGGGCATGGCGTCCTCGTTGGTCCTCCGCTGGGGTTGAGCCGCGCGCCTTCAGCCGCGCACGCTGATGTGCTTGTTGCGCGAATTGCCGCTGGAGGCGGATTGCGCCGCCTTGCGTTCCGCCTCGGGGCCGATGGCCTGCCAGCCGGAGCGCAGTTCCTTGAGCAATTCGATCACCGCCACGATGCGCTGCGGATCCTTCTCCAGGTTGGCATCGATCAGCTCGCCGAACATGTACGCATACAGGCGCTGCAGGTTGACCGCGATTTCGCCGCCGTCCTCCAGATTCAGGGAGGCCAGCAGCTCGGCGATAATGCTCTTGCCCCGCACCATGTTCGTGTGGGCTGCGTAAAGGTCCGGCTTGGCCAGCTTCTCCACGGCGATGGAGAGAAACTTGATCGCCCCGTCGTAGAGCATGATGATCATCTTCCGCTGGTCGATCGTGGACACCGCGGCCTTCTGATATGCCTGGGAATATGCGTTCCCGTACCCGTTCGCCATGTGCCAACCTCAAGCAGAAATCAACTCATGCGGAGCGGACTCCGCGTGGAAATGATTGGTTTATCCCAACCCCGGCAGCCCGGCGCCGCCTGCCTGGGGCAGATTGGCGATCTGCCCGGACAGGTAGCTCTGCTGATTCTTCAGCGACGACATCTGCGACTCCAGCTTGCTGAAGCGCTCGACCAGCCGGCTGCGCTTGGATTCGATGCGTTCTTCCATGCGGTTGAGCTGGCCGTCGATGTCCTTGATGCGCCGGTTCAGGTTTTCGCTGATCGTTTTCATGCGGCCGGCGAGCGGATCCAGCAGCTCGCCCAGATACGTGTTCATGCGGCTGGCCACGCCCTTGGTGATCTTCACCGTCGCTTCCGGGCCGTCCGGAAGCAGTTGCTTGTCGTTGAGGCTCACCATGACCCGCAAGCCGGCCAGCGTTTCGCTGTCGTCCGCGCCGCGCAGCAGTCGCCCGATTCCTTCGGCCTGTTCGCCGTCGATGGTGCCGGCCACATCCAGCCCGGGCACCGCGTCGCCGTTGAGCAGCCCCACACCGGCCTCGAAGCGCTCGTCCAGCGCGGTGAAGGTGATGCCGCTGCGCTGGCCGAAGCGTCCGGAGGAGACGCGCAGGCGATCGCCCTCCACACTCACGCGCACGCCCGCATCGCCCACCGCCGCATCGTTGGTGATGGCGTTCTGCAAGGCCCGCGCATACTCGCCGATGCTGTAGACGCCCGCGTTGAGCCGCAACTGGCCCGACTGCTTGCCGTCCACGGTGACGGCAAAGGCGTTGTTCTCCTCGGTAATCGTCACCTGGCTGCCCAACGGCGGCGAGGTGTACGATGCCTGCGTGGCGATCTGGGTGATGTCCACCGGATAGCCTTCGGCATTGGGCTCTGTCTTTTCGCCCATCCCCACGAAGGACACTCCTGAATTGGACGATTCGCCCTTGTTGCGGAAAATGTCCGCCACGGCGCCGAAGTTGTCCTCGATCTTGGAGCGCAGGGTCGATTCGTCGGCCTTGATCAGGCCACCGTCGGTGATCTTCAGGCCCAGCGTGATCACCATGTTCGACTCGCGCGGCAGACCCGGCACCGGATCGATCAGCAGCTGCGACAACTGGTTGCGGATCGTGGTCAGGTCGCGGTCGCCCAGCAGAGGCCCGGCCTCGTTCTTTTCCTTGTCGTATTTGCTCAGCTCCGCGGCCACGGACGACAGGGCGTTGTAGTCGTCCACGAATTTCCTGGTCGTCTCGATGGCCTGATCCACGTCGCCGCGCACCGTGATCGTGACCGGCTTCGGCGATTTGCTCGCCAGCGTCAGCTTGACGCCTTCGATCACGTCGTCCAGCTCGTTGGTGTTGCTGGAAATCTCCAGCCCGCCGCCCAGCTCCGTGGCACCCAGGCGGATCTTGGCGTCCTGGGGGGGCTGGATGGTGGACGTGCGCGTGCGCACGTTGAACGAGTCGCCCTCGAACACGCGGCCCTGCCCGAAGGACACGGCCAGGCCCTGATCGAAGGGCAGCGGCCGGTCGATCTCGTACCCGTCGCCGATGGACAGCTCGCCCGTGTTCCCCTTCTCGTCTTCCCATTTCAGGCGCAGGTCGCCGGTAGTGCCCACCGTGCCGTCCTTGAGCGCCGTGAAGGTGTAGACCTTGGCTTCGTCGCCCTCGAAGGTGCCGTGCACCGCCACCTTGGTGGAGCTGATGCGCGGCCCCAGTTCCTCGGGGAATTCCGGCTGCGCGCCGGGCACCTCTTCCTCTTCCACGCCTTCCGGCGGCACGAAGGGGCCCACGCCCTTGATCTCGGCCGGGATTTCGCGCTCCTGCTCCGGCTTCCACCACTTGCTGCTGCGCTGGGCCGCCGTGGCCGAAAAGCTCATCGTGGCGCCATTGACCAGCACGCCCGGCTTGAGCGCGATGGTCAGCCCGTTGATCAACGCCAGTTGCGAGCCGGTCTGATAGCCCCGGCCCACCGGCAGCACGCCCGACTCGCCCTCGCTGGTTTCCCACAGCAGGCGCAGGTCGCGCGAAGAGCCGATCTGGCCGCTGCCCTGCACCGTGAGCGTGAAATCCTTGTCGTCGGCGCCGCTGTAGTTGCCCGCGATCACCGGCTCGCCGGCCTCGGCCCCCTGGCGGCCCCACTGGGAGGGCGGGAACACCTTGGCCTTGCGCTCCTCCTCGCTGAACTGCCAGAAGCGGCCGGATTTTTCGGCCCGCACGCGCACGGAGAACTCGTCGCCCACGACCACTTCGCCCTTGCTGATGAGCAGGCTCAGGTTGTCGATCAGCGGAATGGGTTCCCCGGGCGAATAGTTGAACTTGTCCAGCTCCACCAGGCCCGAATTGCCGCGGGTGTCCGTCCAGCGCAGTTGCAGGGCGTTCTCGCCGCCCACCACGCCCGTCTGCACGGCCGTGAAGGTGAACGCGGTGTCCTCGTCGCCGGTGTATTCGCCGATCACGCGCGTGATGGCCGTGGAAGCCCCGGTGCCCGTCAGGGGCGTGGCCCCTTCCGGCACGGGCGCGCCCACGCCCGTCCAGTCCGAGGGGTCCTCGAAGGCGTTCTGAAAAGAAGGCGCGGTGCCGCCCTGCAGCTTGATGTCCAGGTTGATGCGTCCCACGGAGCCGGTCTTCTGGCTGGTCAGCACGAGCTGGTAGGGCCGCACCTTGGCGCCGGTCTTGATGATCGTGGCCTTCACGTCCTGGGAGACGTTGTTGATGGCGTCCTTCAGGCCGTTCAGCGTGTTGTTCGTGTCGTCGATCACCGCCGAAACGGGTGCGCCGTCGCCCACGCCCACCGTAAAGCGCCCGGTACCGATGGCATCGTCCGCCGATTCGAAGCCCTGGGAAGCGATCTGGTGGTTCAGCGCGAGCTGATCCACGACCAGCGTGTGCTTGCCCGGCCGCGCCCCGGAGGTGGCCGTGGCCGTGACCACGGTCTGGTCGCTGGATTCGACGATCTTGCCTTCCCAGATGGCGTTGCCCGAGAGCGTGTCCACGGTGACCTTCAAGGCGTCCAGACCCTTGCGCAGCAGGTTGTAGGATTCCAGTTCCGCGCGCGAGGCAAGCTTGCGCATCTGCACGGGCTTGAGCCGCTGCCGTTCCACCGCCACGAGCTGGTCGATGGTGCGCTGGGTGTCCAGCCCGGAGCCGAGACCGGAGATACGGTTCGCGTCGGCATTCGTCACCCGGCGGCTGGGCTGGGCGGACTCCTGCTTCGGCGTCTGCGTATTCGTCGTGTTGTTGATCTCGGTCATGGTCGCCAACGGGCAAATGTTGCTGCGGCGGGGCTGTGCGGCGGCACAACTTGCCGCGCGCTGAAACCCCAACGTATTGATGCGTTTACTGTTTCAAAATCCCGGCGCCCTGACGCAGCACCAAGGGTCTATCGTTCAAGAAACATTCCACGGCTGCCTGCCCAGGGGCCTATGCCCCGGCCGAGCCGTTGAGCAGTTGCAGCACCGATTGCGGCGACTGGTTGGCCTGCGCCAGCATGGCCATCCCGGCCGAGAACATGATCTGGTTCTTGGTCAGGTCGCTCACCTCCTGCGCCATGTCCGCGTCGCGCAGGCTGGATTCGGCGGAGGTCAGGTTCTCCTGCGCGATGCGCAGGCTGGAGGCGTTGCTTTCCAGCGTGTTCTTCTGGAACGCACCCAGGCTGGCCCGCACCGACGAGATCTGCGTAATGGCCTCGTCGATCAGCAGCAGCGCATCCTGCGCGCCCTGGGGCGTGGTCACGTTGATCTCGCGCAGGCTCCTGAACCCGCTCTCATTGTCGATGCCCATGCCCAGCCGATCCGTCTTGGCATCGACCAGGGAAATCTTCACCTGCTGCCCGCGCGTGGGGCCCACCTGGAAGGTGAGCGAGTTCTGCGTCACGTGGGCATAGCCGTCGATGTCCTGCTCCACCTTCGCGGGTGCCTCAAAGTTGAAGACCGCGTATTGCCCGTCTTCCTCTTTCGTGTAGCCGGTGACGTCGTCGAAGGGGAAATCGTTGTCCATGGCATCGTCGAGCAGCTTCTGCACGTCCGGGTTCTGAGCCAGTTGCATGTCCTCGGCCGTGAAAGGCAGCTTGCCCACGATCTTGTTGAACAGGGGCTCGATGTACTTGGGCAGCCGCACCTGGGTGTGGGCCACGGAGTTGAAGCGCACGGAGAGCCCTTCCGCGTCGGTGTTTTTCGACGCCATCAGGTTCTCGCCGTCGCCCACGCCGGCCACGCCGTCGATGGTGCCTTCCACGTCCCGCCCGCGCACCGCTTCGGCAATCTGGTTGGCCTCCACGGCCAGCACGCCGGGCACGTTGTTGGACACCAGGAAGGTGTGCTTGCTGCCGAAGTCCTTGTGCCGCACGGACAGCGTGTTCGCTTCCGGATCCAGCGACACCTCCACGTTGAGCCCGTTGGCCAGCACTTTCTGCCGCAGGCTCTGGGCAATGATTTCGCGGATGTTCTGCGCCACCTGCGCCTGGTCGAACTGCTCCGGCGAGCGCTGCATGTTGTCCAGCAGCGCCTCGATGGCCTTGCGGTCCGCGTTGTTGGCGGTGGAGAAGGCGATGGTCTTGCCGCCTTCGGAAACGGTGATCGTGAACGTTTTCAC
>JACQHH010000001.1 GCA_016199125.1 Candidatus Lambdaproteobacteria bacterium
GCCGAGCCGTGGGTCGCGGGCAGCCAGTCCACCTCGCAGGCGATGGGGCGGATGGCCTCGGGCGAGCGGCCGTCCACGCGCGTGCGCGTTTCCACGATCTGGGCGCGCATCAGCCGCGCCTCCAGGGCGTCCAGCACGGCCTCGGCCCCGTTGTCCAGACCGGCGCCGGCGTCGTCGTGCTGCGCCTGGGCGGCGGCCACCCTGGCCAGGGCGTCGGCCTTGGCCTGGGCCACGGCATCGCGCCGGGCCAGCTTGTCCCCCTGGCGCAGGGCCGCGCGCAGGGCCGGCTCGGCAGCCTGGCGCAGGGCCTCGGCATGGGGCGGTGGCGCCGGCTCGTCCACGCGCGCCTTATTTCGCCCCACGGCCTCGCGCATGGATTCGATCAGGGCCAGCAGCGGCTGCGCCTGCTCCCGGGCAAAGTCGATGGCCTCGACCATCTCCGCGTCCGGCACCTGACGTCCCCCGCCCTCGATCATCACCACCCCCTCGCGGCTCACGGACACGGAGAGGTCCAGGTCCGACGCGGCCGCCTGGACCGCCGCCGGAAAGGCCACCAGCTCGCCCTGCACACGGCCCACGCGCACGGCGGCCAGCGGCCCGCCCCAGGGAATTTCCGAGATGCTCAGCGCCGCCGAGGCGCCGACGATCGCCAGCAGCGGCGCGTCGGAATCTGCATCGTAGCTCAGCAGCGTACACACCACCTGCGTCTCGGCCCGGAAGCCCTTGGGAAACAGCGGGCGAATGGAGCGGTCGCAGAGCCGGCTGGCCAGCACCTCGCGGTCGGTGGCGCGCCCTTCGCGCCGCAGAAACCCGCCCGGAATGCGCCCCGCGGCCGACAGATATTCCCGGTAGTCCACCGTCAGCGGAAAGAAGTCGCGCGCCGTGCCGGCGGCGCTGTAGACCGCCGTGCAGAGCAGCACGGTCTTGCCCTCGCGCACCAGCACGGCGCCGTGCGCCTGCCGGGCGATACGGCCGGTTTCCAGTTCAATGCGGCGACCGCCCACGGTCGCGGAGTCTTTCCACATGCGTGCGCTCTCCAGACGGGGGCCCGGCCCCCGATTTTTTCACGGCAAATTCCCGTTGCAGGTCAATCGCCTGCGTGCGATGTCCAGGGTTCCCCGCGGCGCCCGGCCTGTGCGGCCCGCGGCGCCCGGCAAGCCCCCACTCTAGCCGAGGAACGGGGAAAAGACTACGCACGGCGAGGAGCGACGGGTGCCGGTTCGGCAGTCGGAAACCTGCTCTCGGCGATCAAGAGCACTAGACGAAAACTTGTGCGAGAACTCTGCGCAGAACTGAAAGTTCCAAGTTGTCTGCATCTGTCTCGCGTTGGAAATTGACGAGTGTCGATAGCCAAGGGAGAATGGCATAGTTGATCTTGCCTTTCCGGCTCCCTTGTTGCATCACTGACACCAGAATCCGAATGCAGCGGACGCAACTCCTGCAAAGCGGCGAGCCTTCGGAGGAGATTGATGCAAGCGAGAAAACTCAAAATTGAAAAATCTTCGGCACGCAAGTCGATGACGTACCAGCTCAGCATTCTGTTCATCGAAAATGATGGCGGATGGTCCGCGCAGTGCCTAGAGCACGACGTTGCGGCCCAGGCAAAGACGCTAGATCAGCTCTATTACGAAGTTGAGCGCGTCTTAGTCGCCCAAATCGCGCTGGCAGAGGAACTAAGCCACGAGCCTTTCAGAGGGCTTGGACCGGCGCCGCAGAAATATTGGGATATCTTCAAGGAATCGAGAATTGAAGTGAAACGCCCAGCGGCACGACAGTTGCTTCTGCGACCAAAAATTCGCGTTGCAGAACGTGTCGCCGCTTAATCAATGGGGGCCCCATTCGCGCCCATGCCGACGTGGGCAGAATTTCTCGCAGTTGCGCGGACCCAGGGGACGAGACTTCATTACAGCAAGGGAATGCTGGAAGACCCCAAGGGAAAAAGGGCCCGAATCCGTTACTTGAAGCGGGGCGATGGTCCAGAAGTGATTGTGCCAAATTTGAAGGGCGATGATCCCCTCACGCCTTATTTGCTTTCCAGTCTCTGTCGCACGATCCCGATTGATCCCTCTCCATTCGGATTAACGCTGGAGGACCTTCCCCCGGTTACTTGGCCGTAGTCGCATTGATTATCGGATTGGCTGTCTTCCCGTTCTTAAAATTTCCGTGGTATCATTAGCGGTTTAGGAGCACCGGTGGAAAAAGGGCCTGCCGCGCGCATGGTGCGCCGGGGGGCCGGACCGCCGGGGCGCGCAGCGCGCACTTCCCGAACCGAGACGTCACCTCTCCTGCACGGATTCCGACACGTATGACCCAAGAGCAACGGCGCGAAGATTTGCGCAACGTGGCGATCATCGCCCACGTGGACCATGGCAAGACCACGCTGCTGGACGGACTGCTCAAGCAGACCGGCACGCTGGAGCACCGCAAGGCCGGCGGCGAGCGCATCATGGACAGCAACGCGCAGGAGCAGGAGCGGGGCATCACGATCCTGGCCAAGAACACCGGGGTGCGTTACCGCAACAAGTTCATCAACATCGTGGACACCCCCGGCCATGCGGACCTGGGCGGCGAAGTGGAGCGCATCCTGAACATGGTCGATGCGGCGCTGCTGCTGGTGGATGCGTTCGAGGGGCCCATGCCCCAGACGCGCTTCGTGCTCAGCCGCGCGCTGGCCATGGAGCTGAGCATCATCGTGCTGATCAACAAGATCGACCGGCCCGGCGCCCGCCCGGCCGCCGTGCTCAACGACGTGTACGACCTGTTCATCGACCTGGGGGCCAACGAGCAGCAGCTCGACTTCCCCGTGCTCTACACCTCGGCCAAGCAGGGCTATGCGGTGACCGCGCCCGAGGAGACGCCCAAGGATCTGGCGCCCCTGCTGGACTGCATTCTGGAGCGCGTGCCGCCGCCCACGGGCGACCCGGAGCGGCCGTTCCAGTTCCTGGTCAGCGCGGTGGGATACGACCAGTATCTGGGGCGCCTGCTGATCGGGCGCGTGCGTCACGGGCACCTGGCGCTGGGCGACGAGGTGGTGCACCTGCCGCTGGCTGGGGAACCTTCGCGCGGGCGCGTGACCAATTTGTTCGGCTTCTGGGGCCTGGGGCGGGAGAAGCGCGAATCGGCGCGGGCCGGAGACATCGTGGCCATCGCCGGGCTGCCCGATGCCACCGTGGGCGATACCCTGGCCGATCCACTGTCGCCCGTGGCCCTGCCGGGCATCGCCGTGACCCAGCCCACGGTGACCATGAACTTCCGCGTCAACGATTCGCCCCTGGCCGGCACGGAAGGGCGCTACGTGACCAGCCGCCACCTGCGCGACCGCCTGCTGCGCGAGAAGCTCTCCGACGTGGCGCTGAAAGTCGAGCCGGGCTCCGGGCCCGACGAGTTCCGCGTCTCCGGGCGCGGGCTGCTGCACCTGAGCATCCTGGTGGAATCCATGCGCCGCGAGGGCTACGAGTTCGCCGTCTCGCGGCCCGAGGTGATCCTGCGCGAGAGCGAAGGGCAGCTCCAGGAGCCCATCGAGGAGCTGATCCTGGACCTGCCGGAGGAGCACATGGGCGCGGTGATGGAGGCCCTGGGCA
Organism: Candidatus Lambdaproteobacteria bacterium; assembly: GCA_016199125.1. Taxonomy (GTDB): domain Bacteria; phylum SAR324; class SAR324; order SAR324; family JACQKK01; genus JACQHH01. The sequence goes on from JACQHH010000001.1 coordinate 3,582, forward strand.
CCCGCAAGGGCGAGCTGCTGGGCATGACGCCCCAGGGCAGCGACCGCCAGCGCCTGACCTATGCCATCCCCACACGCACGCTGATGGGCTTCCGCTCGGACTATCTCACACTGACCAGGGGCGAGGGCGTGATGGCCCATGCCTTCAATGCCTTCGCGCCCTTCCGCGGGGCGGTGCGCATGCGCAACCGCGGCGTGATCCTCTCCATGAACCGCGGCGAGGCCGTGGCCTATGCACTGTGGCAACTGGAAGACCGCGGGGAATTCATCATTCCCCCGGGCACGCGCGTCTACGAGGGCATGATCGTGGGCCTGTGCAACAAGGACCGCGACCTGGTGGTGAACACCCTGCGCAA
>JACQHH010000072.1 GCA_016199125.1 Candidatus Lambdaproteobacteria bacterium
AGCTCATACAGAACAAGGAAATTCTCGCCATCGGCGGCGGCAAGGGCGGCGTCGGAAAGAGCCTGCTGGCGAGCAACCTGGGCATTCTGCTCGCCAAGAGCAACCGCAACACGATTCTCATCGATGCCGATCTGGGCGGCGCCAACCTGCATACCTGCCTGGGCATTCCCGCGCCCGAAGTGACTTTCTCGGATTTCGTCAATCATCCCACCGCGCGGCTGGACGACGTGATCCTGCGCACCTCGCTGGAAAACCTCTCGCTGATCAGCGGAGCGCAGGACTTCCTGGGCATCGCCAATCCGAAATACTCGCAGAAGCTCAAGATCACGCGGGCCATCCAGAAGCTCAACGTGGACTACGTGATCCTGGACCTGGGCGCCGGCACCTCGTTCAACACGCTCGACTTCTTCCTCATGGCCGACAAGGGCGTGATCGTCGTGCTGCCCGAGCCCACCTCCATCGAGAACGCCTATCGCTTCATCAAGAGCGCCTACTACCGCAAGCTCAAGCAGTCCACGTCCGATCCGGCCATCCGCGACATCGTGGAACAGGCCATGGACAAGAAGAACGACCTGGGGCTGAAGGCGCCCGGAGAGCTGCTGGAATACATCGCGCGCATGAATCCGTCCGCCGGGCGCGAGCTGGAAGCCCAGATGGCCAGCTTCCGTCCGCGCATCGTGCTGAATCAGGTGCGCTCCATGAACGACGTGCGCATCGGATTTTCCATGCAGAACGCCTGCATGAAATACTTCGGCGTGAAGGTCGATTTCGTCGGCTACCTTGAAAACGACGACCAAATTTGGCAATCCATTCGTAAGCGGCAGCCGATCGCGCTCAACGGAGATTACCTCAAGTGCGTTCGTAATCTGCGCACCATCAGTTTCAATCTGCTGGGAAACCACGAGTTGAAACCCGAGTAGACGCCGGCACCGCAGCGAGGGGCAGTTCATGAAGCCTCTGAAGTCCCAGAATTTGTACGAGATCCTCGGGGTTTCGCGCTACGCGACGCACGACGAAATCCGCAATGCCTACGAGCTGGCCCGTCACACCTACAAGGACAACTCCCTCGCCACGTATTCGCTGTTCTCCGACGAGGAGAACACGGAAATCCTGCGCCTGATCACCGAGGCCTACCAGACGCTCTTCAATCCGGAGCAGCGGCGCCGGTACGACGATGATCTGCTGAGCGAGGAACGCCGCGTGGGCGGCGGCGCGGACACGCTCCCGGCCGAGCGGCCGGCGGCCCGCGTGGCCTCCGGCGGCGGACGGGCCCGCCCTGCCGCCACCCCGCGCAGCATCCCGCGCCGAGTGCCCGCAACCGCCGAGCGCGTCGCCCCACCCGAGCCGGCAGAGCCCGCGGCGCGCGACGCCGTGCCCCGGGAGCCGGCCGTGCCCACCCCGCGCAGCGAGCCCGCCTCCGCGGGCGCCGAAAAGGCCATGGCCGACTTCGTGGAGGGCGTGGCGCGCTTCAACGGCGAGGTGCTGCGGCAGGTGCGGCTCAAGGCCGGCATCGAGCTGAGCGAGCTGGCCGAACGCACCAAGATCCGCCGCGCCTATCTGCAGTACCTGGAGGAGGAGAATTTCGAGTTCCTGCCGGCCCCGGTGTATATCAAGGGCTTCATCACCATCATCGCCAAGACCCTCTGCCTGCCCCCGGACCGCGTGGCGCAGGAGTACATGCAGAACATCCCGGATTATCGCCGCAAGTAGGCTGCCCGCCGCGCCGTGCCCCGTCCCGGCGGCGTTGCGCCGCCGCGTGATGCGGGGGCCCGCGGTGTCGGCGCGTTCCCCGCGTGCCCGAGCGATGCCTTGAACCGGGGCGCGCAATCACGGTATACAGCAGCAGCCCATGACTGCACCGGCGTCCCAGGAGGGCGCAGGCCGCGCGCACCCGCCGCGGGTCTGCGCAGACGCCGGTCATTGCATCGCCAGGGCTTCCCCGTGAGGAACTCGCTATGGAATCCCAAGCCGCCCCGCTGGCGGGCATCCGCGTGATCGACCTGTCCCGGGTGCTCGCCGGACCCTACTGTGCCCTGCTGCTCTCGTTTCTGGGAGCCGAGGTGATCAAGGTGGAGGATCACAAGGGGGACGAGGGCCGGCAATGGCCGCCGCACCGCGAGGGCATGGGCGCCACGTTCATGGGCCTCAACGCCAACAAGCGCAGCATCGCCGTGGACCTCAAGCACCCCCAGGGCGCGGAAATCGTGAAGGACCTGGTGCGCGACGCGGACGTGCTGGTGGAAAACTTCAAGACCGGGGACATGGAGCGCTTTGGCCTGGGCTACGAGACCCTGCGCCAGATCAACCCCCGCCTGGTGTACACCTCCATCTCCGCCTTCGGGCGCGTGGGGCCGCGGGCCAAGGACCTGGGCTACGAGGCGCTGGTGCAGGCGTACAGCGGCGTGATGAACATGACCGGCGAGGCCGACGGGGGGCCGGTGCGTTGCGGCGTGTCGTTCCTGGACACCAGCACCGGCGCCTTCTCGGCTCTGGCCACGGTCACCGCGCTGTACCGGCGCAGGGAGACGGGCCAGGGCGCGCGCGTCGACGCGTCGCTGCTGCAAACCTCCTGGGGCCTGATGTCCAACCACGTCTCCAATTATTTCCAGCACGGCACGCTGACCAGGCGTCACGGCACCGCGCATCCGCAGGTGGTGCCCTACCAGGCGTTCCGCACCCGCGACGGCTTCATCTTCATCGCCACGGGCAACCAGAACCTGTGGGAGCGCTTCTGCAAGGCGCTCCAGCGCCGCGACCTGATCAACGACGAGCGCTTCATCGATAACATGGCCCGCGTGGCGCACCGGCAGGAAATCCTGGACATCGTGATTCCGACCATCGCCGCGTGGGATACCGAGCCGCTCATGCACGCGCTGCGCGCGGAGGGGGTGCCCTTCTCCCGGGTCAACGACCTGCAACAGGTGGCCGAGGACGGACAGATCGACGCGCTGGAAATCATGGCCGAAGGCGAGGATCCCACCTACGGGGGCTTCCGCATCAGCGGGCTGCCCTTCAAGCTGACCGGGCACAGCATCCCGGTGCCCACGCGCGCGCCCAGGCTGGGCGAGCACACCCGCGAATTGCTGGCGCGCCTGGGTTACGACCAGGCGCGCATCGACGAGCTGCTGGCCGGAGAGGTGGTGCTCGGTGCGTGATCACCGCAGCGGCGGCGAGGCGTTCTTCTTCGTGCGGGATGCCGCCGGTTCCCGGCCCGCACCGCCCCCGGCCGCTGCCGCGGCGCCCTGGCGCCTGTGGGAGGCCGTCACCGTGGTGGTGCTGTTCGTGGCCAGCCAGGTGGGCCTGGTGCTGTTGGTGGCCGGCTCGCTGAGCCTGGGAGGCTGGAGCGGCGGCGTGCGCGCCCGCGCCGATACGCTGCTGGCCCTGGCGCTGCCCATTGCGGTCTTCGGCTCCCACGCGGTGGGCTGGGCCGCTGCACTGGGCCTGGTAAGTTGGCGCCACGGGCGGCCCTTCGCCGCGGCGCTGGCGCTGGGCCCGTATCCCGCGGGGCGGCTGTTGCGGCCGTTCGCGGCCGGCGTGGGCATGCAGGCCGCCGTGCTTGCGGCCATGCTGCTGCTGCCCCCGCCCGCGGACTACGAGGGCACGCTGGAGCGCTTCTTCCAGCTCGGCCTGTGGGCCCGGCTGCTGCTGGTGCTGATGGCCGGGGTGATGGCCCCGCTGCTGGAAGAGGTGCTCTTCCGCGGGCTGCTGCTGACGGCCTTCCGGCGGCGCCTGGGCTTCGTGCCCGCCGCGCTGGCCGTGACGGTGCTCTTCACGGGACTGCACGTGACGCAGACCGGGCCCTACCCGCCCGCGCTGGGCGGCATTTTCCTGTGCGGCTATGCGCTGGCCTGGCTGCGCGAGCGGCACGGGTCGCTTTGGCCGCCCATCGTGTTCCACCTGGGCTTCAATCTGGCGGCGCTCCTGCCCCTGCTGCTGCTGGGCGGCGCGGGCGCGGTTCCGCCCCCGTAACGCCCCGACGCCACAGCAAGCGGCGCCCCCGCCGACGTGACAAATCTCTCTGCGCGTGCCGGATTTTTTGGGCTACAATAGTGAGGCGTGCGCTTGATCATCACCGGTGTTTTCGCTACACAACATCAACGATTGAGCAGTCCGCGAGGCAAGAGAAGACGCCTGTCCCGCTTGACCCGAGCTTTTCCGGGGCCGGCGCACACACCCTGCACCATGCAATGGAGGCCAAGTGAACATACTCGTACCGGTGAAGAGCGTGATCGATGTGGAATTGAACATCCGCGTTCGCGACGGCCGGGTGGTGGAAGACGGCATGAACTACGTCCTCAACAAGTGGGACGAGAACGCCGTGGAAGCCGCCCTGGTCCTGAAGGAAAGCCAGGGGGGCGAAGTGACCGTCGTCACCGTGGGCCCGGACCGCTCGGGCGAAGCGCTGCGCAAGACGCTGGCCATGGGCGCCGACAAGGCCGTGCACGTCAACGATCCCGCCACCGAGGGCTCCGATGCCCACGGCTTCGCCAAGATCCTGGCCAAGGTGGCCGCGCGCGGCGCCTACGACCTGATCATCACGGGCAAGCAGGCCCAGGACACCGACATGGGCGGCACCGGCCCGCTGCTGGCCGCCATGCTCGATTTGCCGCTGGTGGCCGGCGTGATCGCCATCGAGCCGCAGGGCGCAGGCAAGCTGGGCATCCGGCGCCTGGGCCAGTTCGGCACCGAGGTCATCGAGCTCGCCCTGCCCGCGCTGATCACGGCCAGCGACAGCCTCAACGAGCCGCGCCTGGCCTCGTTGCGCGGGATCATGCAAGCCAAGAAGAAGCCCATGGAGGTGCTCAAGGTGGCCGACCTGGGCCTGAGCGCGGGCGACGTGGGCAGCGCCGGCGCGCGCATCCAGGTGGTGGAATACCTGCCGCCGCCCGCCCGCTCCGCCGGCAAGAAATTCGAAGGCGACGAGGCCGAAACCACCGCGCAGGTCATGAACCTGCTGACCAACGAAGCCAAGATCTTCGCCTAGACACCCGCCAACCGGCGGCTGACGCCCCTGGCCGGCACCGACCCGGCCCGCGCCCGCCGCATTGCAGGACGAAACCCTGATGAGCAAGATTCTCGTAGTTGCCGACCACAAGGACGGGGAGGTGCGCAAGCCGACCCTGGAGCTGCTCTCGCACACGCGCGGCGCGGGCCTGAGCACCGATGCCCTGCTGATCGGGCAGAACGTGAAGGGCCTGGCCGACACGCTGGCCGGCCACGGCGCCGGCACGGTGTATGTCGCCGACGATGCCTCGTTGCAGTACTTCTCCGCCGACACCTATGCCGCCGCCGTGGCCGATGCCGCGGCCAAGGCCCAGGCCACGCAGATCTGGATCAGCGTCTCGGAAACCGGCAAGGCCCTGGGGCCCACGGTGGCCGGGCGCATGGACGCCGCGTTCGTGGGCGATGCCCAGGGCCTGGAGATCGAGGGCGACAACGTCACCGTGCTGCGCCCGGCCATGGCCACCAAGGTCATGCAGAAGGTGCGCTTCGCCAAGGCCGGCGTGAAGGTCATCACCGTGCGCAGCGGCGCCTTCGACGTGCAGCCGGCCGACGCCAAACCGGCCAACGTGGTAGCGCTGCCCGCACCGAACTCCAACGGGCGCGTGGTGGTGAAGAGCCTGGAGCAGGAGGAGAGCGGCGAGATCGACCTGGGCGATGCCAACATCGTGGTCTCCGTGGGCCGCGGGGTGAAAGGGCCCGACGGCGTGGAGCTGGTGCGGCCCCTGGCCAAGCGCCTGGGTGCCGGCTTCGGCGCCTCGCGCGCGGTGGTGGATTCGGGCTGGATGCCCTACAACGCGCAGGTGGGCCAGACCGGCCGCGTGGTCACGCCCGATGTCTACTTCGCCATCGGGGTCTCCGGGGCCATCCAGCACCTGGCCGGCATGAGCGGCTCCAAGCTGATCGTGGCCGTGAACAAGGATCCGGACGCCCCCATCTTTTCCGTCGCGGACTACGGCATCGTGGGCGACCTGTTCAAGGTCGTGCCCCTGCTGATCGAGGAGGTGGGCAAGGTCAAGAAGTAGGCCGCCGCCCCGCCTCCGCTGCGGACCGCCAGGACCGCGGCGGGGCGGCCTGCGCCCCGCCGCGGCGCCCGCCCCCGTCACGGGCGGCGGCCCGTGGGCCATGTCCGCGCCGCCGCCGGAGCGGATTGCCAAGCCGCGCGAATTCGCGCACCCTGCCCGCTAGATCGACGCCCTCACGGACGCACCACCCTGGCCCGCATGCGGCCCCACTTCCCCACAACGATGGACGCTCCATGAATCCGACCCTGATCAGTTTGGCGCTGCTGGCCAGCCTGGCGACCTTTGCCTATCTCGTGATCACCAAGCTGCGCGTGCTGCTGCGCATGGCGCCGGAAAATCGCTTCGACCAGCCGCTGCGCCGCCTGGGGCTGCTGTTCCGGATCGGGCTGGGGCAGTCCAAGCTGGTGGGGCGCAAGCGCGAGCGTTCCGCCGGGGCCATGCACTTCTTCATCTTCTGGGGCTTCGTGATCCTGGGGCTGCGGGAGATCATCGTCTTCGGCGAAGGCTACATGCACGGCTTCCAGGAGGTGCTGCCGCTGCTGGGCTCCGATTCCATCGCCGCCTACGTCTACACCTTCGTCTACAACCTGTTCGAGGTCACCGTGCTGTGCATGGTGCTCTTCGCGCTGTACCGCCGCTTCGCCATCCGTCCGGCGCGCCTGACGCTGAACAGGGAGGCCAACACCATCCTGTTCATGATCCTGGGCGTGGTGATCACGGACCTGGTGTTCGACGCGGCCAAGTTCAACCTGATCGGCCTGCACGGCCATGAGCTCCACCACCTGCGGCATCCCGTGTTCGGCACGGAGATGGACTGGGCGCCCTTCGCCAGCGGGCTGGCCTGGCTCATCTCCTCCTGGGGCGAGGGGGTCACGGCCGGGCTGTACCAGATGGCCTACTGGGCGCACGTGGCCGTGATCCTGGTGTTCCTGAACCTGCTGCCCGACTCCAAGCACGCCCACGTGATCACCGCGCTGCCCAACGTGCTGTTCGGCTCCCTGGGCTACCCGCACACGCCCGTGGCCCTGCTGGACGTGGAAAACGAGGCCGCCTGGGAGCAGGGCAAGCTGGGCGTGGACCGCATCGAGCACCTGACCTGGAAGCAGGGCCTGGACCTCTACACCTGCACCGAGTGCGGCCGCTGCTACGACATCTGCCCCACCTACGTCACGGGCAAGCCGCTGACCCTGAAATGGTTCAACGAGAGCCTGCGCGACCACCTGCGCGAGGAAGAGGCGCATCTCAACCGCACCGGCGCCAGCAGCGGCGAGAAGGAGCTTGTGGGCGACGTGATCTCTCCCGACACCTTGTGGGCCTGCACCACCTGCCGCGCCTGCGAGGAGGTGTGCCCCGTGTCCATCGAGCACGTGCCGCGCATCGTGGCCATGCGCCAGGCGCAGACCCTGCTGCACGAGGCGCAGCCCGAGGAACTGAACAACACCTACCGGGGCCTGGAGCGCAACGGCAATCCCTGGGGCCTGGGCTACGACCAGCGCGCCAACTGGGCCGAGGGGCTGGACATTCCCATCCTCACCGCGCCGCCGGCCGGGGATGTGGACGTGGTGATGTGGGTGGGCTGCATGGGCGCCTTCGACAACCGCAGCCAGAAGATCGCCAAGGCCACCGCCGCGCTGATGCACAAGGCCGGCGTGCGCTTTGCCATCATGGGCACGGCCGAAAAATGCACCGGCGACCTGGCCCGCCGCTCCGGCAACGAGATGCTCTACCAGACCCTGGCCCGGGAAAACGTGGAGACGCTCAACGGCCTGCAGGTGAAGAAGCTGGTCACCATCTGCCCCCACTGCCTGAACTCGCTGAAGAACGAGTACCCGCAGTTGGACGGCCACTACGAGGTGTATCACCACACGCAGTACATCGCGCAGTTGGTGCAGGAGGGCCGCCTGCAGATCGACGGCAAGCTGACCGGCACCGTGACCTATCACGACCCTTGCTACCTGGGCCGCTACAACAACGAGTACGACGCGCCGCGCGACCTGCTGGCCCGCTCGTCCCAGGACGCCCCGGTGGAAATGCGCCGCGCCCGCAACGAGAGCTTCTGCTGCGGCGCCGGCGGGGCGCGCATGTGGATGGAGGAGAACATCGGCACGCGCGTCAACGAGGAGCGCCTGCGCCAGGCGCGGGAGGTGGGCGCTCGCACCATCGCTACGGGCTGTCCCTTCTGCATGACCATGCTGGCCGACGGCGTGGCCGCCGCGGGCGCCGAGGAGGAGGTGCGGGTGCTGGACATCGCGGAGATCGTGCTGCAGTCCCTGCGCACCTGAGCCGCCGTGGCGGCCCGGCGCGCCGCACGGCGTGCGGCCCGCAGGGATAAATATCGGACCGGGAGGATACCGCCATGGACGAACGGAACCATGACAACAATCGTGTCGGGATGCCCGCGCTGAGCATCCGCAGATTCCTGCTGGACAAGAAGAACGCGGTGCGCGAGCAGATCTGGAACTATCCTCCGCCCATTCCGGCCTGCGACCAGCAGTTCAATTATCTGCTCGAACAGCAGGACCTGCTCTCCCAGGAAATCGCCCGGCTCGACGCGATAATCCGTGATCGCCAACCGGCCGACCAGGGCGCATCGATTGACGATTTCGTCAGTACGTCGAAGTTTATCGACAATGAGGCGAAGCGAAAACTGGTGGGAGATCAATCATCGTAGGCCCCTGGTCGCTCCGTCGACGACCCGCCTCCGGAAAAATAAGAATTGCTCAAGCCCTGAGTATCCGGTACTAATAACTATTTAGGGCAACGCATGACCGGGCTCCGCCTGGAGGCTGGTTGCGGGACCGGACTTTCAGCTGCCGTCATTTTCTCGCCTCCCCGACGGCATCTGCTGTTCAATCCTTCGAGAGGAGTCACACCGCGTTGCCCCGCTGCCGGAGGTTTGATCCGCGGCGCCAGGGGTAAGGCGGAAGGTGTCCGGCGCCGGCGAAGCGTCCGCGCCCGGCAGTGGAGAACATTTTTTTCCGGGACGGGCCCGCACCAGCGATGAGCCATGATGCGGGCATTGCCGCGCGGGTGGAGCAGTTGCTGCAACGGCCCATCGCCGGACTGGGCTACGAACTGCTCGAGGTGCAGTATCGGCACGAAGGACGCTGGATGCTGCGGCTGGTGATCGACGGGCCGCGGGGCGTGGATCTGGACGCGTGCGGCGCGGTCAGCGAGTTGGCCGGCCGGGTGCTGGACGTGGAGGATCCCATCCCGCAAAAGTACGCGCTGGAGGTGACCTCGCCGGGGCTGTTTCGCCCGCTCACCTCGCCCCGGCATTTCGCGCAGTCCGTCGGCAAGGTCGCGCGCATGCAGTTGGCGCCGGGCGTGCTGCCGGAGCGAAAAAACCGCACGCTGCGTGGTAAGATTGAGGGCCTCGACGGCGAGGACGTGCTCATTGATGAAATCGGCGGCAACCGCCTTCGGCTGCCCCAAGCCGCGCTGAAATCGGCGCGGCTGGACCCGGACCTGTGATGGGAACGGCGAACCATACTTGCATGTTGCAGGCACATGGCTAACGAAAGCATTTTGGATGCAATCGGCGACATCGCCCGGGACAAAGGCATCGCCCGCGAGCGGCTGATCGAGGTGGTGCAGGAAGCGGTCACCGCGGCGGCGAAGCGCAAGTTCAAGAACTTCACCGACGTCGAGGCCCGGCTCAACACCAGCAACGGCCAGATCGAGGTGTTCCGCTACAAGACGGTCACCGAAGAGCTGGCGGACCCGGAGAACCAGATTTCGCTGGAAGAGGCGCGCGCCCTGGACGAGGCCGCGGAACCGGGCGACGAGGTGGAGTACGAGATCGACAACAAGGAAGTCACGCGCGTCATTTCGCAGACGGCCCGCCAGCTCATCTTCCAGAAAATCCGCGAGGCCGAGCGCGAGACGATCTTCGAGAAGTTCAAGGACCGCGTGGGCGAGGTGCTCAACGGGGTGGTCAGCCGCACCGAGCGCGGCCGCACCTTCATCACCTTCAACCAGACCGAGGCCATCCTCTACGGGCGGGAGCAGATTCCCCACGAGCGCTACGCCTCGGGCGACCACATCCGCGTGATCCTGCTCGACGTGCTCAACGATCCCAAGGAGCCTTCGCAACTGGTCATCTCCCGGGCCCATCCGCTGCTGCTGACCAAGCTGTTCGAGATGGAGGTGCCGGAGATCTACGACGGGATCGTGGAAATGGTGGCCGCGGCCCGCGAGCCGGGGCGTCGCGCCAAGATCGCCGTGTCCTCCAACGATCCGGACGTGGATCCGGTGGGGGCCTGCGTGGGCATGCGCGGATCGCGCGTGCAGGCCATCATCAGCGAGCTGCGCGGCGAGAAGATCGACATCATCAAGTGGGCCGACGACCTGCCCAGCTACATCGCCAACGCCCTGGCACCGGCGGAGCTGACACGCATCAAGATCAACGACGAGACCAAGGAGATCGACGTCGAGGTGGAGCCGGACCAGTTGTCGCTGGCCATCGGACGGCAGGGGCAGAACGTGCGCCTGGCCTCCAAGCTCACCGGCTACAAGATCAACGTCTCGTCCACCTCCGACAAGGCCATGTCGCTGGAAGAGCAGATTCGCGAGCGGCTGCTGGCCAGCCAGGCCGAGCTGGCCAATGCGGACTACGCCTCCCGGCAGGCGGCCGGGACGCTTGCACCCGCGGAGTCCGGCGAGGGCCCGGGCGAGCCGGCCGAAGGCTCGGGCGAAATGGCCGAAGTCTCAGGCGAAATGGCCGGGAGCGAAGCGATGCCGCCGGAACAGGAAGCAGCCGGCGCGGACACAGCCGAGCTAGCCGCAGCCCAGACCGCAGCGTTGGGTGCAGGCCACGGCGAAGCCGCGGCGGATGTGGCGTCCCTGCGGCCGGCCGAGGACACCCCCGCGGCGGAGCCCGCGGGCGCCACGAATGGCGGCGCCGGGACACAGGCGGAGCATGCGGCTGAACCCGTGCCGACGCCGGGCGGGTCGCATACAGGCGCAGGGGCGGATGATGCCGCCCCGGCGGAGGACGGGGCCCAGGGCCCCGCGGACAAATCGACGGCGGAGTAGTCCGCCGCGGGCGGCACTGCGAATCGTTTCAAAACGCATCGGATCGGTAGGTCGCGTATGGCAAAAATGAGGGTATTCGAGCTGGCCCGGGAACTGAACATGCCGGGCAAGGACCTCATTGTGCGCATCAAGGCCATCGGCATCAAGGTCGATGGCAATTTCAACGTCCTTGACGAAAAGCAGATCAAGGAGATTCGCGCCAAGGTGTCCGCCGCCGC
>JACQHH010000069.1 GCA_016199125.1 Candidatus Lambdaproteobacteria bacterium
GAGCTGCCGGCGGCGCACCCGCGCACCACGAACCCCACTCGCAGGGGAGCGGAACGGATGGGCAAACAAGACAAGCAGGACAAGCTGGACAAACAAAAGCCGGCCCGGCGGATCGGCCGGCGCAAGGCGCGTCTGCTGCGGCGCGGGGCGGCGCTGGCCGTGGTCGTGGCGCTGATCGGGCTCGGCGTGCTGGGCTGGAACCAATTCTTCCCCGGCAGCGGCCAGGGCAAATCGTTTCACGTGATGGGCGGGGAGATGAAGCCCGTGCTCAATCCGTTCCAGTTCCGGGACCAGCACGCGGCCACCGCGTACATGCTTGCCGCGCAGAACCGTGACGTGCTGGACCAGGTGTATTGTTACTGCGGATGCGATGCCCCGCCGTTCTACCACCGCAGCCTGCTGAGTTGCTTCACGGACACGCACGGGTCGAGCTGAATGGTCTGCCAGGAGGAGGCCCGGTGGGCCTCCAAGCTGAAGGCGGAAGGCAAGTCCATCGAAGACATCAAGACGTCCATCGACAAGCGTTTCGGGTAAGACCCGCCGCGGCGCGCCAGTCTCCGCGCCCCCGCGCCGGAGGCGCCATGTGTGCCGCGGGCGCCAAGCCTGCGGGGCCGCGGCCTAGAACAACCCCACCACCTGGCCGTGCTCGTCGATGTCGATCTGTTCGGCCGCCGGATGCCGCGGCAGGCCGGGCATGGTCATGATCTCGCCCGTGATCGCCACCACGAATCCCGCCCCGGCGGCCAGGCGCACCTCCCGCAGGGGCACCGTGAATCCCCGCGGCGCGCCTTTCAGCAGGGGGTCGGCGCTGAAGGAATTCTGCGTCTTGGCCATGCACACGGGGAGGTCCCCGAAGCCCAGGTCTTCCAGCCGGGCCAGCTCGCGCCGGACGGCCGGCACGGCCTCCACGCCGTCGGCGCGATAGATGCGCGTGGCCACGGCGGTGATCTTCTCCAGCAGGGAGAGCCGGTCGTCGTAAAGCAGCTTGAAGTCGGCCGGGTGGGAATCCATGGTCTCCAGCAGGAGCCGGGACAAGTCCAGCATGCCCTCGCCGCCCTTGCCCCAGCCCTCGCTGACGGCCATGGGCGCGCCGCCGTCGGCGCAGTGGGCGCGTACCGCCTCGATCTCGGCCGGCGCATCGCCCGTGAAGCGGTTGAGGGCCACCACCACCGGCACGCCGAACAGGCGCAGGTTGTCCAGGTGCTGGCGCAGGTTGGCGCAGCCGCGCTCCAGGGCCTCCACGTTCTCCTGGCGCAGCGCGTCGGCCGGCACGCCGCCGTGCATCTTCAACGCCCGCGTGGTGGCCACCAGCACCACGCCGTCCGGCCGCAGGCCCGACTTGCGGCACTTGATGTCGAAGAACTTCTCCGCCCCCAGATCGGCGCCGAAGCCGGCCTCGGTGACCACGATGTCCCCCAGGCCCAGGGCCATGCGCGTGGCCAGCACGCTGTTGCAGCCGTGGGCGATGTTGGCGAAGGGTCCCCCGTGCACGAAGGCCGGGGTGCCCTCCAAGGTCTGCACCAGGTTGGGCGCCAGGGCCTCGCGCAGCAGCACGGTCATGGCGCCCTGGGCGTGCAGGTCGCCGGCGCGCACCAGCTCGCGCGCGCCCAGGGTTTCGCCCACCACCATGTTGCCCAGGCGCTCGCGCAGCTCGCCCAGGCTCTGGGCCAGGCAGAGCACGGCCATCACCTCCGAGGCCACGGTGATGTCGAAGCCCGATTCGCGGGGCACGCCGTGGGCCGGGCCGCCCAGGCCCAGCGTGACGTGCCGCAGGGCACGGTCGTTCATGTCCAGCGCCCGGCGCCAGGCGATGCGCCGCACGTCGATGTTCAGCGCATTGCCCTGCTGCAGGTGGTTGTCCAGCATGGCCGCCAGCAGGTTGTGCGCGGTGCCCACGGCGTGAATGTCGCCCGTGAAGTGCAGGTTGATCTCCTCCATGGGCACCACCTGGGAAAAGCCGCCGCCCGCGGCGCCGCCCTTGATGCCGAAGCAGGGGCCCAGCGACGGCTCGCGCAGGCAGATCACGGCCTGGCGCCCCAGCCGCCGCAGCCCATCGCCCAACCCCACGGTGACCGTGGACTTGCCCTCGCCGGCCGGGGTGGGCGTGATGCCCGTCACCAGCACCAGCCTGCCCTGGGGCCGCTGGGCCAGCCGCTCCAGCAGGCCCAGGCCGATCTTGGCCTTGTGCTGCCCGAAGGCCGCCACGTACTCCCCCGGAATGCCCAGGTCCCGCGCCACGTCGACGATCTGCCGCAGCGCGGCGCTGCGGGCGATTTCAATGTCCGAAAGCAAGATGTTGGCTCCCTGGTGGTGCCTGCTGGGTGGTGGTACCGCGGGCGGCGGAGTCTCCCCGCACCCGCCGCCGCTCAAGGACGCGGTGGAGCACGCCACATACCGCCGGGCCGGGCGCTCACGCGCCCAGGACAGTGCCCGGCTTGAGCCGCCCGGAGGCATACTCCGCGGCGGGCTGCTTGGCGCCGCCGGCGGGCTTGACCCGGCCGATGCGGATGGCGCCGCCCTGGCCCGCCACGACCAGCCCCTCGTCGTCGATGGCCACGATCTCCCCCGCCTGGCCGCCCACCGCCGGCAGCCGGCGCGCCTCGAACAGTTGCAGCGGCGCGCCCTGGCAGAGGCTCCAGGCGCCCGGCTGCGGATCGGCGCCGCGCAGCATGTTGTACACGTCGGCCACGGGCCGGCGCCAGTCCACCTGCACGTTCTCCACGCGGCACCAGCCCTCGTAGGTGGCCTGGGCCTCGTCCTGGACGATGCGCGGGGCCTTTCCGGCCTTGACCAGCGCGAGGCTTTCCAGCATGGCCTGCACGCCCAGCGGAAACAGGCGCTCGAAGTACAGGCTGCCCAGCGTATCGTCCGGGCCGATCTCCACCGCCTTCTGCAGCAGCACGGGGCCGGTATCGAGCCCGTTGTCCGGCCAGAAGATGGTCAGCCCGGTGCGGCGCTCGCCCTGGATGATGGGCCAGTTGATGGCGCTGGGTCCGCGGTGCCGGGGCAGCAGGGAGGGATGGTACTGGAAGGTGCCGTGGGTGGGGATGTTGAGAAACTCCTCCGGCACGATCAGCGTCACGTAGGCCATCATGCACACGTCCGGCGCCAAGGCCCGGAACGCCTCCCACACCGCCGGCTGCTTGAACGAGCGCGGCTGCACCACGGGAATGCCCCGCTCCCGCGCCGCGGCGACCGCCGGGTCGGGCTTGGCGCCTTCCTTCTCCGCCGGGCCGTAGACGGCGACCACGTTTTCCCTGGCCGCCAGCAGGGCGTCCAGGACGGCCTTGCCGAAGGCCTGCTGACCGTTGAGCACGATGCGCATGCGGTTCCTTTTCTCGTCGGATGGCGTCCGGTGGTGGGGCCGTGCGTGGGCCGCTGAACCAACGTCACTTGCGGGACGGGCGGCTTATGCCCGGTGGCATTCAAAATGAACCCACAGGGATAAGATTCTTCGGCTTCGCCTCAGAATGACACTTGCCCAGGAAGGAGAATGCCCTCACGAGAATGTCCTGCTGAGCGGAGCGAAGCATCTCTGGGCGCGTCGCCATGGCACATTTTGCATGCAAATCCGTTTCAGATCACGCCCTCGGCCCGCAGGGCCTCCAGCTCCTGCTCGCCATAACCCAGCAGCTCGCCCAGCACCTCGGCGTTGTGCTGCCCCAGCAGCGGCGAGGCGGTGTAGTCCACCGCCGAATCGGAGAGCACCAGCGGGCAGCCCACGGTGCGGAACGTGCCGCGCTGGGGATGGGCCACTTCGGCGATCATGCCGCGGGCGGCCATGGCCTTGTCCTCCAGCAGGTCCTGCATGTCAAGCACGGGGCCGCAGGGCACGTCAATCTCGTTGAGCAGGGCCATCACCTCGTGCTTGGGCACGGTACGCGTCCAGGCCTCCACGGCCCCGAACACGTCTGCCAGGCGGTGCAGGCGCGCCTCGGGCGTGGCGAAGTCGGCGTGCTCGGCCAGTTCCGGCCGCCCGATGAGCCGCGCCAGGGGCGCCCAGATCTGCGGCTGGACGATCAGGTACACGTAGTCGTTGGGGCCGCCGGGGTGGCAGGCCAGCGCGGCGCCCGGATGGCCGCCGCCCGAGGCATTGCCCGCGCGCGGCACCGCGTGCAGGCCGCCGGTGTCCACGGGATATTCCTTGAGCGGCCCGTGGGCCAGGCGCTGCTGGTCGCGCATTTTCACCCGGCACAGGTTGAGCACGGCGTCCTGCATGGCCACCTCCACGGCCTGCCCGCGGCCGGTGTGGGTGCGCTGAAACAGCGCCGCCAGGATGGCCGCCACGGCGTGGATGCCCGTGCCCGAATCGCCGATCTGCGCCCCGGTGACCAGGGGCGGGCCGTCGAAGTCGCCCGTCGTGCTCATGGCCCCGCCCATGGCCTGGGCGATGGGCTCGTAGGCCTTGAAGTCGGCGTAGGGGCCGCTGCCGAAGCCCTTGATGCTGGCGTAGATCAGCCGCGGATTGAGCGCCCGCAGCTCGTCCCAGCCAAAGCCCTGGCGCGCCAGCACGCCCGGCGCGAAGTTCTCCACCAGCACGTCGGAGGTCTGGATCAGCTTGCGCAGGATGGCCTTGCCCCGCTCGTGCTTGAGGTTGAGCGTGATGCCGCGCTTGTTGCAGTTGAGCATGGTGAAGTAGAGGCTGTCCGCGTCCGGCAGGTCGCGGAGCTGCCCGCGGGTGATGTCGCCGCGGCCGGGCATTTCCACCTTGATCACGTCAGCTCCCAGCCAGGCCAGGATCTGCGTGGCGGAGGGGCCCGACTGCACGTGGGTCATGTCGCAGATGCGCACGCCCTGCAATGCTTTGCTCATGATGCCTGTGCTCCGTGTTGCTGCGCCGCGGGTGGCGCGTGCGGCCGGCCGTGCGGGGCCGGGCCGTGGACGCGAGCCGCGGCAATCTTTGGGAATGGTCGCCGCGCTACTTGTACATGGTCTGGTTCTGCGTGCCGCTGCTGAAGGCGTTGGGGTCGATGCGCACGTTGATCAGCGAGGGCAGGCCCGATTCGCGCGCCCGTTGCAGGGCGGGGGCGATCTGGGCCGGGTCCTCCACGTGCTCGCCGTAGCCGCCCAGCATGGTGGCGAATTTGTCGAAGCGCACGTCGCCCAGCAGGTTGGCGGTGTTGCCGCGTTCGGCGCCGTATTTGTTGATCTGGCCGAAGCGGATCTGGTTCCAGGCCGAGTTGTTGCCCACCACGCCGATGAAGGGCAGCTTGAAGCGCACCATGGTCTCGAAGTCCCAGCCGGTGAGGCTGAAGGCGCCGTCGCCGAACAGCGTGACCACCTCCTTGTAGGGCTGGGCCAGCTTGGAGGCCATGGCAAAGGCCACGCCCACGCCCAGCGTGCCCAGGGGCCCGGGGTCCATCCAGTGCCCCGGCTGGCGTGGACGCACCACGGAGCCGGAGAAGGTGACGATGTCGCCGCCGTCGCCGATGTACACCGAGTCGTGGGTGAGGAACTTGTCGATCTCGTGGCACAGCCGCAGGGGATGGATGGGCTGCGCGTCGGACATGCGCCGCGGCAGGGACTCCTCGTGGAGCCGCCCCTCCTCGGCGCGCAGCTCGGCCAGCCAGGCCTTGCGCCGGTCGTCGCCCCGGGCCTTGCGGTCGGAGGCCGCGTCGGCCACGGCGCCCAGGATGGCCCCCACGTCGCCCACCAGCCCCAGGTCGATGTCGCGGTTCTTGCCCACGGTGCCGTAGTCCATGTCGATCTGCACGATTTTGGCTTCGCGGCGCAGCCGGCCGCCGTAGCCCATGCGGAAGTCGAAGGGCGTGCCCACGATGACGATCGCGTCGGCCTTGTCGAAGGCGTAGCGCCGGGCCTGCATGAAGCCGTGGGGATCGCCCGGCGGCAAGGCGCCGCGGGCCGCGCCGTTCATGAACATGGGCACGTTCAGCGTGCGCGCCAGCCGCGCGGCGTGCGGGGCTCCGCGGCAGCTCTGGAGCTGGGTGCCCAGCAGCACGGCCGGGCGCTCAGCGCCCAGCAGCAGGTCGGCCAGGCGCTCGATGTCCGCCGGGTCGCCGATGCTGCGCGTCTGCATGCGGTAGCCGCCGGGCTTGGGCACGCGGGCCGCCTGCTCGTCCACCTCGGCGTCCAGGATGTCGCGCGGAATTTCCAGGAAGCTGGGGCCCAGGGCCCCGTTGTAGCACTGACGGAAGGCCATGCTGATCAGGTCGGCCACGCGCTCGGTGCGGGGCACCGAGGCGGCGAACTTGGTGATGGGGCGCATGATGTCCACGTGGGGCAGCTCCTGTAGCGCGCCCATCTGGTGCTGGGAGAGCGCGCCCTGGCCCCCGATGAGCAGCATGGGGCTTTCGGCGCGGAAGGCATTGGCCACGCCCGTGACGGCGTCGGTGGTGCCCGGCCCGGCGGTGACCACGGCCACGCCCGGGCGGCCCGTCACGCGGGCATAGCCGTCGGCGGCATGGGCGGCCACCTGCTCGTGCCGCACGTCGACGATGCGGATGCCCTCGTCCAGGCAGCCGTTGTAGATGTCGATGATGTGCCCGCCGCAGAGCGTGAAGATGGTGTCCACGCCCTCGTTCTTCAGTGCCTTGGCGACCAGGTGGCCGCCGGTGATCTTGCCCATGCTCCGCTCCCTGACGTGACGTCCAGCAAGAAATCGTAACAGCCCGGGGGAACGGTGGTTCCCCCGAACCCCCTGATTTGGCGGCTGTGGTTGGCGCGCCAACCGCAGCCGGGTAATTGGGTTCCAAGGGCCCCCGGCTCGCTGGGGTCGTCAGGGGTGAAACCCCTGACACGTAAATCATGGCCGCCGGGGTACGCGCTCATCCAGCCAGTGCACGTGGGCTTCCACGTGGGCGCCCAGGTTCAGCGTGTGCTGCCGGGCCAGCCGCTCGGCCTGCTCCGTGTCGCGCGCTTCCAGCGCCTCGATGATCTGCATGTGGTCGATGATGGAGCGCTCCACGCGGTCGCGCTCGCCGATGGTGTGGCGACGGATGCTGCGCATGTGAGCCAGCAGGTTCCCCGCCAGCCGGTTGAGCAGCGGGTTGTGGCTCATGTGCAGCAACTGCTGGTGGAAGCGCAGGTTGGTCTCGGAATATTCATCGATGTGCGCGCGCAGCGCGTCGCCCTCGAAGGTGGCGAACATGCGCCGCAGCCCGGCGATCTCCCCGTCGCCGGCGTGCTGCGTGGCCAGCCGCGCGGCCATGCCCTCCAGCGCCGCCCAGACCTGGATCGTCTCCAGGATTTCCTGCTTGGACTTGCGCACCACAAAGGCCCCCCGGCGCTGGAAGATGCGCACGAAGCCTTCCTGCTCCAGGCGGTGCAGCGCCTCGCGGATGGGCGTGCGGCTCACCCCCAGCTCCTGCCCGAGCTGCCGCTCGTCCAGGCGGATCTCCTCCCGCGTGGCATAGATGTCCATGCCCATGATCGCCTCGCGCAGGGCCTCGTAGACCCGCTCCTTGAGGCTGAAGGTGAGCGGCAGCGGTTGCAGGTTCAGCTTTTCGCTCTGTGCGGCCACGGATGCCTCTTTTCCCTGAGCGATGAGATTCCTTGCGTCGCGGGCCATGCGGCTGCGGCCTCAGCAAACATGTATCTGGTATACCAAATACACACATGCGGCGCAAGTGGTAACCGTTCGCTCCGCAAATACCCGGCAGGCAGGGGTATGCCATGCCCCTACGCCCCGGATGGTTCGGGATGCCGCGGTGACGTTACGGGCGGGCGGGGGATGGCGCGTGCGGCACGGTCGCGGCGACGCGCTGGGGTTCGGGATTGGGCGCCGGTGCGGAATCGTAGGGTCGGCGCAGCGCGGACAGGGAGACCAACTCCACGCCGCCCGCCAGGGCCGGAAACGTGTCGCGCAGGGCGCGCAGGGTCTGCGGGTAGGGATGGCCGATGGCCACGGCCTGGCCCCGGCGGCGGGCCACGCGCAGTGCATGGTGCAGCTCGCGGGTGATGGCCGGCACGCTGCGCACGTTGTCCAGGAACACGTCGCGCTCCAGGAAGGGGAAATGCCCGCTGCGCGCCACGGCCCGCGGCACGGCCGTGTTGACGGTCATGCTGTTGAGAAAGACCAGGTTGCGCTCGGCCAGCAACGCCTGCACCAGGGCCATTTTTTCCCGGTCCAGGGTATAGGCCGAGCCCATGTGGTTGCTGGCCCCGAAGGCGCCGGGCAGCTCGCTCATGATCTCGCGCAGGCGCTCCACCGTGGCGTCCTCGGACTGGCCCAGCAGCAGCGGCAGCGGCCCCGGGTCCACCTGCGGATAGCCCTCGGGCTCCATGGGGAGGTGGATGATGAAATCGCGGCGGGCCTGGCTCACCTGCCGGGCGGCGGATGCGGTGTAGGGCAGGCCGGGCAGGATGGAGAAGGTCAGCGGCAGCCCCAGGGCCAGGAAGCGCCGCGGGGCGCTCTGGTTGTGCCCGATGTCGTCGATGACGATGGCCAGCCGGGGCGGCTCGCCGGCCGGGGGCGGCGTGGGCGGGCGTTGTCGCGGGGCCGGCGGGCCGAAGGGCATGTCCGGGTACAGGGGCGCCCGGTCGGCGTCGGGCGGCTGGTGCAGCAGCACCAGCGCGGGCGAGCGCCCCAGGTCCCAGTGGAACTGCACGGCCAGACCGCGCAGCAGCAGCACGGCCGTAACCGCGCCCACCAGCGCGATGCCGGCGTAGACGGCCCGGCGGGCGGGCGCCGGATGACGCCGCAGCAGAGCAGGCAGGCGGCGCAGGCGGGTGGGGATGCGTCGTAGCGCCTGCTCGGCCCGCAGCAACATCCGGTCGATGCCTCGCAGCGTCTCGCCCGCGGCGCGCCGGATGGAGGTCAAGGCCGCGCGCAGACCCCGGCTCAGCCCGGTGGCCCAGGTCTGCCGCCGGGGCCCGCCCGCCCGCCCCATCTTGCGCAATCTCGACATCCCGGCAGGGTACCCGAACAAAGGTTGACCATACAAGCCGAGGGTGGCGCCCTTGGCCCACGGGCGGCTCGCCACACCGCGGCCGGGCGGATACACGGCCCGCCTTCGCCCCGTGCGGCAGGCACAGCACGGCCCGCGCCCTCCCCAGCCAGGAAATCAAGCAAGAACAAGGCCCTGCGCAAGGCCCGGGTGCGCGTTGCGTGTTGGCGCGTCTGGCGCAAGTCGTGTAACCTTTGAGGACCAACCATTTTGTCGACGGACGCTGGAGCACCGCATGACCGAATTGCGACCGCCTTCCGCGGAGGAGACGGCCCATCTGACCTGGGCGGGCGAACCGGGATTTTTCCGCCCCGACTACAACCGCGCCTTGAGCACGGTGATGCCCACCGTGTACGAGTTGCTGGGCCACGCCCCGGACGACCGTCCCACCATGGCCCGTCTGCTGCCGCAGGCCACGCCGCGCCGCGTTTCGCGGGTGTTCCTGCTGTGCATCGACTCGTTCGGGTTCAAGGAGATGGCCCACGGCAGCCGCTTTCCGCGGCTCTACGAGGAATACGGAAGCTGGGTCACCTCGGTGTTTCCTTCCATCACCAGCACCGCGCTCTCGTCGCTGTACCAGGGACTGCCGCCCGCGCGGCACGGCATTGCGGGTCACCTGATCTGGAAGAATTTTCCCGGCGGCATCGTGGACATGCTCAAGATGCGGGTGGTGGGGGCCAAGGCCCCGCTGGACGCCTCGGGCTTCGACGTGAACCAGTGGAAACGTGAACCGGGGCTGCTCGAATCGGCGCACAGCGCCCACGTTCCGGGCATGCACCTGATGCCCATGCAGATCGTGAAGAGCGGCCTGTCGACCTATTCCTACGGCAAGACGGACATGGTGGGCTTCGCGCACCCGG
This sequence comes from Candidatus Lambdaproteobacteria bacterium, assembly GCA_016199125.1. GTDB lineage: Bacteria > SAR324 > SAR324 > SAR324 > JACQKK01 > JACQHH01. The sequence goes on from JACQHH010000069.1 coordinate 9,767, forward strand.
TGGAAGGCTTCAGCAAGGCCGCGCAGATGCTGGCCGACGTGCCGCGCGGCTGGGTGGGGCTGTACCTGGACATGGTGGATACCCTGAGCCACGTGATCACCCACGACGTGCCGCAGTTCGGGCTGCTGGTGCGCTACATCGAGGACTGCGTGTATTGGCTGGCGGCCAACCTGCCGCGCGACGTGGCCCGCGAAACGCTGCTGGTGGTGATCGCCGACCACGGCCAGGATTCCATCCGCGAGATGCTGTCCCTGCGCGGGGAGCCCGCCGAATGGCTGCGCGCCCACACCCGGGCCCTGGGCTTCTCCGGGCGGGTGATGCACATCTACCTGCGCCCGGGCGACGCGCCGCGCGACGTGCGCCGGGGGCTGGATGCGCTGATGGGCGACCGCGGGCGCGTGTTCGACTTTGCCCAGGCCGCAACCCTGGTGGGCACCACGCCGGACGATGCCTGGGCGCGGGAGTCGCTGGGCGAGCTGGTGGCCGTGCTGCACGAGGGCTTCTGCTGGGACGCCTACGAGATGTTCAAGGGCCCGGGGCCCTATGGCACGCGCCTGGTTTCGCAGCACGGGGGGATGAGCCGCGACGAAATGTTCGTGCCCATGCTGACCGTGCCCCTGGACGTGCTGGCGCGCGCCTGAGCCTCCGCCGGCTGGCACAGGATGCGCAGCGTCCCCGCGCCGCCCCAGCCAGTTCACCCCCGACCGTTCGAGCACGATGCCCGACTGGATCCGGATCCGAGGCGCCCGCCAGAACAATCTCAAGAACATCGACGTCGATCTTCCCAAACACAAGCTGGTCGTGATCACGGGGCCGTCGGGCGCGGGCAAGTCGTCGCTGGCCTTCGACACGCTGTACGCCGAGGGACAGCGCCGCTACGTGGAGGCCCTCTCCACGGGGGCCCGGCAGCACCTGACCCAGCTCGACAAGCCGGACGTGGACCGGGTGGAGGGGCTCAGCCCCGCCATCGCCGTGGAGCAGCGCCCCGGAGCGCCCAATCCCCGCTCCACCGTGGGCACCGTGAGCGAGATCTACGATTTTCTGCGCCTGCTCTACGCCCGCGTGGGCGAGCCCGTGTGCTATCGCTGCGGGCGGCCCATCCGCGGCTACCGCGTGCAGGAGATGGTCGATGCGGCCCTGGCCCGCGCGCCGGCGCGCCTGCTGGTCTGCGCGCCCCTGGACTATTCGCCCCGGCTGGACTTCCGCGATGAGCTGCAACGCCTGCGCAGGGGGGGCTTCGTGCGCGTGCGGGTCAACGGCACGCTCTACGCGCTGGAGGACGACGTGCCCCAGCCGGTGCTGCCCACCGGGGGGGAAGGCGCCGAGGGCTCGGCGTGGCCGCTGTCCATCGTGGTGGACCGCCTGGCCCTGGCCGGCGCCGACCGCCAGCGGCTCACCGAGGCCGTGGAGCTGGCCCTGCGCCATGGGCAGGGGCTGGTGGCGCTGGTGTTTCTCGGCGACGGGGCGGAGGAGGAGGCGCTGTTCAGCCAGACCCCGCGCTGCGTGCAGTGCGGCATCGCCTACCCGGAGCTGCAACCGCGGCTGTTCTCCTTCAACAGCCCCCACGGGGCCTGCCCCGAGTGCCACGGGCTGGGCACGGTGCTGGAGCCCGACCTGGCGCGGGTCGTGCCCGAGCCGGGCAAGTCCCTGGCCGAAGGCGCCGTGGCCCCCTGGGAGACGCGCAACAGCGAGTCCTTCCGCCACGTGCTGGAGCAGGTGGCCACGCACTACGGCTTCAGCATCTTCACGCCCTTCGCGGGGCTGGCCCCGCGGCAGCGGGAGATCGTGCTGCACGGCTCGGGGGAGGAGGCGCTGAGCTTCACCTACCGCGGCGAGGGCGATGAGCGGGAACACCGCTACACGCGGCCCTTCGAGGGCGTGCTGCCCTACCTGGCGCGGCGCCTGCGCGAAACCGAATCCCCCGCGGTGCGCACCGACCTGCGGCAGTATTTCATCGAGCGCGTGTGCGGCGCCTGCGGCGGCAAGCGGCTGCGGCCCGAGGCGACCCATGTGCGCATCGGCGGGCGGGACATTGCCCACGCCACGCACCTGCCCCTGGACGCGGCGCGGGAATGGGCGCAGGGGCTGCGCCTGCCCGGCACGCGGGGCGAGATCGCCGCGCCCATCCTGCGCGAGATCGAGGCGCGGCTGGGCTTTCTGCTGGGCGTGGGGCTGCACTACCTGACCCTGGACCGCACCATGGACACGCTCTCCAACGGCGAGGGCCAGCGCATCCGCCTGGCCACCCAGATCGGCACGGCGCTGAGCGGGGTGATCTACATCCTGGACGAGCCCACCATCGGCCTGCACCAGCGCGACACGGCACGTCTGCTGGAGACGCTGCGCGGCCTGCGCGACGCGGGCAACACGGTGGTGGTGGTGGAGCACGACCGGGAGACCATGCTGGCCGCCGACCACCTGGTGGAGATCGGCCCGCGCGCCGGGGAGGCGGGCGGCTACCTGGTGGCCAGCGGCACGCCCGCGGCGCTGCGCGCCAATCCCGACTCGGGCACGGGCGCCTGGCTCTCCGGCGCGCGAAGCATCGCCCTGCCGCCGCCCCGTCCCCTGGGCGGCCCGCGCCTGGAGCTGCTGGGGGCCCACGCCAACAACCTGCGGCAGGTGGACGTGGCCATCCCCCTGGGCGCGCTGGTGTGCGTGACGGGCGTCTCCGGCTCGGGCAAGAGCAGCCTGGTGCTGGACACCCTCTATCCCGCGCTGAAGCGGCTGCTGGGTCCCTCCGGGCGCGTCTCCGGGCCGCTGCGCGACCTGCGCGGCGCCCAGCACCTGACGCGCGTGGTGCACGTGGACCAGAGCCCGGTGGGCAAGTCGTCGCGCTCCAATCCGGCCACGTTTCTGGGGGTGTTCACGCTGATCCGCGAGCAGTTCGCCGCCCAGAGCGAAGCCCGCGTGCGCGGCTACACCCCCCGCCGCTTCAGCTTCAACGCCGAGGGCGGGCGCTGCGAGGCCTGCCGCGGCGAGGGGCTGCGGCGGGTGGAAATGCACTTCCTGCCGGACGTGTTCGTGCGCTGCGACGTGTGCGAGGGCGCCCGCTACAACCGCGAGACGCTGGAGGTGCACATCCGCGGTAAATCCATCGCGGAGGTGCTGAATTTCACCTTTTCCGAGGCGGAGGCGTTTTTCCGCAATCTGCCGGCCATCCAGTCGCGCTTGCAGGCGCTGCTGGACATGGGCCTGGGCTATCTGCGCCTGGGTCAGCCGGCCGCCACCTTGAGCGGCGGCGAGGCCCAGCGGCTGAAGATCGCCCGCGACCTGGCGCGGCCGGGCAGCGGGGCCACGCTCTACCTCCTGGACGAGCCCACCACGGGCCTGCACTTCGAGGACGTGGAGCGGCTGCTGGGGGTGCTGAGCCGGCTGGTCGCCGCGGGGCACACGGTGCTGGTCATCGAGCACAACCTGGAATTCATCCGCTGCGCCGATTACGTGATCGACATGGGGCCCGAGGGGGGCGCGGACGGGGGGCGGGTGGTGGCCCAGGGAACCCCCCCGGAGTTGGCGGAACAGGCCGGCGTGTCACACACCGCCGCATGGCTGGCCCCCCTGCTGAGCGGGTCGGCGACGAAAAATCCGCACGGGGTCGAGCGGAAGGAAAGAACTTTGCATGACGCAAGGTGACGACCTGACCGCGTTTCCGGAGGACGCCTCGTTGAGACGATTGCTCATCATCACCGCCGCACTGCTGGTGCTGTTGCAGAGTGCCGCCTGGGCCCAGGAAAGACAGCCCCTGGCCATGCGCATCGAGTTTGAATGGACCGCCATGGGCGCCCTGGTGGGTGCCGGCGCGGGCGTGGCCCTGTGGCTGACCGATCCGGGCAACCCCAACTTTACCGTCGCCCGCTCGGTCATCGAGGGCGTGGCCTGGGGCACCGTGGCGGGGGCGGGCTTCGGCCTGTTCGTGATGCAAAAGACGGCCATCATCCCGGCGCGCCTGGCAACCGCGTCCGATCCGCTGGATCCGCTGCGGCGCGTGAGCGGCGATCCGGTGGAGGCCCAGACCCACGGCGGCCCGCTGCTGGCCCGCGGGGGGCCCGGCGGCCGTGTCCCCGGCGGCATCAGCCTGCCGCTGCTGAACCTGCGCTTTTGAACGCCTGAAGGGTGGATCCGCTTCGATGCTGCGCATAACGCGAACCGTGAGAATCGTCGCCGCGCTGCTGGCCTGCGCCGTGCTGGGGGCGACCCCGGCCATGGCCCAGCAGGCCCCCAAGCCGGTGATGGAGAACGTGTTCTTCAACGTGGTCTGGGGCTCGGCCGCGGGGGCGCTGGTGGGCGGGGCCATCGCGGTGATCGGGGCGACGGACAAGGAGAAGCCCGGCGACCTGTCGTCGGCCGGCTTCCAGGGGGCCACCCTGGGCGGCGTGGCGGGACTGGGCCTGGGCATCTACCTGGTGTTCACGGGCATCACCTTCGATCCCGACCGCTCGACCATCGTCAATTTCGATGCGCCCGGCTTCACCAACCGCCCGCAATTTGCCGCCCCGCCGTTCCGTCTGCTCATGGACGCGCAACACCCTGGCCGCGTCACCGGCTTCAGCGCCGAGGTGCTGAATTTCCGATTTTAGTCCGGCGGGGTTATTCTCGACCCATGGTCCGGCATCCCCATTCCCTGAAAATCCGGCTCGAGCTCTGGTTGCTGCAAGCGGTGCAGGCGCTGATCGCGCGGCTGCCCCTGGGCTGGGTCACCCTGCCCGGCGCGCTGCTGGGCCGGCTGGGCTACTACGTGGTGCCCCGCAGCCGGCAGGCCGCCCTGCGCAATCTGGAGATCGCCCTGGGCGACACGCTGACGCCCGCCCAGCGCCGTCACCTGCTGCGCGAGGTGTACCGCTTCTTCGGCGCCGTGGTCTGCGAGGTGCTGGCCATGCCGCGCCTGACGGGGGCGCTGCTGGAGCGGCACGTGGCGCTGGACAATCCCCAGGTGCTGCGCGAGGCCCTGGCGGGGGGCCGGGGCGCGGTGCTGGTGAGCGGGCACCTGGGCAACTGGGAGCTCATGGGCGGGGCCATCTCCCGCAGCGGGCTGGTGCTCTCCATGTACGTGGGGGCCCAGCGCAACCCGCTGGTGGACGAGGTCATCAACGGCATCCGGCGCGCCATGGGCACGCAGACGGTGGGCAAGGGCGTGGCCATGCGCGGGCTGCTGCGCGCCATGCGCGACAACCGCATCGTGGCCATGCTGGCCGATCAGCATTACAGCAAAAAGCGGCACTACGTGGCCTTTTTCGGCCAGCCGGTGAGCATGGTGCCCGGGCCGGCCAGCCTGGCCCTGCGCACGGGCGCGCCGGTGATCTTCGGGCAGTGCCTGCGCGAGGGGCCGCTGCGCTACCGGGCACGCTTTCGGCGCATCGAGCCGCCGGCGCCCAGCGGCAACGGCGAGCGGGACGTGCTGGCGTATTCCCAGGCCATCGCCGACGTGCTGGCCGAGGCGGTGCGGGCGCATCCGGCCCAGTATTTCTGGATGCACCGGCGCTTCCGCCCCATCCCCGCGCGGGTCGTGCTCAGCGACACCAACCGCGCCTTCCTGGCCGGCCGGCTGACCGTGCCCCTGCCCGATCCCGTGCAGCCGCCCGCCGCGGGGACGACCGACCCGCCGTCGCCGCCCGTGGACGATGCGACCCTGGAGCGGGCCGGATGAGCGCCGGGGCCGGGCGGCCCGCGGCGTTCCTGGACCGCGACGGCACCATCGTCGAGGACGTGGGCTATCTCAGCGCGCTGGAGCAGATGGTGCTGCTGCCGGGGGCCGGCGCGGCCATCGCGCGGCTCAACGCGGCCAGCGTGCCCGTGGTGGTGGTCTCCAACCAGTCCGGGGTGGCGCGGGGCTATTTCAACGAGGACTTTGCCCGTGCCTCGGGGCCGCACCTGCAGGGGCTGCTGGCGCCCTTCGGCGCGCACCTGGACGGCTACTATTTCTGCCCCACGCTGCCCGAGGGCCGGCCGCCCTACAACGTCGACTCGCCCGACCGCAAGCCCGGGCCGGGCATGCTGCTGCGCGCCCGGCGGGAGTTGGGAGTGTGCCTGCTGGGGGCCTGGATGGTGGGCGACAAGTGCAGCGACCTGGAGACCGGGCGCGGGCTGGGCGTGGTGCCCGTGCTGGTGCGCACGGGCTACGGAGCCGAGACGGCGCGCCACCTGCCCGCGGATTTCGCGGCCCGCGGCGGGCGCATCTGCGCGGATCTGGCCCAGGCGGCCGAGTGGATCGTCTCGGTGGCCTGAGCGGCGCGGGCGATGCGCGCCTGCCGCGGCGCCCGCGTGAAACGGCTCGATTCTTGGATAGCCATTGCTCAGGAGACGTGCGCGCCGGGCAATTTCCGCTGCGGGCGGCCGGGCGTCGCGGCTCACGCCGGCAGCATGCACGGCCGGCAAAAAACGAGGTCATACACGTCATGCCTGCCGATTTGGCGACCAAACGGCTTATAATGTCGTATCCATCTGAAATGGCGGATCCCATCGGCAGGGAAGCGCAAGGAAGGGCTTGACATGGCAAAGGCGAAGAAAAAGGGCGGCGGCGGTTTCTACCTCTGGGGTGGCCTGGGCGTGCTGGTGCTCACGGCCGGCGTGGTGCTGGCGGCGTATTTCATCCAGAAAAGCCAGTTCCCGCCCAACCACCGGCTGCGCATCATCCAGGACTTCATGACGAAGTTCTCCAGCAAGATCGACGAGGGCGTGACCCGTCTGCCCTCCATGCCCCAGTTGCGCGAGCGCTTCGGGGGCAAACCGTCCCCCGGACAGGCACCGCCCGCGGGCCCGCAGGCGCCGGGCGGCCCACGCAGTCACGTGGTGACCGAGGGCGAAAACCTGTGGCACATCGCCAAGCAGGGCACGCTGGTGGACAACGCCTACGAGTGGCGCACCATCCTGGCCCAGAACCGCGACAAGGTGGACTACGCCTTCGTCTCCGCGGGCCAGGGCGGCTGGAAGGTGCTCATGGAACCGGGCCGGGAGCTGGTCGTGCGCCAGGGCGCGGACGAACCGCTGCCGGCCGAGCTGCCGCGCAAATGGGCGTTGCAGGTGGCCTCGCTGACGGACAAGCAGCAGGCGCTGGCCGTGCGCATCGTGGGGGCGCTGTTGCAGGACGGCCATTTTGCCTACACCTACCGCACCGAGGTGGACGGCAAATACTGGTACCGCATCCGCGCCGGCTTCTTCGAATCCTCGGCCCAGGCCAAGGCCGCGGGGCGGGCCATCCGCCAGAAGTACGCCAGGCAGCAGCTCTTCACCGACGAGTTCTGGGTGCTCAAGCCCCGCGTCGACGAGATGCGCGGCGAACGCATCGACTACGGCGCGCAGAACGTCCGGCCCTACGTGATCGATTTTCCGGTGCGCGGCACGCACGCGGAGGCCCTGGAGGACTTCCGCAAGCTCGCGGCGGGCAACGATTTCGTCTACATCTCGCAGCTCTACGATCCGGTGACGGCGGCCTACACCTACCGCACGCGCATCGGATATTTCGCCACGGAAGCCGAGGCGCAGCGCGCCGGCGCCGCGCATGCCGCCCAGGGCGACGGCATCTGGAAGGGCAGCCGCGTGATGGCCGTGGAAAATTTCGTGGAGGCCATGCCGGGCCAGACGCTGCGCCTGCACAAGGTCAAGCGGTAGCCCCGCTACGCGCCGTCTTGCGCCCACGGGGTCACGGGTGCCAGGGGACGCCGGACGTCTCCCGCTCCCGGAGCGATCGCTTCTGCCTCGCCGCGCAAGCGGCGGCCGTGCACCCTGTCCATTTCCCGCACCCCCGCCCCCATGTCCCGCTCCCCTGCCATGACCTGCTGGCGGCGTTTCCGCACCCAGGCCGACGCCTCCGGGCTGAACGTGCGCCGGGTGCTGCCGGCGGAGCGGGTCGATCCCCACTTTCCCGCCGATCACCCCGCCGCGCCGGCACGCCTGCGCCCGGGCTATCGCCGCGCGGTGCTGCTGGGCTCCGGCGGGCGCACGTTCTGGGACGCCTTCCAGTCGCAGGCGCCCGGCGGGCGCGACGCCCATCCGCTGGACCGCTACACGGTGCGGATGGTGGAGGCGCTGGCGGGCACGCTGCGCGAGGCCGACGCCGGCCTGGTCACGGCCTATCCCTTTGCCCATGCCCGGCAGATCGTGCCCTTCCGCGGGCTCACACGCGGGCTGCCGGAGCAGCAGATGCTGCCCTTCGGCGTGGCGCTGGACGCGCGCTACGGGCCCTGGTTCGCCTGGCGCGCGGTGCTGCTCACGACGCTGGAGCTGCCGCCTGAGGGCCTGGATGCAGTATCCCAGTGCGCCGCCTGTCCGGCGCCGTGCGTGACGGCCTGCCCCGCCGGGGCCGTGCACAAGGCGGGCTTCGAGCTGGCGGCCTGCACGGCGTTCCGGATCGCCGCACCCACCTGCCGCGAGACCTGCCTGTCCCGCCTGGCCTGCCCGGTGGCCCCCGACCAGCGCTACGGCCCGGCGCAGATGGCCTTCCACTACCGCGCCAGCCTGGCCAGCATCCTGGTCCCGCGCGGAGTGCCGTGAGTCACTCCGTTGCCGTAGTGGAGCGCACGCCACGTCCTGCGTCGCGCCCAGGATCAAGGATGCGATGGAGACGTCAGTGCAAGGCGATACGCGGAACTTGCAGTCGCCCCTCAAGTGCTGCGCGTTGCTGCTGAATTACAGAATTACAGACGGGGATCAGGCGTGCAGGGCGGGCAACTTGCGCTCCAGGCGCTCGGCGAAGACGCCCAGCACGCGCAGCGTGAGGCCCCAGATGATATTCCGCTCGTAGCGCACGCCGGGGAAGGACAGTTCCTCGCCATTGCGCACGAACTCCACGCGGGCGGTGTTGGCCGCATCGAAGAGATGCGCCAGCGGCACCCAGAACACCTGGTCCACCTCGTGATTGAGCCGCATGTCATCCCGCTTGGGGCCGATGTGGTACACGAAGGGCGAGAGGGTCAGGCTCACGTGCACATCGTTGCGGCGCACGGGCAGCTCGGGCAGGGGCGCCACGCGTTGCGTGCGCTGCAAGGTCAGCCCGATTTCCTCCAGGGTTTCGCGCTCGGCCACGGTGGACGCGTCGGCATCGCGGGGGCTGGCGCGGCCGCCCGGAAAGGCCACGTGGCCCGACCAGGGGTCGCCCTGGCGCTCGGCCCGCTTGATGAACAGCACTTCCAGGCCCTTGCCGTTCTCCCCGAAGATCATCGCCACCGAGGCCCACGACGGCCCCCGCTCGAAGGGCAGGGGGTCGTGCGGCGTCTTGTGCAACGCGCTGCGGATTTGATCGATGGTCAACACGGCCCGTATCCTCTCGCTCTCCCCGGCAGGCGACTGCCCGTGCGGGAACCTCAACACTTTAGTATAACACAAATCCCGCTCAGATGGGGCGTGGCGCGCGCGGGTAGTGACTCGGTTTCAATTGTCCCGATGGAACAAGTCAAGCGAGACCCCTCGCTGCGCTTGGGGTGACATAGGTCTGTCATTTCGAGCGCAGCGAGAAATCTGCTGTTCTATTCAAACTGAGTCACCACCGGCGCGCGCGAGTTGCTCCGGGGTGTTGAAGTCGCCCAGCACCTCGCCGTCCAGGGGCAGCACATCCACCTGCTGCGCGCGAATGGCACGCAACCCCGGCAAGCCCGTGCTGGAGCGAAAAAACGGGCCCGTGTGAAACTTCCCCGCAATCCCGTGGAGCGGAGCGCCTGCTGTGCGCTAAGAGGACTCTCCGTCCTTGAATTCTTGCCCTGGAATCAGCAAATCCGGCCAGGAAGAAGCAGATATGATCGCCAGAATGTGGGATATGTTCTGCTAGAGAGCCCTCCCGGAAATCAGGGGGGATAATATTTTGGAGAACCCGGGCAGGCTCAACACACGTGGCGAAACAGGCAATTCTTGGGTGTGCCAGCACATGCTGGGATGCCACGCAACCAGCATGCTGGTTTCGGGAGAACCATCATGAAAAGGGGTCTGCGCAATTGTCTGGCGGTCACATGCGGAATGCTACTCGTTGCCGCGATCAGCTTTGGGAGTGCTGCCAGCGGTACAACGGCTGCACCTTCTCCGATTTTGACCCTCCTCGCCGGGGATTTGGACACACCCGGCAGCACCGACGGAACCGGGAGCGCTGCGCGCTTCAATTACCCCCGAGGCGTTGCCACCGACAGCAGCGGCAACCTCTATGTGGTCGACCAGAGCAACAATACCATTCGCAAGATTACCCCGGCGGGCGTCGTCACGACCCTTGCCGGCACGGCCGGCCAAGCCGGCAGCAGCGACGGCACCGGGAGCGCTGCGCGCTTCGACCGGCCCCTGGGTGTCACCGTTGATGGCAGCGGCAACCTTTACGTCTCCGATCACTACAACTTCACCATTCGCAAGATCACGCCAGCGGGCGTCGTCACGACCCTGGCGGGTGCCGCCGGAGTCGAATATCCTTCCCACGTCGACGCCGCAGGGGCCGCCGCGCACTTCCGATTGCCGTCTGGCATCGCCGTTGACCGCCACGGTAACGCATATGTGGGGGGCTACTTCAACCACATTATCCGCAAGATCACCCCGGCGGGAAATGTAACCACTGTCGCAGGCGCGGCTGGCTACTCCGGCAGCACTGACGGCACCGGGGCGGCCGCGCGCTTTGACGCTCCCCTGGGCGTCGTGATCGACAGCAGCGGCATGCTCTATGTGGCGGATTCGTACAATCACACCATCCGCAAGGTATCGCCGGCGGGCGTCGTAACCACCCTCGCCGGTACCGCCCGCATGACAGGCCGCACCGACGGCAGCGCCGCCGCCGCGCGCTTCAACGGTCCCCAGGGAATTGCCGTCGACCAAAGTGGCAACGTCTATGTCGCGGACTGGTACAACAGCGCCATCCGCAGGATCACCCCGGCGGGCGCCGTGACCACGGTGGTTGACGTGGCTGGTCAGCTGCCCCTCAAGGCGGGCCAGAAACCGAGTCCGTTTAATCATCCTGAGTTTCTGACCGTCCACGGCGACAGGTTGTACATCACCGTTGGCAACGCTGTCGCGGTGGTCTCACCGCTGCCGTAGACGGAACAAAGGCAATCCGCGGTTGGCGCTGCCGTGCCTGGCGGGCGCGGGTGCCCCTGCCCGTGCAGGCGCCGCAGAGAAAACCCCCCGGACCCGCCTGAATGGCGCCCGCGCTCCATCTGCCGGAAGGGGCGTTCAGAATGCTCAAGGGCGCTCCCCGGATTCGCAATTCGTTGCTTTGCAGGTTGGGAAAGTGATGATTACGGCACATTTCCGCGTCAGGATTCCCCAGGGGCCCGGGTCAGTTGCTCCGGGGTGTTGAAGTCGCCCAGCACCTCGCCGTCCAGGGGCAGGATCTCCACCTCGCCCTCGTGGGCGGCCAGGAAGCTCAGCAGGCCATCGGCCCAGTCACCGGCCAGGATCTCCGGCACGGCCCAGCCGGGCAGCCAGAGCGGGTGCCCCGTGCGCCCGGCGACCCGCAGCTTGAGGATGCGCCCCGGCCGCTCGGCCGCGCGGGCCACGGCCCGCGCCCAGCCCTGGGGGGAGATGAACGGGGCATCCACAGGCCACAGCCAGAATCCGGTCTCGAATCCGCCCGCCGCCAGGCCGGCCTGCACGGTGGCCAGCATGGGCCGCGTGCCGTCGGCGGAGACCAGCCGCGGCCGGGGCAGCGCCAGCAGCGCCAGCGCCGCTTCGACCCGCTCGCGGAAGCCCGGATCCACGCACAACGTCACGGGCGCGCCCGCCTCGGCGCAGCGCCGCAGGATGCGCTCCAGGAAGCTCTGCCCGCCGTGGCGGGTGAACACCTTGGGCTCGCCCATGCGCGTGCCGTGACCCGCCCCCAGCAGCAGCACGGCTTGCCGCGCGCTCACACGCCCTCCACGATCTGGCGATAGGCCCGGTCGAATCCGCGCAGGCGCAGCAGGGCCTCGTCGCAGCCCAGCTCCCCTTGCAGCCAGGCCAGCACGCGGCGCCGATCCAGCGCGGTGCGATCCGTGGCGCGGGCGCGGTAGACCTCGATGAGGGTCACCAGGCGCTCGTAGCCGAAGCGCGGAGAGGCGGGCTCAGGCATCAGGAGCCCTCCCCTGCGCCGGGCGCGGCCAGGGTCACGGCGCCGTCTCCGGCGGTGAGCTGGGCCAGCGCCTCGAAAAAGGTGGGAAACGTCTTGGCCACGCAAGCCGGATCCTGGATGGTCACGGGCACCCCGCCGCAGGCCGCCAGGGAAAAGGCCATGGCCATGCGATGGTCGTTGTAGGTTTCGATGCTGGCGCTGCGCAGGCGCGCCGGGGGCATCACGCGCAGGCTGTCCGGGCCCACTTCCGTGCGCGCACCTAGCTTGTGCAGCTCGGTCGAGACGGCGGCCATGCGGTCGGTCTCCTTGACGCGCCAGTTGGCGATGCCGCGCAGGGTGCAGGGGCCGTCGGCGAACAGGGCCGCCACGGCCAGGGTCATGGCCGCATCGGGCATGTCCACCAGGTCCGCGTCCACCGCGCGCAGGGCTCCGCCGGCCCCCGTGACCTCGATGGCCCCCGGCTCCCAACGCACCTGGGCCCCCATGCGCGCCAGCACCTCGGCAAAGCGCGCGTCGCCCTGCAGGCTGTCGGTGCCGCAGCCCTCCACCCGCACCGTGCCGCCGGTGATGGCCGCCCCGGCCAGGAAATAGGACGCCGAGGAGGCGTCGCCTTCCACCAGCAGCGCCCCCGGCGCCCGGTAACGCTGGCCCGCCGGCACCAGGAAATGCAGCGCGTCGGCCTCGCGCACGCGCACCCCGTAACGTTCCATGAGGGCCAGGGTCATGTGCACGTAGGGCCGCGAGACCAGCTCGTCGGCGATGACCAGGGTCACGTCGCCGCGCGCCAGGGGCGCCGCCAGCAGCAGGGCGCTGAGAAACTGGCTGCTGGTGCGGCCGCTGATGGCCGCGCGACCCCCGTGCAGTCCCGCGGCGCGCAGGCGCAGGGGGGGAAAGCCCTCGCGCCCCAGGTAGTCGATATGGGCGCCGAGCTGGCGCAGCCCGGCCACCAGGTCGCCGATGGGCCGCTCGTGCATGCGCGGCACGCCTTCCAGGCGGTAGTCGCCTGTGCCGGCGGCCAGCACGGCGGTCAGGGGGCGCATGGCCGTGCCCGCATTGCCCAGGTGCAGCCGGTGCGTGCCGCCGGGCAGGGGGCCGCCCCGGCCCTGCACGGTCACGCTGCCCGTGACCGGATCGCCGTCGATGCGCACGCCCAACTCGCGCAGGGCCGCCACCATCACCCGCACATCGTCGCTGTCCAGCAGATTGCTCAGCGTCGTGGCGCCCTGGGCCAGCGCCGCCAGCAGCAGGTGCCGGTTGGAGAGGCTCTTGGAGCCCGGCAGCTTGAGCGTGCCCGCAAAGCACGCGATGGGCTGCAACAGCAACGCGTCGGGAGGCATGGCGGGCCGGGGCGGATGAGGGGACAGGGGAGGCGCGGCGGACGGCCCAGGGCCGGGGCGAAGGTGCCCCTGACCTGAATTTCCTTGGGTCGTCAAGGGAAAGTGTATATAAGGACCGGTGGCGGACGCAATGTCCGCCCTTCGCCGGCCGTCATCCCACGGGGGACCGGACACCACGTGCGACGGCCGCCCCGGGTGGGCGGCGTTGCAGGGCGGCGGGACGCAGCGGCGAGCGTCCGTATGCTTCCCGCCCCGGGCGCCGGCATCGCCCGCACAGGTCCGCACTGGCAGGAGATGCGCATGGCAGGAAGATACGAGCAATTTTTCCGCCGCTCCATCGAGGACAAGGAAGCCTTCTGGGCCGAGCAGGCGGAGTCGATCCATTGGCACCGGAAATGGGATCGCGTGCTGAACTACGACCATCCGCCCTTTGCCCGCTGGTACGAGGGCGGCGAAACGAACATGAGCTACAACTGCATCGACCGGCACATTGCCCAGCGCGGCGACCAGTTGGCCGTGGTGGCCATCTCCACCGAGACGGGACAGACGGTGGAGCTGACCTACAGGCAACTGCTGGAGCAGGTGCAGCGTTACGCCGCCGTGTTGCAGGATCTGGGGGTGAAGCAGGGCGACCGCGTGATCATCTACCTGCCGATGATCCACGAGACCCTGGTGGCCATGCAGGCCGTGGTGCGGCTGGGCGCCATCCACTCGGTGGTCTTCGGGGGCTTTGCGCCGCACAACCTGGCCACCCGCATCGACGACGCCAGGCCCGCCGTGCTGATCACGGCCGACGGCGGCATGCGCGGGGGCAAGCCCGTGCCCTACAAGGGCCTGGTGGATGCGGCCATCAAGGCGTCGCAACATCCGCCCCGGCACGTGCTGCTGATCCGGCGCGGGCTGCCCATCGACGTGCCGTGGACCGAGGGGCGCGACCTGGACTTCAAGGCCCTGGCCGAAGCCAAGGCGGGGGCCAAGGTGGACCCCGTATGGGTGGAGGCCAATCACCCGCTGTACATCCTCTACACCTCGGGCACCACGGGGAAGCCCAAGGGCGTGCAACGCGACACGGGCGGCCACACGGTCGGGCTCACCGTGTCCATGCGCCACATCTACGGGGTCAACCCGGGCGAGACCATGTTCACCACCTCCGACTTCGGCTGGACGGTGGGGCATTCCTACATCGCCTTCGGCCCGCTGCTCAACGGCAACACGACCATCGTCTACGAGGGCACGCCCATCAAGCCCGACCCGGGCATCTGGTGGAAGATCGTCTCCGAGCGCAAGGTGAGCGTGATGTTCACGGCGCCCACCGTGGCGCGCATGCTGCGCAAGGAAGATTCCAAGTACCTGCGCATGCACGACATCGGCTGCCTGCGCTACCTGTTCCTGGCCGGAGAGCCGCTGGACGAGCCGTCCTACCACTGGCTCAAGGACAACCTGAAGAAGGTGGTGATCGACCACTACTGGCAGACCGAATCGGGCTGGCCCATGCTGGCCAACTGCGCCGGGCTGGATCTGCTGCCCGTCAAGCCGGGCTCGCCCACCAAGCCGGTGTACGGGTGGGACCTGCACGTGGTGGACCAGGCCACGGGCAAGCTGGCGCCGCCGGGCGGGAAGGGCGTGCTCATCGCCAGGCCGCCGCTGCCCCCCGGGTCGCTGGCCACGGTGTGGGGCGACGACAAGCGCTTCGTGGAATCCTACTTCAGCACCTTCAAGGAGCTGCTGTACTACAGCGGGGACTATGCCATCCGCGACAAGGACGGCTACTTCTACGTGCTGGGCCGCGCGGACGAGGTGATCAACATCGCGGCGCACCGCCTGGGCACCCGGGAGATCGAGGAGGCCATCAGCGGCCATCCGGCCGTGGCCGAGGCCGCGGCGGTGGGCGTGCACGACGAGCTGAAAGGGCAGGCCGTGGTGGCCTTCGTGGTGCTCAAGAACGGGGTCACGCTGACGGCGGATCAGGTGTCCGCCGAGATCAAGAAGCAGGTGGACGATACGGTGGGGCCCATCGCCCGGCCCAAGGCCGTGCACGTGGTGAAGGCCCTGCCCAAGACCCGCTCGGGCAAGGTCATCCGCCGCGCCATGATCGCCATGGCCGAGGGGCGTGACGTGGGCGACCTGTCCACGCTCGAAGACGAGTCGGCCATCGAAGGCATCGGCCAGGCCATCAAGTCGTCCTGAAGCCATGCGGCGCCGCGCCCGTGGCGCCGCCCGATTCCATCCTTCTCTGCATCGCACATCACCATGTCGGGACTGCTGCTCTTCTTCAAATCGCTGCACATCATCGGGGTGATTGCCTGGATGGCCGGGCTGCTGTACCTGTACCGGCTGTACGTGTATCACCGCGCCGAAACCGAGCCGGTGGTGATGGAGCGCTTTCGCGTGATGGAGCGCCGGCTGTGGCTGGCCATCACGGTGCCCGCGGCGTGGGTGGCCGTGCTGGCGGGCCTGGCCATGCTGGCGGTGGCCCCCTGCACCTACCTGCCGCAGGGCTGGATGACCCTCAAGCTGCTGCTGGTGCTGTGGCTGCTGGCCATGCACTTCCTGGCCGGGGGCTACCGGCGGGAGTTCCTGGAAGAGCCCTTTCCTCTCACGGAAAAGGCCTTTCGCGTGCTCAACGAGGTGCCCACGATGCTGATGATCGGCATCGTGTTCCTGGTGATCTACCGGCCCCTGTGGTGGTGGTGGCCCATCTGCCGGTAGCGGCGGCGGGCGGCGCTCAGGCCGGCGGGGGCACCGGCGAACGCCCGGCGATGACCCGGCCGAAGGGCCGGCCCTGGGCCACCTGGGCCTGGTAGTCGCGCCAGCGTTGCACGCTGTCCGGGCACAGCCGGCCACCGGCAATCAACTGCTCCACCTGGGCCGCGTCGGCCCAGTCGCCCTCGGCCACCTCCTCGGGCTGGAAGCGGAACGGCCCGGCATGCATGCCGCCATACACCCGCGCCAGGCTGTTGGAAGCCCCGTCGGCAAAGCGGTGCCTGAACAGGGCGTACAGCGGCACGCCCCGCACCCCCAGTTCCTCCTCCAGCTCGCGGTAGGCATTGACGTCGTAGTCCTCGCCCGCCGTCACGGTGCCCCCCACGCACACGTCGTAAAGGCCCGGGTAGACGTCCTTGGTGTCCGTGCGCCGGTGCACGAACACCCGCCCGTCCGGGTGGAAGAGGAAGGTGGCGGTGACGCGGTGCAGCAGGTTGCGGCGGCGGATTTCGCTGCGCGGCAGGGTGGCGATGACACGGTCGTCCTCGGCGATCCAGTCCACCTGCTCCTCCCCGGATGCGCCCTGGGAGCCGCCCGGATAGCCGGCGGGGAATCCGGCGGGAGGGACGTCCGGGGCGCCGCGGGGTGCATCGGAGGAATCCTCGGCGGGCCACCCGGAGCCCGCGCCGGCGCGGCGTGCGGAGCCCTCGGCGCGTGCGGAGGCGGCACCCACGGTGCGCCGGGTGCGTTCCGCGCGGGCGGGCAGATCGGCCCCGTCGAGCCACTTGCGGAAGAAATAGCCCACGGTGAATCCGATCCACAAATACGCCAATGCCAGGATCAATTTGTCGGCCATGCCGCTCCGCGGGTCCGCCGGTTTTCCATAACCGACGGAAACTGTTGACTTTTCTTACTCAGATGCCTACATTGCTTCTGCGGAAAAACGTCCCGATCAAGGATGGTGGTGTGGCGTTTTTCGGAAGCGGCGTGGCTGTCACGCCGCGCGTCCAAGGACCTCGGTTAAAGGGATGTTACCATGTCCAACGATATGCTCGATACGCTCGAGAACAAGGTGTTTTCGGCGATTGAAACCATTGAGCTGCTCCGCACCGAAATCAACGAGCTCAAGGAAGAGCGGAACCTGATGCAGCGCAAAGTACGGGACCTGATTCAGCGCATCGAGAACGCTGAAGCCAACACCGGCACGGCATCGCTCAGCGCATCCAGCCCTTCGATCAAAGAAGGGACTTCCTCTTCCATTGGCAATTTCGGCCGCTCGCTGGAGCGCACCGGCACCGACTTTTAGGGGCGTGCGTTCCGCGGGACGGGCCGCTTGGCGTCCCGCGCGGACCCCTGCCGCGCCCGGTGCGCGCGCAGTGCCTTGTGGTGTGTCCGGTCTCATCCCCCGTGCGTCGCGGCGCCGTTCCGGCAGCCAGCGGACGGCGCCCGGCGCTGCTGCCGGGGCCATCCTCCGTGGGCGGCTGCGCGCGCAGCGGCGTGCAGCACCCCGGGGCCGGAATTCCGCGTCGCCTTGGTGCAGGCGCGATGCCCGGCTCAGTATGATCTTCCGTCGAGCCGACCGGTGACCGGTCTCTCCTACCGCATGCCGCGCACCCCGCCGCAGGCCGCAGCCCGGCCCGGGGAGGGAGTGCGTGCCCGGCCTGCGGGGCGCGGAC
>JACQHH010000070.1 GCA_016199125.1 Candidatus Lambdaproteobacteria bacterium
CCTTCACGCCCATCATCCACTTGGCCATGATGCGCGAGAGGGCCAGGGAGATGAAGGCGCCGCCGAAGCCCCAGATCAGGCAGAAAATTGCCAATTGCGTGTAGTTGATCCCGTAGGGCGTGATATAACGCCCGACGCCGAGCACGCTCATCAGGATGGAAATCGTGACCAGAATCAGCAGGTTGACCGCAAAAAAGAGCAGAATTCGCTTTGCAATGGCCATGGATCCTTTGTGGTAAGGCATGACGCTCAATGGTTCGCCCGGCAACCGGGCGACGCTTACACTGCGTATCGGAACATATTGATGCTAACACGGGGCGTTTGGTTCGGCGAAGCGCTCGCCACGGCGGGGAGATGCCGCACCGGCACGCGAGGAAGGATTCGCCCGCGCTACCACAGGCGCATGACGCGTGCAGTGGGAGCGCTGCCCTCCAGCACGCAGCGGAAGCGGGCATACTCGGCCCGCAAGCGGGGCCAGGCCCACCCCACCAGCAGCACCCCCGGCAGCACCAGCGCCAGCAGGCTGGGCGGCGGCGACTGTGCCCATGGCGCGCGCAGGCCCAGCAGGGTCAGCACCAGCCCCAGAATCAGCAGGGTCGCGTACAGGCACAGCCACGCCTCCCAGCGCCCTGCCGAGCCGCCGCCGGGCCCGGCCGCGGCGGCCCGCCGCTGATCCGGCACGCGCAGCACCCAGAAGTAGAGCGCGTGCATCACGGGCCATAACAGCAGCATGCTGGCCACGCCGTCGCTCAGCCAGTGGCTGCGCGCCATGGCATTGGCCACGGTCATGGCCCCGGCCACGGCGAACACCAGCACGCCCAGCAGCCCGCCCAGCGTGCGCCAGCGCCGCCCCAGCCGCGGATCGCACGCCAGCACGTAGGCCAGGCCGAGCAGCACGAACACGGCGGCCGTGTGGCCGCTGGGGAAGCTGCCGCGGTAGATGCCGTCGGCGACGTAGTGCGGGCCCAGCCGGAACCAGTCGCTGAAGGGCAGGGCCGCATGACCCAGCACTTCGCTGGGGCGGGCGCGTCCCAGAACCCACTTCAACCCATGCACCACAGCCAGGCTCGAGACCACCGCGGTGACAAACAGATAGCCCAAAGCCGGCTGGAGCGCGCGCGCACGATGTCCCGCGCCGGCGCGAGTACACCAGAAGTAGCCCACGATCACGGCCAGCAGGAACAGGATGGGCAGGTCGCTGGCCCCGGGCAGGTGCCCCTCGAACAGGGTGCGCCGCATCCAGTCGGTGAACACCGGTGCCCGGTGCAGCGCCAGATATTCGCTCCAGGCGCGATCCACCGGGGTGACCAGCGCCAGACCCAGGGCGAGCAGCGCCATCTGGGCGACGAAGACCCGGCGCACCGCCCGCGGAGCGGCGGGCCGGGGCGTGCGTGAATGAGATGCCTGGGGAGTACGGTTCAAGTGCGGGATCGGCTGATGGAGGCGCGGATGCAGGCCATCGTCGGCGCGCCGGCGCCCGGACGGCTGTTCCGGCGCAGCCCCAGGTTAGCATGACTCGCCGTGAGCGTCGCGCCATATTTGGGGGACCTTCCGCGGTCCCCAGCCTGTGCACCCCGAGCGCCCACCGCGCCGCGGCAAGCACACCGACGGCCGCACAGACGGCTTTTTTTCTGCGCGCATAACGGGCAGTATCCTAGGCGGGGGCTGGGCGGAACCGTGTATGCGGGGTTGCCATGGTGGCGAGGCTGATCTTGCTGGCGTTGCTGGCGGCGGCGATCATCTACGTACTGCGCCGCAGCATGCCCGGCCTGTTCTATGATCCGCGCTGGCGCATCCTGCTGTCCGGCGCGGGCCTGGTGCTGTTGCAGCAGGTCCTGCGGCGGCATGGATTGACGCTGCTGACCCGGCTATGGAGCGCGCTGCGGCTCTTTCGCTGACGCCGTTCGCGGAGCCCCCCGTCCGAAGCTGGCGGCGCGACCGGGGCCCGAGGCGCGCGATGCGGTGCCGCGGATCGTCCGCACGGCGCGGGGACCCGGCAGCGGGCCGATTTTACCGACCGGTGCGTGGCAGCGCACCCCTCACTGCGGCCGGCGGGCCGGCCTGGAACCTTCGATCGGGAGCCGAGCGGATATGAGCACCTGCATGTCACGCCGTCGCATGCTGGAACTGGGCGGCAAGGGACTGGCCGTGGCCGCGACCGCCGGGGCGGGGATCACCCTGATCCCCAACGAGAGCCTGGCCATCGATTGGCTGTCCTGGTTCCGGCGCGATACGCAGATGGAGCACGGGGGCAAGGTGCAGAGCATCGAAGGCCGGGCCTTCGCCGACCAGAAACCGATGCAGGTGGGTCAGACGATCCGTTCCGGCCAGCAGGTGAAGGTGTCCAACCCCGGCTCGGTGGTGATCGTGCTGGAGGACAATACGATCTTCAAGATTTACGGCGGCGCCATCATCGAGCTGGCCCTGAAGCGCATGGAGGAGAGCATCATCCGCCTCATCACCGGCGCCATCCAGGCGGTGGTGCCGGCGGGGAGCAATTTCCTGGTGGCCGGTCCGGCCGCCACCATCGGCGTCAAGGGCACGGTGATCTACCGCGAGGTCTTCGGCGAGCACCCGGCGCCGGGCAAGACCATAGAGGGCGACTATCCCATCCCGGCGGGCGTGAACGATTATTTCTGCGGCTGCTTCGGCGATGTGGACTTTCTGGACAAGCACACGGGCGAACCCTTCCATACCGCGCACTCCAGGTACCACGAGGCGTACTTCCTGGATCCCGGCACCAAGAACATGCTGGTCAAGGCCCCCATGCTCAACCACTTCGACCAGGGCATCCGCGAGCTGATCGACCTGCAGCCCGGCCAGAAGCACGATGCGAGCTGGCTCAAGCACTGAGCCAGCTCCCGCCCGGGCGGCACGCCGCCGGGCCGCCCGCGGCACGGGCACATCCGGGGGCCCCCTACGCCTCCAGCAGTTCCGAAAACTGCCGCACGGGCGTGATGTCCGTGTAGTTGGGGATGTCCGCGCGCAGCCGGGCCGCGGTGGCCTCCGGAATGCTCGTGTACTCCTGCACCGTATTGAAATACAGCGAGCCGATGCAAACGAAGGGTGGCGGCGATCCGTCGGCGGCCGGGAGCCCCCGCTCGACCGTGGTGCGCAAGAGCCCGTGCGGGCCCTCGTGCTCGGCCACCAGCCGCATGTGCGTGTGGCGGTAGTACTCGAAATCGAAGCGCGCACCGGGTTTGTGGGGATACATCACGCTGATCTTGACCATGGCTCTGCTCCTTTGCGGATGGGTCGGGGCGGGCGCTCAGCGCCCCACGTAGACCGGTTTGCGCTTCTCGCGGAAGCTCGCCTTGCCTTCCTCGGCGTCCTGGCTGCTCATCACGACCGCCACGTCGCGCCGGCCGATGCCCGCCAGCTCCGAGGGGCCCTTGGGCAGCACCCGCCCCACAAAGCGCTTGAGCAGGCTCAACACCAGCGGGGCGTTGTCGGCCAGGGTGCGGGCATAGCCCATGGCCGCCGCCATCAGCTCGGTCTGGGGCACCACCTTGTTCACCAGCCCAAATTCATAGGCCCGCTGAGCCGTGATCTTCTCGCCCAGCAGGATCATCTCCATGGCCAGCTTGTGCGGAATGCGCGCGGCCACGGAACTGATCAACCCGCCGCAGAGCGCCACCTTGGCCTCTGGATAGCTGAACACGGCATGCTCCGCCGCCACGCACAGGTCGGCGAACTGCACCAGCACCACCCCCCCACCCACGCAAACGCCGTTCACCGCGGCGATCACGGGCTTTTCCAGCTCCACCCCGACCCCCGGGGTGAAGCGCCAGATTTCCGGTGGGCTGTACAGATCGGCGCCGGCCGTGAAGGCCTTCTGCCCCGCACCGGTGAGGATGGCGACCCTGTCGTCGCTGTCGCGGAAGCGCAGCCAGGCCTGGTGCAGGCCCTCTTCGATTTCCCCGTTGAGCGCATTGTGCTTCTCCGGGCGGTTCATGGTGATCACGGCGATGTGTTCGTGGGACTCATAGGTGACGACATTGGTGCTCATGGGGGGTCTCCTGGGACCGGTGGTAAACGGGGTTGATCTAGGGCCGGCCCGCGGCGCAGATGCCGCGCAGCGCCGTCCAATCCTGTGCGGTCATGGCCGGCCTGCCGCCGCCCCGCCACCCGCGCAGCAACGCCATGCGCTCCTCGTGCAGGGGGTGCGTGGAAAAATAGGCCAGCGCGTGCGGCAGGTCGCCCTGGCGCTGCCGGATGCGGGACAGAAAGACCAGCATGCCATCGTGGCGCAGACCGGCCCTGCGCAGAATCTCCATGCCCCGCCGATCGGCGGCCAGCTCGGCTTCGCGGCCGTGGGAGAGCAGCAGCAGGTGCTTGCCCAGCTCGCCCAGGGTCTCGCTGCCCGGCATGGCCCCGGTCACCCCGCTCAGCACCAGGCCCACGCCCACGTTGCGGATCAGCCCCTGCAGGGGATGGCGCAGGGACACATGAGCCGTCTCGTGGGCCAGCACGGCGCTCAGCTCGTCAGGCCCGGCCATGAAATCCAGCAGATCCCTGAACACGACGATCTGCCCGCCGGGCATGGTCACGGCATTGAGCACGGGCGTGCGACTCACACGGATGTGCAGCGCATAGGGCAGCTCGACGCCCTGTGCCAGCTCGCGCCCCAGCCGCTCCAGCACGGCCTGGCCGGCGGCCTCGTCGCACCACGGGAAGCCCTGGGCCGTCACCAGGCGCTCACCCAGGGCCTGCTCCCAGGCCCCCGGCACCAGGCGCGCCAGCAGCGGCGGCGTGCGCAGGGCGGCCAGCAGTGCCAGCGCCAATGCGGCCACCGCCAGCGTGGAGACCAGCACCAGCCGGCCCGGCCGGCGCGTGCCCGGCAGGTGGGCACGCAGATGGGGCGCCGCGCGGCGCAGCAGGGGCACGGCCGCGCCATCGCGCAAGGTCAATTGCGCGTCCCCGCCACGCAGGCGCAGCCGCGGCGGCTGGCCCGCGTAGACTTCCTCGACCAGCTCCACCTCGGCCAGCGGCCAGCGCGCGCGCGTGGCGCCGTCGTCGCCGATCAGCGTCAGCTCCCGCGGCGCGATGTGCACCTGCACCGGCGTCACGGCAGCGGAGCGGCCATCGGAATAGTCGGCGGTTACGCGCATGGATGGCTCACAAACCCAGATCGCCGATGTCCAAGGCGTCGGCGAGCCCTTCGCCGAACGCCGGCGCCGCGTCCTGCTGTTGCTGTACCGCGTCGTAGTCCAGGCGTCCTGCAATGTCCAGGTGCCGGCAGGCGAAGTCCAGCTTGCGGCGCAGCACCCAGGGAAAGGCCAGGCCCAGGGTGCCGAAGGTGAGCGCGAGGCTGGAGACGGCCATCCAGGCAAACTGGGGCCCGCTGAAGGTCAGGCGGAAACGCAGGCCCTCGGCCGCACGCGCGTCGTTCGGCGCGCGCAGGGGACTCCCGGCGCCGGTGGCAGAGCTGCCCGCGGCTCGATCGGTCCCCACGGGCATGCACAGCCGCGCATGCGCGGCCAGGTAGCGCAGCTCCCCGGCCACGTAGCTGTACCACGCCACGATCACCGCCACCGCAACGGCCGCGATGACCAACGCGGGTGCAACCGGCAGCCAGCCCGGCGCCAGGGTCGCGAGCAGCAGCCCCACGGCGAACGGCGCGGCCACGATGAACGCCACCGCCGCCAGCCAGACCTTGATGAAGAGCCGGAACAACGGCCCGGCCGTGCCCGTGTAGGCCACCCGCGCGCTGCCGAACCACCCCCGGCTGAGCTGATAGGCGGCGAGGTGATGCCGCATGAAAGGCGTGTACAGGCCTGCGCTGAACGCCGTGAGCAGCGCATAGCCCAGGGTCAGGGCGCCAAAGCCCAGCGCCGAGCCGCCCAGGCCGAAGCGGATGTTGCGCCAGCGCGTGCGGCTGAGGCGATAGCGCCGCGCGCCGAACTGGGCGATGCCCCCGAACACGATGAATCCGCCGTACACGGCCAGGCTGATGGCCGCATACAGCGCCACCAGCAGCGGGTGATTCACGTACACCGGGTTCAGGTTGAAGAGCAGGAGCAACGGCACCAGCAGCAGCAGAGCCTTGCCGTAGCCGACCAGCAGCTCACGCGGCCGGCCCGTGTAGGCGAACTGCTCGCCATCGAACCACAGATGACTCCACACGTAGCGCCGCATGCGCGTGCGCGCCCAGAAGTGGTAGATGCCCAGCGTAACCAGGGTCAGCAGCAGGTTCACCAGATGGAGGCCGACCATCTCGCCCAGCCGCCCGCGAAACCACACGCGTCCGGCTCGCGGAGCGCCATGCTCCGCCGGCAGTGTGCCGGCCGCTCCCGGAGTGCTTGCGGCGGGCACTGTGGCCGGCCCGCTCCGCGCCCGTGTATCGCCTTCCATTATCGGCACCATCCGATTCGGCCGGTTGCCGCGCCGCCGGCGCGGAGGGCGCCCTGGCCCTGGCCCTTGCCGGAGCGGCCTAGCATTGCAGGCGCTTGGCCATGGCGGCCAATGCGTCCTGCGGCGGATTCATGGCGGGCCATTCCAGCCGGGGCGCATCGCCGCTGCGCCGCGGCAGCACGTGCACGTGAAAATGGGGCACCGTCTGCCAGCCCGCCTCGCCATTGGCTTGCAGCAGGGTGAGCCCAGCCGGCTGCAACTCGCGCCGGATGGTGCGCGCCACCCGATGCACCGTGCGCATCGCCGCAGCCGCCAGCTCCTCGTCCAGGTCCGTGAGCGTGGCGTGGTGCGGCTTGACGACCACCAGCACATGCCCGGGATTGACCTGCCCGATGTCCATGAAGGCCACGGTCCTGTCGTCTTCGGTCACCTTGTGACAGGGAACCTGACCCGCCACGATCCTGCAAAAAATACAATCCGCCATGCGCTGCTCCCCCCGACGTGAATGGTCTGAACGACGTCTCCGTGCCGGTTTAACAGATTCCCGCACGATCTTCACCCGTGAACCGGCAGGGCGGGCGCCCGGTGTTCCACATGCAAGTCGGTGGCAGCCGCGGTCACCACAGCGCACCCCCGCCGTGGCGGCAGCGGTCGAAACGCAGGCCGCAGCGCACTTTTTTTGCGGAAATCGCACCGCAAAACGGTTATGCTATAAAATTAACCACGCAGCGGAATGCGGACGACCTTCTGTTCCGCCGCGGGTGCCGGCCACGGTTTCAATCGGCGGCGCATCGCCCCTGGCACGGGAGCACGCGCAGCCTTCTCTCCTGTGTGGAATGACGCCACGCGCAAGTCGGACCCGCAAGATGCGGGGATTCGTTCTCATCGCTCTGACCTTCGCCCCGCTGCTGGTGCTGGCCCTGCTGTGGCTCCTGCCCGCGCAGCCATCGCTCGCCGTGACGGTGGAGGTGGCCGCGGACGGGGCGCCCGAAGCGCGCCGCTCCGTGCGGCTGCTGCTGCCCGACGCCCCCCGGGGGTTGCACGCGTTTCTCTCGGCTCTGAGCTACGACTGGCAGGCGGTCATGGCGGGGCGGGGCGCGGTGCCGCGTGTCTATGTCAACGCCATTCCGGCCGAGCTGGACCGCCTGCAGCCCGCCTCGGCGCGCAAGCGCCTCTTCTTCCGCGCCGTGCTGCCCTTGGTGCTGCGCGAAAACGAGCGCCTGGCCGAGCTCCGCCAGCGCCTGCTGCGTGACCGCGACGAGGCCCGGCGCGGGACGCTCTCTGCGCTGGAAGCAGACTGGGTCGCTGACATGGCCCGCGACTTCGACGTGGACGGCCGGGATTTCCGCGCGCTGCTGCGGCGCGTGGACGAGGTGCCCACCAGCCTGGCCTTGGCCCAGGCGGCGGAGGAGAGCGGCTGGGGTTCGTCGCGCTTCGTGTGCGCGGGCAATGCCCTGTTCGGCCAGTGGAGCTGGAACGATTCGTCCCTGGACATGGTGCCCGAGGAGCGAGAGGTGGGCCGCAGCTACCGCATCCGCCGCTTCCGCACCTTGCGCGACGCCGTGCAGGCCTACATGCGCACGCTGAACACGCATTGGGCCTACGAGGATTTCCGCACCCATCGCGAGTGGTTCCGCACGCAGGGGTTGCCCTTCGACGGGCGCGCCTTGGCCGAGGGCATGGTGTGGTATTCCACCCGGCGCGACGAGTACGTCGTGGGGCTGATTCGGCTGATCAACGAGAACAGGCTGCGGCCGCTGGATCAGGCGCGCCTGGCGCCGCAGGGCGTGCCGCGCGACGTGCTGGACGGCTTCGCTGGGCGCAGCCACGAGGGGTTCAGCGGACTGCTGGCCCAGGCACGTAGTATTGCAGGCCAAACCATTGCCATGCCCCCGACGGCGCGGGAAGGGTGCAGTTGATGCGGCTGCGCCCCGGCGCCAGCGGCTGCGGCACGTCCACCGTGACGCGCCGCCCGGCGCTCACGCGCAGCGTCAGCTTGCCCCCTCCGGTCAGATAGCAGGCCAGGCGCTCCAGGCCGCCGGCCTCCGCCGCGACGCGAAAGCTCAGCCGCGGCGGATTGTCGCCGGGCGCCAGCAATCCATCGGCCGGGGTCACGTCATGCGCCGCCAGGGGCAGCGCGCCGGCCACCACGGCAAAGCGCGCCGGCTCGCCGTAGCTCTCGTTGAGGGCAAAGCGCGGCAGATTCATCAGGTCCCCTTGTGGCCCTATGGCCCCGGACTGCTGGCCGAACGCGGCCAGGAAATTCCGCGCCGCCACCGCGGCCCGCGCCGCCGCGCCGTGCTCCCCGTAAGGATAGGCGAACAGCACCGGCGCCGAGCCCAGCTCCTCGCGGAGCCGCTGCTGGGCCCGGTCGATCTCGCGTTCCGCGAACGCCCCGTCGCGATCCGCCAGGTGCGGGTGGCTGGCCGTGTGATTGCCCACGTCCACGCCGCCCCCGCGCACCATCTCGCGCAGTTCGTCCCAGGTGAGCATGCCGCCATAGCCGCGATCCAGCGCATCGGTGGACACGAACAGCGTGAAGGGATAGCCCGCGGCCCGCAGGCGCGGCCAGGCTTCGCGATGGACCGAGGCATAGGCATCGTCCACGGAAATGCCCACGCTGCGTGGCGGCAGCGGCGCGCCGGCGCGCAGCGCCTCCACGATCTGCCGCAGGGGCAGCACGGTGTAGCCACCATCGCGCAAGGCACGCAGATGGCCCTCGAACTGGGACAGGCGGATGCTGGTGGAGGGATAGCGGTCTTCGCCGAAGCGGTGATACATCAGCACGACGGCGTGCGGCGCGGCATTCGCGGCCGTGCCGGCCAACGCAGCCGGAGGCGCCGGCCGGGCCGGCTCGGCGGCGCGGGCGGGTCCAGCCGCGGCCACGATCAACGTCAGGTGCAGGGCAAGGCCCACAAGCGCCACCCGCCGTCCCCGGGTCGCGCGGCGCACCATGTCGCCGCATCCGGTGCGCTCCCGGCGCAGCACGAGATGGAGGGCCTGCGGGGCGTGACGAGTCGGCATGGCTGCAGCCTGTAAGGCACGCGGATTCATCGGCGGCACGGCCGGCGGTTGGGAGCGGGTCGAAGCCAGCATCGAACAGGGCGCGGGTCCGCGGCCGGGCTCAGCGATAGCCGCCGGGCAGCGCGCGCATGCGCAGGATGCACAGCGGCGCCATGCAGCCGCCCAGCCCAAGCACTCCGAAGGCCAGGCCCCAGGTCAGCATGGGCGACGGCGTGGACAGTGCCCGGCCCCAATCCACCACCATCCCGAACACCCAGGGGCTGATGGCGCCCGCCCCGAAACCCAGCACCGAGCGGATGGAATATGCGGCACCCAGATAGCGCGGTTCCACCACCTCCGTGACGGCCGTGGAGAGCACCGGGGAATCCGCGATGCTCGTGAACTGGTAGAGGAATGCAACCAGCACCACCAGCCACAGCGGCATCGTCACCAGCCAGCCGATGGTAAAGGAGCAGATCACGCTCAGGGTCGCCATGACGATGATCACCGTGCCCCGGCCGACGCGATCGGAGAGCGTGCCGCCCAGGATGGGCCCCCCCACGCTCACCAGATAGGTCAGCGCCGAAAAGCCCGCGCCCAGGCTCGCCGCACCGGCCGTCTGCCGTCCGCCGCCGGCCACGAATGCCAGGAAGAAGGGAATCCAGGCCCACAGCCCCAGCAGTTCCCAGGAGTGGAACACATACGAGAGCACGATGAGCACGGCCGCGTTGTTGCGGAAGAGCGCCGTGACCATCCCGGAGGCTGCCGCGCCCACGTGGCGCGGCACAATCACATTGGCTGTGCCGCGCAGCATCCAGTACCCCATCAGCGCGCCGGCCAGCGGCCCCAGGGCCGTGACCAGGAACGCGGCGCGCCATCCGCTGACGCGCATGAAGATGCTGCTCAGGAGCAGCGAGGCGGCGTAGCCCGCCGAAGCGGCCGCCAGATAGAAGCCGATGGCCCGTCCGCGCCGCGCCGGGTGGAACTGCTGCGCGATGATGGTTAGTCCCGGCGTGTAGGAGCCCCCGGACAGCAGCCCCGTCAGCCCGTAGAGCAACAGTCCGCTGTGAAAGGAATGGGCAAAGAAGGCAAAGGTCAGCGCGCTCGACGCGGCGGCGATGCTGGCGAACAGGTAGGTGCGCTTGGCGCCGATGCTGTCGGCCAGGAAGCCGACGATAAACAGCGAGGTCAGGTAGCCGAGGTGATAGGCCGAGTTGACCAGGCCGGCCTGGCTGGCGGTCATGTGCCAGTCCACGATCAGCAGCGGCATGGCCGCCGCGTAGGTGGTGAAGATCGTGGAGAAGCCCAGGCGTGCCAGGCAGAATCCTGCCAGCCACCTGGTCGTGCCCTGCCACTCGGTACCCTCCGCGGCGGACATGCCCATGCCGTTGCCTTTCCGTGGAATCGCCCCACCACACAAAGTCCGCCATGACCAGGCGCCCGCTCAGGGCCGGCTTGCGCGGCATCACCTTACGCCACCGCCGCGGGCCCGCGCAACCGGACGCCCGGGAGGCTCACGCGAAGAGCAGCGGGATCGTGCCCGTGGTCAGCAGCACGACCGGTACGGGGGACGTGGCGATGCACAACACGAGCAGGTAGGCGTCCAGGCGGAACACGCGGCTCATGCCGGCCATCATGCCGATGCCTCCCCCGCCGCCGATCAGCACATTGCCCGGCAGGTTGAACGCAATGCCGATGGCCACGTAGCGATGGCGCAGCAGGAAGGGCACCCAGCGCGCGGGGGCTTCCTGGATCACCCGATTCAGGCTTTCCATGGGCTGTGCGGTGTCCACCTGCGCCAGCATGCGCTGCACGCCGTGCAGATGCAGCCAGCCGGCCAGGCGCACCATGGCCGAGAGGGGAATCAGCCGGCCCATGAGAAAGCTCAACAGCAGCGCCAGGATGGTGGCGAAATACACCACGATCACGCCCTGGGTGCCGAACAGCATGATGATGCCCAGACCGATCTCGTTGCCCGGGACGAAAGGCACCATCAGGAACAGGATGTACAGCACCACGGCCGCCACGAGCAGCGGCGTGCCCAGTTGCGCGTGCAGGGGCTTGAGCAGCATCTCGATTTCCCAGCCTGCACGCGAGGTGAGCGTATACAACACCGCCAGCGCCGCGACGGCCAATCCCACCCGTAACAGGGCCCGCGAGCGCGGGGGTTCCCCGCCGCCAAGTGCCCGTGCGGTGCTCTCTACCTCGTCGGTCATCGCTGCTGGTCCCTCCGCCCGCGCTGCTTGGGATTGGCGCGGACTTGACATGTATACTATACGGGGGTATCGTAATTTGAAAACATGAGTGACGCGCCGCGCCGGCCGCGTGCCGTTCATGGCCATTGTACCCACAGTGGAGAGCAAACGCGATGCGGCAGATCTACCCGAGCCACGAGGGGCAGTTGCAACGCCTGAACAAGATTCAGGGGCAGATCAGCGGGGTGCGCAAGATGATCGAGGAGCACCGCTACTGCATGGACATCGTGGCGCAGATCAAGGCGGTGACCGCGGCCCTCAAGCAGGTGCAGATGGGCGTGCTGGAAACCCATGTCCATCACTGCGTGATGGAGGCCGTCTCCAGCGGCAAGCCGGATCAGCTCGACGCGAAAATCGAGGAATTGATGACCGCGTTGACGCGTATCGAATAGCCCGTGCCACGCCGGCTGCCGGAAGCGGCGGCCGGCGCTCGGCAGGCGCGCAACGCGGCACGCGCAGACCGCGGCGCAAGCGCGGCACCGACGCGGTGCCCACCGGAGAGCAAAGCGACCCGACGATGACGATCCAACCGCAACACAGCAGGAGGGAACGATGAGCAGCGATCACCGTGGCCGCGGCGAGGAATCGCCGCAGGGGAAGCATTCCGCGGCAGCAACGAAGGCCGCCCGGCACGTGGACCCGGTGTGCGGGATGAGCGTCGGAGCCGACTCGCCGCACCGCAGCGAGCACCAGGGCCAGACCTACTATTTCTGCTGCGGCGGCTGCCTGAAAAAATTCCAGGCGGACCCGCAGAAATTCCAGGGCCAGGCGGCTGCGACGGGTCAGGCCCAGCATGCGCACATGGGACCTGGCTCGCACGGCCATGCGGGCTCGGCCCACGATCACGCTGCGCACGCGCACGGTCACGAGGGCCACGATCACACACCGCACGGTCAGATGCACGCCGCTCAGGCCCAGCCGGCCGCCGCGAGCGCTCGGCACGTGGACCCGGTGTGCGGGATGAGCGTCGGAGACGACTCGCCGCACCGCAGCGAGCACCGGGGCCAGAGCTACTATTTCTGCTGCGGCGGCTGCCTGAAAAAATTCCAGGCGGACCCGCAGAAATTCCTGGGCCAGCCGGCCCATGGCGGACATGACGCGCATGCCCACGCTGGTCATGCCCACGATCACGCCGCGCACGCGCACGGCCACAAGGCGCGCGGGCAGGAGACGCCAGGGGTCAACTACGTCTGCCCCATGTGTCCCGGCGTGAAGGAGTCCAAGCCCGGAGCCTGCCCCAGTTGCGGCATGGCGCTGGAACCCGACCGCGTCGCGGCCCCGCGCACGGCGACCGAGTACACCTGCCCCATGCACCCGGAGATCGTGCGGCTGGAGCCCGGAGCCTGCCCCCTCTGCGGCATGGCGCTGGAAGCGCGCACGGTGACCTTGGAGGAGGCGCATCCCGAGCTGGACGACATGCGGCGGCGCTTCTGGGTCTCGCTGCTGTTCACGCTTCCGGTGCTGCTGCTGGTCATGGGCGACATGCTGCCCGGCCATCCCCTCTCGGCATGGCTGGGCCACCGCCCGCTGAGCTGGCTGCAACTGGCACTGGCCACGCCTGTGGTGCTGTGGGGCGGGCTGCCCTTTTTCCAGCGCGCGTGGACCTCTGTCGTGTACCGCAGCCTGAACATGTTCACCCTGATCGGCATCGGCACGGGCGTGGCCTACCTGTACTCCCTGGTGGGCGTGCTGGTGCCCTACCGCTTTCCCGATTCCTTCCGCACGCCGGGGGGCGAGGTGGAGCTGTACTTTGAGGCCGCGGCCGTGATTGTCACCCTGGTGCTGCTGGGCCAGGTGCTGGAGCTGCGCGCGCGCAGCCAGACCAGCAACGCCATTCGCGCGCTGCTGGGCTTGTCCCCCAAGACCGCCCGGCGCATTTCCGCGGACGGCAGCGAGGCCGACGTGGCCCTGGAC
>JACQHH010000064.1 GCA_016199125.1 Candidatus Lambdaproteobacteria bacterium
GATGCGCGTGCAATCCCCCTCCTATGACTTCTCGCTTGCCGCGGAAATGCTGAACTTCTTCAGCGAGGATGCGCGGGAGGGGATTCAGGCCGTGATCGAGAAGCGCAAGCCCAACTTTCCCTCCGCCCAGTGAGCGATGACAGCGAGGCGCCACCGGCGGGGCGGCGTGATGCGCGGTGGATGCGTTGCGCGGGCGGCGGCGGCGTGGGGGACGGTTCGCTTGCATGCGCGCATCTCCTCCCTGGATCGGACGCCGCAGTCGCCTGCATCGGTCCGCGGATACTCTCGGGAAAATCAAAGGGCCCGGTGCATGCTCAAATTTCCGCAACCTGCTAATACTACTTCTGTCAGTTCACGCCGGCGCGACCCGCGAAACCGCAGCAGGAGCCATCATGGCCGAAAGCGGTGACATCGTAAGTAGTTGATGCAACAAGGGACGAATCCAATCAGACAGAGTAGCACTAAGTCCGTTCCTGAGTCCGGGTGGCGCGATGCCTGACAGCACGTCCTGACTCGCCGCCGCGTATCGTTAATCTATAATTTATTTATCATTTATCTCCGCCGCAGGGCTGATTTGCTCCGGTTCCGGGTGCCGTGCCTTGCGTGCCCTTCTCTGACTCCGGGTTCCGGGCCGATTGACATCCGGGCCCGCTGCGGCCAGAACTGGAGCCGAATCCGGCAGGGGCGGCACGCGTGGCGCACATCCAGCGGGGGAGGACCACATGCGCAATCTGAACGCGGACAACATCGAAGCGGCGGTACTGAGTCAACTCGGAGGGACGCGCGATCCGCGGCTGAAAGCGGTGCTGAACAGCCTGATTCCGCACCTGATGGCCTTCGTGCGTGAGGTGCGGCCCACCGAGGAGGAATGGCTGGCCGCGCTGGCCTATCTCACGGATGCCGGCAAGCGCGACGAGTACATTCTGCTTTCCGACATCCTGGGCGTCACGATGCAGGTGGACGCCCTGCTCAATCCGCGCACGCAGGGCGTCACGGAAACCAGCGTATTGGGGCCGTTCTATCGCGAACAGTCGCCGCTGCTGGAGGCGCCCGCCGACGTGGCGCGGGGCTGGCCCGGGGAGCCCGTGGTCATCAGCGGCCGCGTATGCACGCCGCGCGGGGAGCCCATCGCCGGGGCGCTGCTGGACGTGTGGCAGACCGCCCCCAACGGCCTGTACGAGAATCAGGACCCGCAGCAGCCCGAGATGAACCTGCGCGGCCGCCTGCGCAGCGGCGCGGACGGGCGCTACGCATTGCGGACGGTCAAGCCGGTCAGCTATCCCATCTCCACCGGCGGCCCCGGGGGACGCCTGTTGCGGGCCATGGGGCGCCATCCCTTCCGCCCGGCGCACGTCCATTTCAAGGTCTCGGCGTCGGGTTTCCGGCCCCTGACCACGCAGTTGTTCGTGGAGGGCGACCCCTACCTGGATTCCGATGCGGTCTTTGGCGTGAAGAACCAGCTCGTGGTCGAATTCGTGCGCCACGAGCAGCCCGCCGAAGTAGAGGGCCATCGGCTGCCGGCCCCCTATTACACCGTGCGCTACGATTTCGGCATGCAGCCCAGCGGCGCCTGACCCGGCTGGCAGCGTCGCGATCCGCACCCCAGGCGGCGACTGGACGCAGGACGCCGCGCGGCGCCCATCGCGACGCCTGTTCATGGAGGCGCGACAGGCGCGGCACGCGCACACGATTGTAGTTGACAGAATCGGTCGGCTGTTGTTAAGCCAGCGCAAGAGGTAGCCGGCAGGCTGGGAATGGCCCTGCCGCGCAGGGTGAGGCGGGGTTCCCCTGGGCGGATCAGACGCCGGCATACCTTGGGGGGATCGCTATGCCACTCCGGGCACAATTCATTTCTCTCCATCGCTCGTCGAGCGACGGTCGTTAAGCCGGCCGTTGCTGGGCGCGTGCGCGCGCAGCCTTGTGCGCCGGACGCGCGAGCGAGCCACTCGCTGCCCGCCACTTGTTCGGCAGTCGGAGTGACTGTCACGCGTTTGTTCCACCAATCTTCCCTTTGTGGAGGGGAACATGAACCGAAAAACATGGATCGCAGTCATGGCCGTTGCCAGCATGTTGGCGCTGGGGCTGGCCGACGCGGCCACTGCCGCGGAACGTATCATCAAAATCGCCGGCTTCGGCGCGAAATCCGGTGTCGTGCGCTCCTTCGGCGTCAATGCCGAGGCCGTGCTGCGGGCCGCGACCGACGATATCAACAATTCCGGGGGCGTGCGCCTGGGCGACGGCTCGATCGGCAAGTTCCAGGTGGATTTCTTCGATACCCGCTGCAACGCGGAAGAAGGCATCTCCATCGTGCGGCGTCTCGCATCGGCGGACTACCTCATCGCCGTGGGACCCACCTGCTCCAACGTGGCAGAGCCGGTCTTCGGCATTCTGCAGGCCAAGGTGGGCGATTCCAGCGATACCGGGCTGCAGTTCCCCATCTTCACGGACGGCGCCATCAAGGGCGGGCTGGCGAAAATCTCCGAGTGGTCCTTCCGCAACGTGCCCAGCGAAGACGCCATGTACAAGGCGCTCTTCGTATGGCTGGCCGAAAAACACCCGGACGCCAAGACCGTCTTTGGCGGCGTGGAGGAGGATTTCGCCCATTCCCGCTTCACCTGGTATTCGGTGATGAAGGAGCGCTCGGTGCAGGCGAAATTCGAGGTGGTCGGGGAAGCCAAGTGGCTGCTCAACGACACCAACTTCACCACCCAGGTGCGGGAGATGAAGAAGGCCAATGCGGACATCGTCTCCATCTCGTCGCATCCCTTCACCACCTGCGGCGTGCTCAAGGAGATGGCCCGCCAGCGCGTGAAGCCCAGGGTGGCGCTCGTGGGGCTGACCAGCTCCTCCAGCATGGAAACCTTGAACGGCTGCGCGGCGCAGGCCGAGGGCATCATCATCCCCACCAGCTTCGCCCCCACCAACGCCAAGGCCCAGCGGGTGGCTGAACTGACGGCGAAGTATGGCGGCAGCGCCGACCTGCACAGCACGGCGGCCTGGGAAAACGTCGAGATCATCCGCGACGTGATCGTCGCCGAGAAGGTGATGGCCAAGCCGGAAACCGTGCAGCAGGACCGCCGCCGGATGCGCGACGGGCTGGCCAAGCTCAAATCCACCGCGGGGTTGATGGGCACCATCGCCCGCACCGAGGATCGCGAGGCGGTGAAGCCCTTCGTGTACGCCACGGCCAA
The DNA here is from genome assembly GCA_016199125.1 of Candidatus Lambdaproteobacteria bacterium. Taxonomy (GTDB): domain Bacteria; phylum SAR324; class SAR324; order SAR324; family JACQKK01; genus JACQHH01. The sequence continues at coordinate 3,192 of JACQHH010000064.1, forward strand.
GGAAGGGGCGTGGGTCGTGCTGTACGACCCGGCCAAGGCCAGTGCCCTGCGCACGACCGGCGAAACGCCGGCGCTGGCCTTCCTGCCGCAGCGCTAGCGGGGTAAATCCGCGCGCCAGGTGCCGCATCGGCGCGCGTGGTGCTTGCGCCCCCGCACGGTATCGTGCGGGGGCGCTGCGTATCCCGGGCTGCGGACCTGGAAGTTGTAGAGGAACTAATGGCTGACTTTTGGTTAGAGGTGGCGGACATCACGCAGTCGGCGATGGACGGCCTGCTGTACGGTTCCACCTACGCGCTCATCGGCATCGGCTTCACGCTCATCTTCGGCGTGATGCGCAAGGTGAACATCGCCTTCGGGGCCGCGTCGCTGGCGGGCACTTATGCGAGCCTGGTGGCCTTCCAGGTGCTGCATGCGCCCGCCATTGTGGTGTTCGCCGTTTCCGTGATCGCCTCCGGTGTCCTGGGGTACGTGGTTTATCTCACCTGCTTCCGCTTCATTGCCGCCAGCAACGAGCTGGGCTCGCTCCTGGCGACCATCGGCATGCTGCTGTTCCTGGATGAAGTGACCGTGGTTTCCACGCAGGGCATGCCCATGCCGTATCCGGTGCTGTTCAGCGACACGATGCTCTTCTTCGGGCCGTTTTCGCTGCGCAGCGATCTGCTGCTGGTGTTCGTGGCCAGCGTCGTCTGCACGGGAATCCTGCTGGCGGTGATCTACCGCACGCGGCTGGGGCTGGCGACGCGCGTGGTCTCGCAGCAGCCGGTCGCGGCGCTGCTGTGCGGAATTTCCGTGCCCCGCACGAATGCCACCACGTTCGTCCTCTCCGGGTTCCTGGGCGGCGTGGCCGGATCGTTCATCGCGTCCTCGGTGGGCCTGCTGTCTCCGTTGCTGCTGATTCCGGTGACGCTGAAGGGGCTGGTGGTGACGGTCATCGGCGGCCTGGGCAGCATCCCCGGCGCCATCGTGGCCGGATTGCTGGTGGGGCTGCTGGAAAACGTGTTCCTGTATTTTCGCGGCGTCACCGAGCGCGACATCTACGTGATGCTGCTGCTGTTCATTTTTCTTGCCGTGCGTCCGCGGGGGCTCTTGGGCAGGCTGCACGCATAAACGCCGCGCCGGTGGCGGCGGCGGGCTCGTTTCCATTCACGTGGCGGCACACGATGGATTTCTATATCGGCCTGCTTCAGATTTTCGGCATTCACACCCTGTTGGGGCTCTCGGCCTACCTGCTGATCCTGACCGGGCAGGTGTCCATGGCGCAGGCGGGCTTTTTCGCCATCGGCGCCTACATGGCCGGGATCTGCACGGCCATGTGGGGCTGGCACATCGTCCCCGCGTTGGCGCTGGGAGGCTTGCTCTCCGGCGTGCTGGCCTTGCTCATCGGCTTTCCCGCGCTGCGCGTGAAGGGCATGATGCTGGTCATCGCCACCCTGGCATTCTCCGAGGTGGTGCGCCTGTTCTTCTTCAATTTCAACTACACCGTGCTGCGGGACGGCATCCCCATCGGGCCCATTGGCGCCGAGGGCTTTCGCCGCATCCGCTACTTCCCGGAAAACGGCTGGACCACGATCGAGGTGTCGCTGTTCATGGGGCTGATCGTGCTGCTGGTGGGCGGGGCCCTGTGGTGGGCCGACCGCTCCCGGTTGGGCGCCGTGGTGCGCGCCGTGGGCGAAGACGAGCTGGCCGCGCAGAGCGTGGGCATCAACTTGACCACCATCAAGGTCGCCGCCATGACCCTCGGGGGCGTGATCGCGGGCATCGGCGGCGGACTCTACGCGCACATGACCACCCACGTGGAGCACCTGAATTTCGGCATCCTGCTGGCCACGTTCGCCATTGCCTATCCCATCCTGGGGGGCATGGGCAGCGTCTTTGGCACGCTCGCGGCGGTGGTGTTCGTGCAGGGGTTTCTGGTGGAAGGGCTGCGCTTCCTGGGCGATTGGCGCAACCTGCTGTTCGGCCTGCTGATCATGCTGGCCATGAATGTGCGCATCAAGCAGCTCGGTGACGTGCGCCTGCGGAACCTGCTGCGTGGCTTGTTCGGATTACGGCGGAGGAGTCATGCTGGCGCTTGAAGGTCTCACCAAGCATTTCGGCGGCGTCCAGGCGCTGCAGGATCTGAACTTGAAGGTGTCCAAAGGGTCGATCATGGGCCTGATCGGCCCCAACGGCTCGGGCAAGAGCACCACGGTCAACCTGATCTGCGGCGTGTTCGGCATTACCCGCGGCCGCATCCTGTTCGATGGCGAGGACATCTCGCGCGTCCCCACCCACCTGCGCCTGAGCCAGGGCATCGCCCGCACGTTCCAGAACATCCGCCTCTTCGGCCAGCTCACCGTCTGGCAAAACCTGTGGGTCGCGCAGAACGCCCCCGAGCAAAAGCACGGCGAGCCCTTCCTGCGGCGCTGGTTCGGCGGCTCGCGCAGGGCCCAGGCGCAGGTGCAGGGCCTGCTGGAATTCGCCGGGTTGGCGCACAAGGCCCAGGAGCAGGCGTCCAATCTTTCCTTTGGGGAACAGCGCCGCCTGGAGCTGGCGCGGGCACTGGCCTCGCAACCCAAGCTGCTGCTGCTGGACGAGCCGGCAGCCGGCATGAACATGGAAGAGATCAACGATCTGAAGCAGCGTGTGCTGGCCTTGCGCGCCGAGGGCAAGACCATCCTGCTCGTGGAGCACGTGATGGAGCTTGTCATGGGCGTCACCGACCAGATCGCCGTGCTGGACTTTGGGCGCAAAATCGCCCAGGGCTCGCCGGCGGAAGTGCAGCAGAATCCCCAGGTGCGCGAAGCGTACCTGGGCACCCAAGCGCGTTGAGGCGATGCCCCCATGCTCGTGATCGAAAATATCGTCACCGCCTACGGCAAGATCGAGGCCCTGCGTGGCGTCTCCATGGAAGCCCAGGAGGGCCGCATCACCTGCCTGCTGGGCCCCAACGGCGCCGGCAAGACCACGCTGATGTATACCGTGGCGGGCATTCTGCACGCCCGCCGGGGCTCGGTGCGCCTGCAGGGCCAGGAGCTGGTGGGCAAGCCCTCCAGCGAAATCGTGCGCCGCGGCCTGGCCCTGGTGCCGGAAAACCGGCTCACGTTTCCCGAGGTCAGCGTGCGGGAGAATCTGATCGCGGGCGCCTACCTGCGCCTGACGCGCGACAAGGCCGGCGTGGCGGAGGATCTCGAGCGACAACTGGTGCGCTTTCCCCGCCTGCGCGAACGCATCAACCAGGATGCCGGCACGCTTTCCGGTGGCGAGCAGCAGATGCTGGCCGTGGCGCGGGCGCTGATGGCCCGGCCGCGCATTCTGCTCATGGACGAGCCGTCTCTGGGGCTGGCCCCGCTGGTCGTCGAGGAAATCTTCCGCACGATCCACGAGTTGAACGCCGAAGGCGTTACGGTGCTGCTGGTGGAGCAGAACGCTCACATGGCCCTGCAAATCGCGCATCATTTCTACCTGCTCGAGCAGGGCCGCATCACCTTCAGCGGCGTGCCCGGAGCCCTGCAGGAGGACGAGGTGATCCACCGGGCCTACCTGGGCGGCTCTGGAGCGTCGTCCCACTAGCATTTGCGCTGCCCCCCGCGGACCAGCCTTGCGTTCGCCCGAACCGGCGCCCGCCGCAGGAGCGGCGCACAACGCAGGAGCCCCGGGCCATGGTCGATTTTCTGCAGAACATCGTCGACGGCGTCATGGTGGGCTCCGGCTATGCCCTGCTGGGACTGGGGTTCACGCTGATCTTCGGCGTCATGCGGCGGCTGAACCTGTCCTACGGACCCTCCGTGATGGTGGGCATCTTCGTCGGCACATGGTTCCACCTGCGAGGCGCCGGGCTGCTCGCGGTCATCGCGGCGACGCTCGCGGGCACGGTGCTGGCCAATGTCTACGTGGATCGGTTGTGCTTCTGGGCCGTGCGTCAACGGTCGGCCATTACCGCGGTCGTCTCCAGCTTCGTGATCTGGATGCAGCTCGAGGAGGCCGTCATTCTGGTATTTCCCGATCGCACCTATCCCTTTCCACGGCTCACGGCCCTGGAGCCGATTGAGCTGGGCCCCATCTTTTTCCGCGCCGAGTACGTGACCATGTTCGCCTGCGTCGCGCTGCTGCTGGCGGGGGTGTGGCTGCTGGTCTATCGCACGCGCTTCGGGCTGGCCCTGCGGGCCGTGGCGCAGGATCCCGTCGCGGCGCGCTACATGGGCATTCCGCTGGATTGGATCGGCCTGGGAGTGGCGGTCATGGCGGCGCTGATCGGCGGCCTGGCCGGCCTGCTGATTGCCGGCACGGATCAGCTCGTCATCCCCAAGTTCGGCCTGTGGGCCACGTACAAGGGACTCATCGCCATGATGCTGGGCGGCATGGGGTCCATTCCGGGCGCCGTCTGCGGCGGTCTGCTGCTGGGCGTCGCGGAAATCCAATTCGTCTGGTACCTGGGCGCCCAATTCCGCGACCTGGCCGCCTATTTCCTGTTGTTCACGTTTCTGGTGCTGCGCCCCGGCGGGCTGTTGGGCCAGGCCATCGTGCGCAGGGAGCTGGCGGCATTCCGGCGCATCTGAGCACCATGAGCGACTATCTGATCGGGGTGCTGTCCAACATCGGGATGATCGCCTTCCTGGCGCTCTCGGCCTATGTGCTGCTGGTCACGGGGAGCATCTCCTTCGGGCAGCAGGCCTACTTCGCCATCAGCGCCTACGGGTCCGGCATCGCCACGGCCATGTGGGGCTGGCCGCTGTGGCTGGGCATGCTCTGGGGTGCCGCGCTGGCCGGCCTGGCCGCGGCGCTGGTGGCCGTGCCCACGGCGCGTTTGCACGGGCTGTATTTCGCCGTGGCCACGTTGGCCTTCGCGGAAATGGTGCGCCTGCTGCTGCAGATGCTCACCTGGCAGATCGATGTCGACGGCACGCTCATCGGCCCCATGGGCTCCGAGGGCTTCCGCGAAATCCGCTACATCTACGCCCACGACATCTCGGCCGTGCAGTTCATGCTGCTCATCTACGGGCTGCTGGGTCTGGTCGTGGGCGGGCTGACGCTCATGGAGCGCACACGCCTGGGCCTGGCGCTGCGCATGATCGGCGAGGACGAGATTCCGGCCGAAGCGCTGGGGGTCAACGTCGCCGCCTGCAAGATTTTCGCGGCGGCGCTGTCGGGGATCATCGCGGGCATCGGCGGAGCCTTGTATGCACACCTCATCACCTACATCGAGCCGGCGCTGTTCAACGTGATGCTGGGCGTGCACGGGCTGGCCTATGGCCTCATCGGCGGGCTGGGCACGGCGGTGGGGCCACTGCTGGGCGTGGTGCTGGACATCGGCTTTCTGGAGTCGGTGCGCGCGTTCGCCGGCTACCGCATGATCGTCTTTGGGGGGCTGGTGGCCCTGTTGCTCATCGTCCGGCCGCGCGGCCTGCTGGACGAGGTGACCGTGCACCGCATCGTGCGCCGTCTCATCCGGAGCGACCATGTTGCGCATTGAGGGCCTTTCCATCCGCTTCGGCAATGTCCTGGCGCTGGACGAGGTCAGTCTCAACGTGGAGTCGGGTCAGGTCTGTGGCGTGATCGGGCCCAACGGCTCGGGCAAGACCACGCTGTTCAA
>JACQHH010000060.1 GCA_016199125.1 Candidatus Lambdaproteobacteria bacterium
CAGGTGGCCGCGCTGGGCAAGGCCATGGCCCGGCGCTTCGGGCTGCCCGAGCTCAAGCCCGTGGCCCCGCCGCGCCTGGAGGAGCTGGCGCTGCGCGCGCCGCGGGTCAAGCCGCCCAAGGCGCTGGAGGCCATCTGCAGCATCACGCCCTACGACCGCGCCGGGCACACCTACGGCAAGGGCTTTCGCGACCTGGTGCGGGCGCTGGCGCGCGACTTCGGCAATCCGCCCGACGTGGTGGCCTTTCCCCGCAGCGACGCCGAGGTGGCCGCGCTGCTGGACTGGTGCACGGCCGAGCGGCTGGTGGCCATTCCCTACGGGGGCGGCTCGTCGGTGGTGGGCGGCGTGGAGGCCCCGGCCGACGGCGGCTACCGCGGGGCCGTGTCCATCGACCTGATGAAGCTCGACAACGTGCTGGAGGTGGACGAGACGTCGCGCGCGGCCCACATCCAGGCGGGCATGTACGGGCCGGCCCTGGAGGCGGCGCTCAAGCCCCACCGGCTCACGCTGCGGCACTTCCCGCAGTCCTTCGAATTCTCGACCCTGGGCGGCTGGATCGCCACGCGCTCCGGGGGGCACTTCGCCACGCTCTACACGCACATCGACGACCTCGTGGAATCCCTGCGCGTGGTGACGCCCACGGGCACGGTGGAATCGTTCCGCGTGCCCGGCTCGGGCGCCGGCTACAGCCCCGACCGCATGTTCATCGGCTCCGAGGGCACGCTGGGCATCATCACCTCGGCCTGGATGCGCCTGCAGGACCGCCCCACCTTCCGCGCCAACAGCTCGGTGAACTTTCCCGCGTTCCTCGACGCGGCGCAGGCGGTGCGGGCCATCGCGCGGGCGGGGCTGTACCCGGCCAACGTGCGCATCCTGGATGCGGAGGAGGCCCACACCAACGGCGTGGGCGACGGCTCCATGGCCGTGATGGTGCTGGGCTTCGAATCGGCCGACCATGCCCTGGACGCCTGGATGGCCCGCGCGCTGGAATGCTGCCGCGACCACGGCGGGCTGGTGCCCACCGGCGGCGCCCAGACCACCGACGATGCCGCGGTCACGCGCCAAGGCGCCGCCGGGGCCTGGCGCAACGCCTTCATCACCATGCCCTACGTGCGCGACGCGCGCGTGATGCTGGGCCTGATCGACGAGACCTTCGAGACGGCCATCACCTGGGAGCGCTGGCCCGAGTTTCACCGCCAGGTCACCGCGGCGGTGGAAGGCGCCTTGCGCGAGGTCTGCGGCGGGGGCTACGTCACCTGCCGCTTCACCCACGCCTATCCCGACGGCCCCGCGCCGTACTATTCCATCAAGGCGCCGGCCAGGCGCGGCAGCCAGATCGAGCAATGGAACGAGGTCAAGCACGCGGCCTCGGAGGTCATCGTGCGCCTGGGCGCCACCATCACCCATCACCATGCCGTGGGCCGCGACCATCGCCCGTGGTACGATCGCCAGCGGCCCGAGGGATTCGCCCGGGCCATCACCGCGGCCAAGAAGGCGCTGGATCCGGCCGGCGTGCTCAACCCGGGCGTGCTGATCGACCCGGCGTAGCGCCGGGCACCGCCACACCGCCTGTCCCCGCCGGGCGCGAGTCCGGCGGCCGTGTCCGCGCCGGGCGCGGCTGAAGCCGTTCTGCGCCACGAGGCCCCCGTGCAGCTCAGGTCCCTGCTGTCCAGCCGCTGGACGATGCTGGCCATTCTCTCCTTCGCGCGGGCGGCCATGTACATGCAGTCCCAGGGCATTCCTCCCCTGGTGCCGCTGATGCTGGTGGACCTGCACATCAACTACACGCAAGTGGGCCTGCTGATCGGCATGTTCTTCCTGCCGGGCGCGTTCATCGCGCTGCCCGGAGGGCTGGCCGCGCGGGCCATGGGCGACAAGCCCATGCTGCTGGTCTGCGAGGTGCTGCTGGCCGGCGGGGCCCTGGCGCTGGCGCTCAGCGGGAGCTATCTGGCGGCCCTGGGCGGGCGGCTGATCAGCGGCGTGGGGGCCGTGATGCTGAACATCCAGGTGACCAAGATGACCACGGACTGGTTCGCCAACCGGGGGCTGGCCACGGCCATGTCGGTGCTCACGGCGAGTTGGGGCTTGGGCATGGGGCTGGCCTTCGCCACCCTGGGGGGCATCGGCGCGGCCTACGGCTGGCGCTGGGCCATCGCCGTGACGGCCGTGCTGCCGGCGCTGGCGCTGCTGCTCACCCTGCTGCTCTACCGCAATCCGCCCGCGGTGGCGTTGGCCGGCGGGACGGCCGCCGGCACGGCGACCTCCGGCGAAGCGCCCGCACCCGCAGTACCGACCTTCGCGTGGCGCGAGCTGATCAACCGCTGGGAGGTGGGCGCGGCCACCCTGGCCGGGCTGATCCGCATGTGCTTCATGGTGGGGCTGGCCGTGTGGCAGAGCTTCACGCCGGACTATCTGGTGGGGCGCGGCATGGCGCCCGGCGCGGCCGGGGCGCTGGTCAGCGTGAGCACGTGGCTGCTGCTGGTCTCCGTACCCCTGGGGGGGCTGCTCACCGACCGCCTGCGCGCCGGGGCGCCGATCATCGTGCTGGGCTCGCTGATCAGCGGCGGGGTAGCCGCGCTGGTGCCCGCCTGGGGCGGGCTGGCGGTGGTGTTCGTGTTGCTGGGGCTGGTCAGCGGCATGCCCATCGGCGCCATCATGGCCCTGCCGGCGGAATTCCTGCGGCCCAGCAGCCGCAACGTGGGCTTTGCCGTGTTCTTCACCTGGTCATACGTGGGCATGGGCGTGCTGCCCACGGTGGCGGGCGCCCTGCGCGATGCCACCGGTGCGCCGGCGGCGCCGCTGCTGTTCTCGGCCGTGGTGATCGCGCTCTCGGCCGTGGCCTATGTGGGCTACCGCCTGCTGCGGCGCCTGGCGCTGGCCCGGGCCGGCAGCGGCGTGTTCGGCGCGGCGTCCTGAGCCGGCCGGCGCGCACACGCGGCGGGCCACCGGCGGCCCCCGGCGCCGCCGCCTCCTGGGAGATCGACGATGCGCGCGGCGCGGTGTCTCCGCCACGGCGGCCTGGCGGCTCCCGGCGTGTCCTCCTTTGCGTGGCTGGACCGTGGGCGTGGGCGGCGCCTGTCGGGGGTTCCGCGCGACCTGCGGGCGCCGGCCATGCTGCCGGCTTTCTTGCCGGCCATCCTGTTGAGCATGGCGTTGGCGCTGGCCGGAACCGGCGCGGCGTCCCTGGCCGCGGCGGACGAGGCGCCCGCCACCACCCTGGCCCTGGGCGGCGACTGGCCGCTGGGCACGCGCCAGGGGCTGGCCTCGCCCATCGTCTACCTGGAACACGAGCGCAACGGCCTGCCCGGCGGGGGCCGCCTGCGCGTGGTGCTGGACACGGCCGTGCTCAGCGCGGCCATGCAGCACCGCCCGGCGCCGGCCTGGGAACTGGCCTATGGCCTGGAGGGCACCGGGGCCATCGTGGGTTACGGCGCCGATCTGTATCGCAATGGAGAGCGCCTGGCGGCTGAATCGTTCGCGGGCGACGGTCTGGCGGGCCACCTGGCCGCGACCCTGTGGCCCGACGCCCCCTGGTCGGCCAGCCTGGCGCTGGAGACGCGCCGGGCCCATTTCCACCCCACGCCGGAAACGCGGGCGGGCTATGTGCCGCCCCCGCCGCTGCAACAGCACGCGCTGCGGCTGCAAGTCGTGCGCAAGGGCCTGCTCTTCGGCGCCGGGCGGGCCGAGCTGACGCTGGAAGAGGGTAGGCGGGAGGGCTGGTCGGCCTGGAGCCTGGATGCGCGGGGCCGCGGCGGCGGCCCCCGGGGGCGCGTGGTGCTGCGCGTGGAGCTCGCGCCGCCGCGGCTGCGGGGCGGCCACGGCGGCCCCCCGCGCGGCAGCTTGCGCCTGAGCGCCTTTGACGGGCACGGCCTGGATCTGCTCGACGCGTACCGGGCGGGCGGATTTGCCGGGACGTTTCAGGTGGCCGGCTATTACCGCAACGAGGCGCGGGCCGGCCGCGGCCTGGTGCTCAACCTCCAACACGAGCTGCGCTTCGCCGATGATCGCCGGCTGACCGTCTACGCCGACGCGGCCTCGCTGACCCGGCTGGACGCGGAAATTCTGCGCGGCGCGCCGCAGACCCAGGAGCTGGCGGGACTGGGCCTGGGCTTCTACTACGGCATGCGCCCCCTGGGTGGCCTGCCCCTGATCGTGCGCTATGGCGAAGGGCTGCTGATCCCCCCCGGGTCGCCCGAGGGCTACCGGCGCGAGCTGCTGCTGGTGCTGGCCGCGGCGTTCTGATGCGGGGCGGGACGCGCCGCCGCGCGGGGCTGGGGCCCGACGGTCACATCGTTACATACCAACCCGGGATGGTGCGGTATCATGGATATGGTTGGCGGGCGAGCGCCCGCCGGGGTGAATCCCGTAGAGCCAGAAGGCGAACCATGAGCCTCGTCAGAGCGCAAGCGTTGAGCAAAGTCTACGACGCTGCGGGCGTGCCCGTGCAGGCCGTGCGCGCAGTGACCTTCGACATCGAGCCCGGCGCATTCGTGGCCTTCGTGGGCCCGTCGGGCAGCGGCAAGACCACGCTGCTGAACCTGATCGGGGTATTGGACCGCCCCACGGGCGGCCGGCTCTCCGTGGTGGACACAGACGTGACGGCATTGGGCCGGCGCGAGGCGGCACGCTTCCGCGGCGAGCACCTGGGCTTCGTGTTCCAGGATTTCAACCTGATTCCCGTACTCACGGCGGCGGAGAACATCGAATATCCGCTGCTGATGGTGCAGGGCCGCCCGGCGGCCGAGCGGCGCGAGCGGGTGCGCAGGCTGCTGGAAGCGGTGGGCATCGCCGAGCTGGCCCACAAGCGCCCCGACCAGCTCTCCGGCGGGCAGAAGCAGCGCGTGGCGGTGGCCCGCGCCCTGGTGACGAACCCCAAGCTGGTGCTGGCCGACGAGCCGACCGCGAACCTGGACTCGGCCACGGCGCACCACGTGATGGAGCTGATGCGCAGCATGAAGGAGCAGTTCGGCACGACGTTCATCTTTTCCACCCACGACCCCCGCGTGATGGACGTGGCGGAGGTCACCTTCCGGCTCACCGACGGCAGTCTGGAGCAGGATGGCCCGACCGGGAGCGCCAGCCATGGTTAACGTGATGCGCATCGCCGCCCGCAACCTGTGGCGCTACCAGCGGCGCACGCTGCTGACCAGCCTGCTGATCGCGCTGGGCATCCTGGCCGTGCTGCTCTTCGAAGGCGTGGCGGGATCGTTCAAGAACCTCATGATCGGGCAGATCACGGACTCCATGCTAGGCCACCTGCAGGTGCACCGCGCAGGCTACGTGGCCAGCATCGAAAACCTGCCGCTGAACCTGAACCTGGAGCCCACGCAGTTGGAGCGGCTGGAGGAGCTGCTGCGAGGCATGCCGCAGGTGGAAGCGTGGTCCGCGCGGATCAAGTTCGGCGCCCTGTTCTCCAACTTCAGCGAGACCACCAACGTCCGCCTGATGGGCGTGGACCCGCAGGCCGAAGCCCGCACCGTGCCCCTGTTGCGCGGGCGCGTGGTGCACGGTGGAACGGAAGGGCCGCTGCTTGTTCCCGGGCGGCTGCTGGTGCCGGAGCTGTTGGCCCGCGCGATGAAGATCAACGTGGGCGACACGGTGGTGCTGGTGGCCACCAACCAGGACGGCTCGGTGAACGGCCAGACGTTCGTGGTGGGCGGCATCCTGGCCAGCGCCACGGGGCCGGGCGGCCGCGACGGCTACCTGCACATCGCCGATGCCCGCACCCTGCTGCGCATGGCCGAGCCGGAGGTGAGCGAGGTGGCGATCCGGCTGCGTTCGCTGGACGACGTGCGGGCCGTGCAAGCCGCGCTGAGCGCAGCGCTGGACGGCGTGGCCGACCCGCAGGGCCAGGCCGCGTTCGAGGTGCATCCCTGGGAGGCACTCTCCCCGTTCGTGACCATCGCGCGCATGATCGACCTGATGAACGTGTTCATCCAGGTCATGTTGATCGGCATCGTGCTGATCAGCATCATGAACGTGATGATGATGGCCGTGTTCGAGCGCGTGCGCGAGATCGGCACCATCGCCGCCATCGGCACCCAGCCCCTGCGCATCCTGTGGCTGTTTGTGGCCGAGGGCCTGCTGCTGGGGCTGCTGGGTGCCGCGGCGGGCACGGTCATCAGCCTGGCCGCCCTGTGGGCGCTCAACCTGGCCAAGCTCACCTTCGCCTTCGGCATGCAGGACAAGCTGGTGCTCGCCCCCACGATCGCCGCGGGCGACGTGCTGTTCATCGGCGCGCTGGCCGTGGCCACGGCGGTGCTGGCCAGCCTGCAGCCCGCGCTGCGTGCCGCGCGCATGGACCCCATCCAGGCCCTGCACCACGTTTGAACCGCGCGCCCGGCCCATCCGGGCGCGGCCCAATCTGCCTGCCATGCGAGGGAACCCATGTCCCATCCTGCCGTCTCCATCCCCCTGTCCGGCCCGCGCCATTGGCTGCCGGCGCTGAGCCTGCTGGTTTCACTGCTGGCACTGGCGCTGCTGCCCGGGCGGCTGCCTGCCGCCGTGCCGGACGCCACCGCCCTGCTGCGCGAGGTGGATCGCGTCCTGCAGCCCGAATCCTTCGAGATGTACCGCAAGCTGATCAACATCGAGCCGGACGGCAGCCGCAAGGAATGGGTGCTGTACTCGGTGAAGAAGGGCACGGACAACGTGCTGGCGCTGTTCCTCTCGCCGGCCAGCGACAAGGGGCGCAGCACGCTGCGCCTGGGGGACAACATGTGGCTTTACATCCCCAACGTGGGCAAGCCCATCCGCATCACCAGCCTGCAATCGGTCACCGGCGGCGTGTTCAACAACGCGGACATCCTGCGCCTGGACTTCTCCGTGGAGTACGACGCGGAAGGCATCGAGGAGGCGGGCGGGGAGTGGCTGCTGCGGCTCAAGGCCAAGAGCGGCGCGGTGGCCTACGACCGCCTGAAGATGTGGGTGGAGCGGCAGCGCAAGGTGCCCACGCGCATCGAAGCCTATGCCGCCAGCGGCCTGCTCATCAAGACGCTGTACTACAAGGAGGTGAAGGACCTGGGCGACGGAGTGCCCCGCCCGTCCGTGGTGGAAACGGACAGCCCGCTCTACAAGGGCTACAAGTCCGTGATGATCTGGGCCAGCGTCAAGCCCCGCAAGCTGGACGATGAGGTCTTCACCCTGGCCTTCATGGGCCGGGTGGAAGAGCTGCGGCGCTGAGCCATGGCCGCATCCCGCGCTTTCGGCCCCTGGCCATCCACGCGAGTCCGACCGCTGCGGGCCGTACGGCCCCGCGCTTGGTCGCTCGTGCTGGGGCTGCTGGCCGTGCTGGCGGTCCTGCCGGCCGAGGCCGGCGCGCAGGGCGGCGCCAGCGAGTTCCGCTTCGACGTCACCGAGTTCGACAAGGCGCCCTACAGCCTGGACGGCCTGCTGGAGCTCAGTGCCGCCGACGTGACCCTCAATCCGGACGGCGCCCTTTATCGCCTCACGGCCCTGGACACCGAGCAGCGCAGCAGCGTGCATCCTTATGGCGCCAAGCTCCAGCTCGAAGGCGGCTACGCCTGGCCCTGGCTGGCCTTCAACTTCCGGGTGCAGGCGAGCGAGTCGCGCGACGAGCTGGGCAGCACCAGCGAGGCCGTAGTGCAGGAGGCCTATCTGGCCACGCAACCCACCGCGACCTCCACCGTGGAGCTGGGCAAGCGCGTCACCAAATGGGGCAAGGGCTACGCCTGGAATCCCGTGGCCTTCGTGGACCGTGCCAAGGACCCCAGCGACCCGGAGTTGGCCCAGGAAGGCTTCGTAATGGCCCGCGCCGAGGTCATCCGGAGCTTCGCCAGCGACCTGCGCAACGTGGCCTTGTCCCTGGTGCTGCTGCCGGTGGACGGGGACGTGAACGAGGACTTCGGCGTGGAGCCCGCCACCAACGTGGCCGGCAAGCTGACCCTGCTGCTGTGGGACACGGACATCGACCTGCTGGCGCTGGGCGGGGGCACACGGCCCTCGCGTTGGGGCGTGGATTTCTCGCGCAATCTGGGCAGCAACGTGGAGGTGCACGGCGAGTGGACCCGCACCGCCGAAGCACAGCAGCCCGTGCTCCAGCCGGGTGGGGGCGTGCAGCAGCGCGTGGACAGCACGGATGCCTGGCTGCTGGGCCTGCGCTACCTGACCGACTTCGAGCTGACGAGCATCGTCGAGTACTACGTCAACGAGGCCGGCTATACGCGCGAGGAATTGGAAAACTTCTATCGCTTTGTCGACCAGGCCTGGATGAAATACGAGGTCGGCGGCAGCCGCGCACTTCTGGATCGGGCGGCCTCGCTGGTGCAGGGGGGCTATGGGCGGCCCAATCCCGGCAGGCGCTACGGCTACCTGCGCCTCAGCCAGAAGGACCCGTTCGACTGGCTGTACGTCACTCCCGCCGCCACGGCGATCGCGAACCTGGACGACGACAGCCGCACGCTGATCGCCGAGTTGGGCTACACGGGCATCACCAACCTGGAGCTGCGCGGCCGCGTCATGTGGCTGCAGGGCGAGCGCTTCACCGAATTTGCCGAGAAGGCCAACGCGAGCAGGGCCGAACTGCGCGTGCAGTGGCACTTCTGAGGGTCCTGGCGGCCCGCCGCGGGGACCGGGCGGGCTAGATCTGGATGCTGCGCACGGCGACGATATTGGGCACGGCGTTGAGCTTATCCAGCAGGTCCTTCTCGATGCGCGTGTCCACGCGGATGATGGACATGGCCTGACCGCCGGGCATGTTGCGCGACAGCTCGAACTGGCTGATGTTCACGCGGTTCTCGCCCAGCAGCGTGCCGATGGCCCCGATCACGCCCGGGCGGTCGTTGTTGATGATGTAGAGCATGAACCCGTCGGGGATCACCTCGAAGGTGAAGCTGTTCACCAGGCTCAGCCGGTAGTTGTTCTCGCCCAGCACCACGCCCCCGATGGTGAAGGTCTGGTCGTGATCGGAGACGATGAATTTCACCGCGCTGGCATAGTCGCGGAAGCCCGGGTCGTCGATGTCCTCGATGGAGATGCCGCGCTCGCCCGCCTTCTGCTCCGCGTTGACAAAGGTCACCAGCTCCTCGGCCGTGTTCTTCAGGAAGCCCTTGAGGAAGGCGCGGCGGATCATGGCCCCCTCCTCGCTGGTCAGCTCGCCGCGGTACATGACCTGGATGTGGCGCGGGTTGAAATCCAGCGACTGCATGGCGAAACTGCCCAGCTTTTCCGCCAGCACGATATACGACTTGACCCGCGGCGAGACCAGCACCTTGAAGCGGGGCATGTTCACCGGGTAGTCCACCACCTCGTCGCGCAGGGCGCGCAGGGTCTGCTCGGCCACGGTGGCGGCGATGCGCCGCTGGGCCTCCAGGGTGGAGGCGCCGATGTGCGGGGTCATCACCACCTGTGGCAGGTCCTTGAAGGGATTGTCCTTGGGCGGCTCCTGCACCCAGGTGTCGATGCCGGCCGCGGCCACGTGCCCCGACTTGAGGCCCTCCAGCAGGGCCTGCTCGTTGATCAGGCTGCCGCGGGCGGCGTTGATCAGCACCACGCCCGGCTTCATGCGGGCGATGGCCGCCGCATCGAGCATGTTCACCGTCTCCGCGGTCTTGGGCGTGTGGATGGTGATCACGTCCGCGCGCGCGATGAGCTCCTCCAGCGATACCTTGTGCGCCTGGTAGCTCTCGAACACGTCGTCGGCGATATAGGGATCGTAGGCCAGCACCTCCATCTCGAAGGCGCGGGCGTATTGCGCCACGCGATGGCCCACGTTGCCCAGGCCGATGATGCCGATGGTCTTGCCCAGCAACTCGCTGCCCCGGAAGCTGTGGCGATCCCAGCCCTGCGCCTGCAACTTGCGGTGCGCGGGAATGATCTTGCGCACCGCGGCCAGCAGCAGGCCCATGGTCAGTTCCGCGGCGGAGTTGGTGTTCTTGCCTGGCGTGTTGAAGACCAGGATGCCCTTCTCCGTGGCGTAGTCCACGTCGATGTTCGCGATGCCCACGGCGGCCCGTGCGATGACTTTCAGCTTGCGCCCCCGGTCGATCAGCTCGCGGGTGATGGTGGTCTCCGAGCGCGAGACGATGGCGTGGTAGTCGCCGACGATGCCCAGGATCTCCTGATAGGGCAGATCGGGCCGGTAGTCGGTCTGCACGTCCTTTTCCGCGCCGAAGATCTGCAAAGCCACTTCGTCCAATGCGCCGGTAATCAGGATGCGATACATCATGGGTGGTCTGGTGGATGGAAGGGGGTGGGCACGCAGTGAACCGACGCGCGGGCGGCCGTTGGGGAGGCGCCGCAGCGCCGCCGCCGGCCCTTTGTGCGGCTGCTCCGGGCGTCCGTGCCGGTCCATGCTCGCACATGGATGCCTGCAACGTCCAAGCCGCATGCGCCGTCTAGCCGCCAGGGCGGGATAGCGCCGGGCATCAGGAAAGCTGGCTCAGGCTCTCGTCCAGCTTGCTGAGCTGGCTTTGCAGCACGAGCAGCTCCTCGCGGTTCCTGGCCACCACGTGCGCGGGCGCCTTGTCCACGAAGGCCGGGTTGTCCAGCTTGCCGCTGAGCTGCTGGATGCGGCTGGCGGTCTTTTCGCGCTCGCGGCCGATGCGCTGGCGCTCCTGCGCCACGTCGATGAGGTCCTTGAGCGAGACGAACACCTCGAAGCCCCGGCCCACCGCCCAGCCGTAGCCCTCCTGCTTTGCGAAGCGTTCCGCCACGGTCAGCTCGCCGATGCCCGCCAGCGCGTGGATGATGTCGCGCTCCTGGCGGATGAGCGCGGGCAGGCCGCCGGATTCGGCCACCACCACGATGTCCACGGCCTGGCGCGGCTTCACGCTGTGCTCGCCGCGGATGGTGCGCACGGCCTGGATCAGCTCCACGAGCTGCCCCGCGCTGAGCATGGCCTCGTGGTCCGGGGCCGTGCCGTCGCCGGTGGGGTAGGGCTGGAGCATGATCGACCCGGCGCCGGGCGCCAGGCGATGCCATAGCTCCTCGGTCACGAAGGGCATGATGGGATGCAGCAGCCGCAGGGCGCCGGTGAGCGTGTGGTGCAGCGTGCCCAGCGCCGCGGCCTGGCCCGCCTCGCCCAGGTCGCCGTATAGCACCGGCTTGACGATCTCCACGTACCAGTCGCACAGCTCGTGCCACACGAAGCCGTAGAGCTCCTTGGCCGCCTCGTTGAAGCGCCGCGCCTCCAGGTGCCGGTTGACCAGCACGGCCACCTCGCTCAGCCGCCCGCCGATCCAACGGTCGAAGAGCGAGAGGTCCTGCGGGCGCGGCGGCTGGGGCGGGCCCAGGCGCTCGATGTGCCCCGAGGCGAAGCGCGCCGCGTTCCACAGCTTGTTGATGAAGTTGCGGTAGCCTTCGATGGTCGATTCCTGCAGCACCATGTCGCGGCCCAGCACCGTGCCGGCGGCCAGGGCAAAGCGCAGGGCATCGGCCCCGAAGCGCTCCACCATCTCCAGGGGGTCCAGCCCGTTGCCCTTGGTCTTGGACATCTTCTCGCCGTGCTGGTCGCGCAGCAGGCCGTGCAGCAGCACCTGGCGGAAGGGCACCTGCTCCATGAACTTGATGCCCAGCATGGCCATGCGCGCCACCCAGAAGAACAGGATGTCGTAGCCGGTGACCAGCACGGCGGTGGGGTAGAAGGTCTCCAGGTCCTCGGTGCGCTCCGGCCAGCCCATGGTGCTGAAGGGCCACAGGCCCGAGCTGAACCAGGTGTCCAGCACGTCCTGGTCCATGCTCAGCGTGCCGCTGCCGCATTGGGTGCAGACGCTCACGTCCTCCTCGGAGACCATCACCGCGCCGCAGTCGCCGCAGTACCACACCGGAATGCGGTGGCCCCACCAGAGCTGGCGCGAGATGCACCA
>JACQHH010000061.1 GCA_016199125.1 Candidatus Lambdaproteobacteria bacterium
ATCACCTCCGCGGTGTGCGCCTTGGCCCGCGGATTCTTCAGCGAAGGGAAGGAAAGATAGATTTGCGCACCCAGGGCGTCCGGTGCCACGCAACGCTCGTGATCCAGCGATTCGTAGATCCACACGTTCTCCCCGCTGATGCCCAGCCGCGCCGGCGATTCCCGCAGCCCCAGGTACAGCGTCACGGCACTGTAGCCGCTCGCCTGGCGTTCCAGCGACTCGGCGAACGCTGGCGCAGCGTTCCTGGGCAGCAGATGCAGATAAGTGTTCACGGCGCCCACGTCGGAAACGATGACCGGGGCACGGTAGACCTCATTCGGGCGTTGCGGCAGATAGGTGTGCACCACCCGCACGCCGCAGGCCCTGCCTCCCTCCACTAGAATTTCAGTGACCTTGCGGCTGGCCAGGGCGCGGCCGCCGGCCCGTGCGATGGCCGGCAGCATGGCGGCGGCGATGGCCCCAGCCCCGCCCGCGGGATACCAACCGCCGTGGAGGTAGTGCCCCACGATCAGGGCGTGGATGCCGAAGAGGCTCTGCGCAGGCGGCAGGCCGTAGTCGCCCCATTGCGAGGCCAGCAGGGCGCGCAGCGCCGGGTCGCGCACGGCGCCCTCGAGGTAGGCACGCGTGGTCATGCCCGCCAGCCGCACGGGCCGCGCGGTCAGCAGGCGGAAGCCGCCTCGCAGCCCGGCCGGCAAGGCATCGGCCAGGTGCGCCAGAATAAAGCCCAGCGCGGCCCGCCGGATGTCGCGAAAATAGCGCCGGATTCCCGCCGCCTCCGCCGGGAAGCGCGCGATCAGCCGCCGCTCGTACTCGGCCGGGTCCGACGGCACGCGGAAATCCAGTCCGGGATAGACGAAGCGTTCGAACTCCTGCGGCATGGGCTGCCATTCCAGGCGGCCCTCCGTGAGGTAGTCGAAGATGGCGCGATTGGCGCTGCCAGGCTCCAGTTCCCCCAGGTAGTGCAGCCCGACATCGAACTCAAAGCGGCCCTTGCGCTGAAAGGTGTGGGTCAACCCGCCCAGCTTGAAATGCTGCTCCAGCACCAACACGCGCCAGCCCTTGCGGCGGGCCAGCAGATGGGCCACGGTGAGGCCGCCCATCCCCGACCCGATCACGATGGCATCGTAGGCGCGTTCCGGCGGCGGCGTCTGCCGAGGTTCGGCAGGCCGCTCTGCCCGCGGCGCTGCGACAGGGTTTGGCGATACGAGGGTCATGGCGGTCTCCTTGAGAGGTCATGCCTGCACTCCGCGACAGCCGCCGCTGCTGCCACGCCGCAACGGCGTGATGCTGAGCGCTTCTTATATCTTGTAAATATATCTTAAAGATATTAAAGTCAAGACCATGGCCAGACAAAACAAGTCGCAGTACGCGCTGTTGGGGATGCTTACGCTGGGGGAGATGTCGGGCTACGACATCAAGAAGTTGTTCGACACCAGCCTGCGCAATTTCTGGGGGGAGAGTTTTGGACAGATCTACCCCATCCTGCGCCGCCTGGTGCGCGAGGGCCTGGCGACGGTACAGGAGGAGTCCCAGGCCGGCAAGACCGCGCGCAAGGTGTATGCGATCACGCCGGCGGGCCGGGCGGCGCTGCGCGCCTGGCTGCACGAGCCGGTCGAAGCGCCGACCTTCCGCCTGGAGCTGTTGCTGAAGCTGTTCTTCGGGCCCGAGATGCCGGTGGAGACGAGCCGCCGCCACGTGCAGCGCTACCGGGATGAAGCGGCGCGCACGCTGGAGCTATACGAGGCGCTGGAATCGCGGCTGCGCGGCGAGCAGTCCGGCCACCCGGGTCTGCCCTACTGGCTGATCACGCTGGACTACGGGCGCACGTATGCCGCGGGCGTGGTGGCCTGGAGCGACCGCACGTTGGGACTGCTCAAAGCGCAGTCCGCTCAGGACGGGTCCGCACGGACGCGCGGGCGGCCTGCCGCCCCTGCGGACAGCGGCAAGCGCCAGCGCCACGGCGACTAGCACCGTCGCCCGCGGCCGTCAGGCCTGCGGGCGGTTGCGATGTGGGGAAAAAGCGTGGGGGCTACCGATGGCGTGCGAATCAATCCACTTTGGGCTGAACGGTGTCGATAAGAGACTCCAGCGACGCCCATTTCCCGCCAACCAACTGCCGCACCGGCGTCACCTGATCGGGCAGCCGCTTCAGCAGACCGCCTTTGGCGTGAAACCGTTTCAACGCTTCCTGCACCTGTTCGTGTGTCACGACTTCCGTGTGGCGTTTCATTGACTTGCCAATTTCCAAAAGGCCCAAACAAGAAAGGGAACCGGCCGCTCTCGCACCAACCCTGAGATGGCGGTCCCGCAGACCGGCTGCACAGGCGCGCTGCTCGGGCAATTCAGGCGCATGCAACTCACTTCGTCCGATCCAAATCCGACAAATGTTAGATGCATTGAAGATCGAAATATAGTATAAAGTATTAATTATGATGATCTGATAATTGGATGAAATCATGGTGACCCTCGATCAGTTGCAGGTGCTTTCCACCCTGCGCAAGGCAGGCAGCTTCGATGCCGCCGCGCGGCAGCTCTACCGCGCGCAGAGCGCCGTAAGCTATGCCATCAAGTCGCTGGAGCAGGGCCTGGGATTGCAGTTGCTCGATCGCAGCGGCTACCGGGCGCGGCTAACGCCGGCCGGCGAGGCCATTCTCAAGAAAGCCGAGGCGGTGCTGGACGAGGCGCGCGCGCTGGAATATCTGGCGCAGGAGCTGCGCGAGGGGGCCGAGCCGCAGCTCAACCTGCTCGTCAACGGCATCCTGGTGGGGCGGGCCGGGCGGGATCTGGTGCCCATGCTGGCCGACCTGGTACCCAAGCGCTTTCCGACCCAGGTCAACCTGCGCGTGGAGTTGTTGGAGGGCATGGTGGAGGCGGTGCAAGACATCCGGCCGGAGCTGATCCTCTCGCCCCTGGGGCTGTTCACCATTCCGCCGGAATACGAGCACGATGTGGTGGGCAACCTCACCATGCTCTCCGTGGTGGCGGCCAGCCACCCGCTGGCGCGGATTCCGCCCCCGGTGCCGCTGACGGAGGTGCGCAAGCACATTCACCTGGTGATCCGCTCGCGCAGCGAAGAGGCGCGCATGCCGGTGGATCCTGGCGAGATCGGCGCCGAGACCATCTGGAACTTTCCCGATTTCCTCACGCGGCTGGAGGGCCTGCGCGCGGGGCTGGGCTTCGCGTGGATGCCCTCGCACCTGGTGGAGAACGACCTGCGCCGCGGGCGCCTGGTGCCGCTGCTGATGGACCGCGACAGCATGAACGTGCGCGAAGTGGCCCTGATCTATCGCCAGCGCCCCCCGCTGGGGCCCACGGGACGCTTCCTGCTCGACGAATTCCGCTCGCACAAGCAGTTCCTGCCGCCGCTCCCCGACGACATTCGCCGCATGTACACGCGGGTGGCTTCCTAGGCGGGCGACCGGCCGGCCACGGTGCCGCGCACCGCCCCACGCAGTGGCCGGGCCCGCCCGGTCGCCGCTGCCGGCGCCGGACGCGGAACGCGTCGCGGCCTCAGACCTCCACGGTATCGTATTCGGCGGGGGTGGTAAGCTCCAGGAATTCCAGGTCCTCGGAGAAGGCCAGCACCTCGTGGGGATTGCCCGGCGGGTTGTGCAGGCAGGTGCCCGCCTCCATTTTCACCGTGCCGATGCCTTCGTACTCCGCAGTCAGCCAGCCCTTGAGGATGTAGATGAACTGGAAGTCCAGCTTGTGCACGTGGCGCCCGGTGGGCACGTCGCACCCCCGCACGGCCCGCGCCACATGGGCGCGGAAGCGTCCGCCGGTGGCCTCCACCATGCCCAGGTCGCGATAGCTGAAGAAGTCGCGCAGACCGCCCGCGACGAAGGGGTAATCCTTGGCATGGCGCAGTGAAAACTTGGCGATTCTCTCCATCGTCCGCTCCCCACGAGAAATGGCGGTCGGCACCGGCCGCGCACCAAGGCGCGCGGGCACGTGCTGTATGTGATCGGGTAGGCCCATTCATAATGCGCGGCGGCACCGGATGTAAACAACCTGGGCGGGTGGCCGGCCTGGGGCGTTGGCAATGGGGAGACCGCCGGCGTGGACGGCTCAGCGCCCTTCGGCACGCTTGGCCTTGAACAGCACGCGCTCGATGTCGTTGACGGCCCGTTCCAGCGGGTGGGCCAGGTGCCCCGCCTCGACGGGCAGGTTGTCCAACACGTCCGCGATGGCCAGGTACGTGCGTTCCAGGGCCTCCAGCAGCTCAGGCGCCGTGGCCACCAGATGGACATTGGCCGCGGCATGGGGGTCGTGCTGGAAGTGGCGGCAAATCACCTGCTGCCGCGCATCCATGACGCCGATTTCGTGGCGGCCCGCCGCATCGGCCGGATCGCCGCTCTCGTAGGGATGCCAAGGGCCGGGGGTCGCCTTCATGGGCGTCTCGCTGAGGGATGAAGCCAGGACCATTCCGCGATGCAAGATTCGCGCATTCGCGACGGCGGATGGCGCCGCAATCCCACGGGAATCGGCACGCATGATTTCCCTGCGCCCTTCGTGGCGGGTCGGGGCCGCATGTGGTAGGGATGCCTGCAAGCTTCCGTTGTGCCGCGCTGCCGCCCCGCGGGGGACACCCGGCCAACGAACGCAGCGTCCGTCGCCAGGCCAGCGCCGGAGCCCGACGCCGCGCACCGGGGGGAAGGGGCGGCCCGATTCGCCTGACAAGGAGCACCGTCGTGAACACCACCATCCTGGCCGACGGCTTCGTGTTCCTGGAGGGCCCGCGCTGGCGCGGCGATCGCCTGTGGGTCTCGGACATGCGCGGCGACACCGTCTACACGGTGCGCGGCGACGGTTCCCGTGAACGGATGGCCCGCCTGCCCAACCGGCCATCCGGCATCGGTTTTCTGCCCGACGGCACGCCGCTGATCGTCTCCATGCTGGATCGCAAGCTGATGTGCCTGCGCGGCGGCAAGCTGGCGGTGCACGCCGACCTGGCGCCGCTGGTGCGGGGCGACATCAACGACATGGTGGTCGATGCCCAGGGCCGCGCCTACATCGGCAGCTTCGGCTTCGATCTGCACGCCAAGGAAAAGTTCCGTCCGGCCGCGATGGTGATGGTCACCCCGGACGGGCGCGCCCGCATCGCCGCCGAGGAGCTGCGCATGCCCAATGGCACCGCCATCACGCCCGACGGCCGCACGCTGGTGGTCGCCGAGACCTTTGGCCGGCGCCTGAGCGCTTTCGACATCGCCGCAGACGGCGCGCTGTCCGGGCGCCGGGTCTTCGCCGAGTTGCCCGGCGCCTCGCCCGACGGCATCTGCATGGACCGGCAGGGCGGGGTGTGGGTGGCCGACGTGGCGCAGGACGTGTTCGTGCGCGTGGAGGACGGCGGGCGCATCACCGAGCGCCTGCCGGTGGCTGGGCGTGCCGTCGCCTGCCAGTTGGGCGGGGCCGACGGGCGCACGCTGTTCCTCATGGTGGCCGAGGGGACGATGGAAGATATTGCGGCGGGGACGACCCGGGCCCGCATCGAGACCTGCACCGTGGCCGTGCCAGGCTCGGGCTCGCCCTGAGGCCGCCCGTCCGCATTCGGCACGGCGCCGGGCTCAGCGCTGGTCGGGGGTGGCAGGATTCGCAGGCGGGCGGGCTCCGCGGCCGTCCGCATTGCCGCGGGGTGTACGCCGACGGCGGACACCGCGCAAGATCGTCGCGGGGGAATGTCAGGCGTGGCCGCCGGGTGACCCCTGACGCGCGTTCAGCCGCATCCCGTGGGCCAGCGGCACCCGGGGGGCGGGTCAACAGTCAAGCATGGGGAGTGGACGTTGATCTTCGTCGTGGACGACGAGCAGAACGTGCGCACGTTGGTCGAGCGCATGGTGCAGTACCTGGGATACCCGGTGGCGTCGGCCGGCACCGCGGAGGAAGCCTTGGACAAGCTGCGCGGATTGCCCTCGGTCAGCCTGTTGCTCACCGACGTGCTGCTGCCCGGCGGGCTGCACGGGGTGGCGCTGGCCGAACGCGCGCGCGCCCTGCACCCCGGGCTCAAGGTACTGTTCATGTCCGGCTATCCGCGGAACCACTTCTCCGGCGACCAGACCCTGGACGCCGACACCCATCTGATCTCCAAGCCTTTCCGCCGTGAAGAGCTGGCTCAGCGCCTGCGGGCGTTGCTGAGCGCCTCATAGCCCTCCAGATGCCCCGGCCGCGTGGGTGATGGTGGAGGGCCCGGCTGACCGGCCTGGGGCATCACGGTGCGGGACGGCGCGCCGCGGGCACGCGCGGGGCGGTGGCGCGCCAGGCGCCGATGATGCGCTCCGCCTCGCGCACCACGTTCCGCACCACCTCGCCGGCCGGCAGCACCTCGTGGATCATGGCCACGCTCTGCCCCGCGGGCAGAACGCCGTGCTCCACATCCCCCTCGATGCGGCCCTTGAGCGAGGCCGGGTGGCCTACCGCGGCGAGCTGGTGGGGATGGGGCTGGATCTGCTCGGCATGGGCCTCCCAGTAGTCGGTAAAGGCGTTGCGCACCAAGCGGCAGGTCTTGCCGGAGTGGGCGCGCGTGACGATGGTACCCTCGTCGCCGATCTCCACCAGCTTGTGCTTGTAGTTGTCGTGGCCGCGCGCCTCGCGCGTCGCGATGAAGCGCGTGCCCATCCACACGCCCGAGGCCCCCAGGGCCAGGGCGGCCACCAGCCCGCGCCCATCGGCGATGCCGCCGCCGGCGATGACCGGCACGGAGACGGCATCGGCCACCGCGGGCACCAGCACGGCCGTGCCCACGCGCCCCACGTGCCCGCCGCCGTCGGCGCCGGAGGCCACGATCACGTCCACCCCCTGCTCGGCCATGCGCCGGGCCTGGCGCACATTGCCCACCACGGACATCACACGCATGCCCTGGGCGTGGGCCTGGGCGATGACGCCCGCCGGGTCGCCCAGGCCGGAGACCAGCACCGGCACGCGCTCGTCCAGGGTCACGTCGATCAGCGCCTGCACGTGGGCCGTGTATTCCACGCTGGTGGCGTCGCGGCCCTCCACCCGCGCGAAGAGGATGTCCACGCCGAAGGGCCTGTCGGTGCGGGCCCGCACCTTGTCGATCTCGGCGCGCAGCTCCTCGCCGCTCATGTAGCCCGTGCCGATCACCCCCATGCCCCCCGCCTCGGACACGGCGGCCGCCAGGTCGCCGTACGCCACGTGACCCATGCCCGCCTGGAACACCGGGTAACGGATGCCGAACATGCGGCACAGCGGGTTGTCCGCGAAGATGCTCGCCTCGTCCATGTCTCGCTCCTCTTGCGCTGCCGGCCGGGACGGCGC
>JACQHH010000062.1 GCA_016199125.1 Candidatus Lambdaproteobacteria bacterium
AATGCTCTTGAGACACAGCCTTTATTACCTGCTGGCACGCGGAATCCCGGGGCTCGTCAACTTTGTTGCCCTGGCGGTTTACACGCGTCTGTTGGCGCCTCAGGCGTTTGGCCAATACGCTCTGGTTGTCGCGGGAATCGGGCTTGCCGACGTGGTTGTATTCCAATGGCTGCGCTTGGTGCTTGCGCGCTTCTGGCCGGCGCACAAGGACGATCCCCAGCGTCTCCTGGCTGGAATTCTTGCGCTCTTCCTGCTCCTGGCCCTGACGGTCACGGGAATCGGCAGCCTGTTGGCGCTCGCGTGGCCCGATCCTGTCTGGCAACGCCTGCTGGCGCTGGCCGTTCCCTTGCTGCTGGCGCAGGCGTGGTTGGAGGTGACCTTGGGCCTGGCCCAGATTCAGCTCAAGCCGGCTTGGTACGGACGGATTTTGGCCGGCAAGGCGGTGATCGCGCTGGCACTGGGGGGGCTGCTCGCATGGATCGGCCTGGGCGCGGTCGCCCCGCTGACGGGCCTGTTGCTGGCGCATGTCTTGGCGTTCCTGCTCTTTGCCCTGCCCGCCTGGCGCGGCATCGTACCTCGCTGGCCCGCGGCAGCGGCCCTGCGGGATCAACTGCGCTACGGCCTGCCGCTGACAGTGACGTTTGCGCTGGCGTGGGTGATCACGAGTTCGGACCGGCTCCTCATCGCCTGGCTGCTGGACGATGCCTCGGTCGGCGTCTATGCGGCCGGGTATGACCTTGCCGAACAGGGCGTCATGCTGCTGTTGACGATCGTCAATACGGCCGCCTACCCATTGGCCGTCCATGCCATGGAAGATGGTGGCCCGACTTTAGCGCGGGCGCAGCTTGTGCAGAACGGCACCTTGATTGTCGCCGTGGGACTGATGGCGGCAGCCGGGTTGTCGGTGTTGGCGCCGCAGATCGTCGCCGTGCTGATCGGCGAGCAATTTCGTCCCGGAGCGCTGCTGATCATGCCTTGGGTTGGCGCGGCGGCCGCGGTTGCAGGCATCAGGGCCTACCATTTCGACATCGCCTTTCACCTGGGACACAAAAGTCACCTCCTGGTGATCACCGGCGGCGTCGCCGCCAGCGCCAACGTGGTGCTCAATCTCCTGCTCATCCCGCGGGCGGGAATCCTGGGGGCTGCCTGGGCGACCCTGGCGGCGTTTCTCCTCGCAGCCCTGGCGAGCGCGTGGCTGGGGCGCCGCGTGATGGCGATGCCCCCGCTGGCGCCTTTGCTTGCACCCGGTGCCGCGCTCGCAGCGGTGGTCGGTGCAGCCGCGTGGGGGGCTGCCCGATTGAACGACGTGACGTGGTTCAGCTTGACGCTGGGGCTGACGACAGGGCTCCTGACGGCGCTCCTGGCGACTTTCGCTGTCAACCTGGCGGGCATGCGCGACGTCCTGCTCCGCATGGTTCGCCCGTGAGTCCGAACGCCGCGACCCGGAGTGATAGAACGCTACGCAGGAACACAGCAGAGGCAACCAAGCGGTGCAACAGGACAAAATCTGGGATTACTTTCAGAACGAAGGTCTGCAACATGGGCAGTTTCCCGAGGCACGTCAACGCTTTGTGCTGAAACACCTCCGCGCCGGACAAAAGGTGCTGAACATCGGGGTGGGCAGCGGTCACCTGGAGCGACTGGCGCTGGCAAAAGGCACGATCATCCATGCACTCGATCCGAGCGAAAGAGCGATCGAGCGCCTGCGCGCTGAGCTGGGGCTGTCCGAAAGGGCACAGGCAGGCTACGTCCAGGCCATCCCTTTTGCGGACGAGAGCTTCGATGTGGTGGTGATGTCCGAAGTGCTGGAACACCTGGATGACGAGATCTTGAAGCTGGGGTTGGCCGAGGTCAAACGCGTCCTCAAGCCAGGCGGAATGTTACTGGCAACTGTTCCATACCAAGAGGAATTAGGTGCCAATACCGTCGTCTTCCCCGATTGCGGCAAGGTGTTCCACAAGGTGGGGCATGTGCAGTCATTCGATCGCAAGAAGATGACCGACCTCATACAGGGAGCGGGCCTCAAGACGGTGCAGATCACCGTCACTACATTTATCGATTGGCGTCGAGCCGGCCTGAGGAATCTGCTGAAATCCACGATCCGCGTGTTCCTCGCTAGGCTTGGCGAAGGGATCGGCGACCCACACCTCATCGCGCGGGCGCAAAAGGTATTCTGAAGTCAAGCATTGGCGAAATGAGCGATTCGAGTTCGAAGGTCAAAGTGGCCATCTTTCTCCCCTCATTGCGCGGTGGAGGGGCCGAACGGATCATGGTCACGTTGGCCAATGCTTTCGCCGGCAAGGGCTTGCGAGTCGATCTGGTGGTGGCGAAAGCGGAGGGGCCATATCTGAAGGATGTCGTGCCCTCGGTGCGGGTGGTGGATCTCGGTTCGTCCCGTGTGCTGACGAGCCTGCCGCGGCTTGCGCGCTATCTGCGGCGCGAGCGTCCGCAGGTCATGTTGTCTGCGATGAGTCATGCCAACGTGGTGGCGATTGTCGCGCGGTGCCTGTCGCGGGCCCCGACGCGGGTGGTCGTGAGCGAGCGCGCGCATCTGTCCGATATACTGGCGCATGACCCATCGTTGCGTGGTCGTGCCATGGCGTCTCTCATGCGCTGGACGTACCCGCTGGCGGAAGGCGCGGTGGCCGTGTCGCAGGGCGTGGCGGACGACCTGGCGGCAACCATCGGCCTCCCGCGGGAGCGGATTCGGGTGGTCTACAATCCCATCGACGCTGTGCGCATGGCCGCCCTCGCCGCGGAGCCTCTCCGGCACCCGTGGTTCGAGCCGGGAGAGCCGCCGGTCATGCTGGGCATCGGGCGGCTGACCGCCCAGAAGGACTTCACGACGTTGATCCGCGCCTTCGCCCGCCTGCGCACGAAGCGCGCCGCGCGGCTGATGATCCTGGGCGAAGGCGAGTTGCGGCAAGAGCTGGAAGCGCTGGTGGCCGCAATGCACGTGTCGGGCGATGTGCTGCTGCCGGGGTTCGTGGACAATCCGTATGCCTATCTGCGCCGCGCCAGGCTCTTCGTGCTGTCGTCGGGCTGGGAAGGGCTGCCGGGAGCGCTGTTCGAGGCCATGGCGTGCGGCACGCCGGTGGTCTCCACCGACTGCCCCAGCGGCCCGGCGGAGATTCTGGAAAACGGCAGGTGGGGACGGCTGGTTCCCGTGGGCGATGTCGGCGCACTGGCGCAGGCGATGGCCGAGGCCCTCGACGAGTGCTCACCGCCCGATGTCGTCGCTCGGGCCAGGGAGTTCTCCGTCGAGCGCGCGGTCGAGGGCTATCTGCATGCACTCGGCTTGCAGTAATTCTCCCGGCGAGGCGGTTTCGGGCTTGCGCCGTGGTTCCGTGAGGGATCGACCGCGTGAGCGCGTGCGCCGCATCGGGCGCACGCCGGGCGGCCGAGCGGTCATGATCGTGCATGTCCAGGGATGCGGGGCGCTGGAAGTTCAATCCACTTACGGGTCGATAACAAATTGTCGAGTAAAATCAGAAATATTGCATGCATCGGGGCGGGTTACGTGGGCGGGCCCACCATGGCCGTGATCGCCGACCAGTGCCCGGACGTGCGGGTCACCGTGGTCGATGTCAACGAGGCCCGGATTGCCCAGTGGCGCTCCGCCACGCTGCCGGTGTTCGAGCCCGGGCTGGACGAGGTGGTCGCGCGCGCCCGGGGGCGCAACCTGTTCTTCGAGGCGATCACCCCCCAGGTGCTGGCCGCAGCGGACGTGATCTTCGTGTGCGTGAACACGCCCACCAAGACCTTCGGCGAGGGCAAGGGCATGGCGGCGGACCTCCAGTACTGGGAAAAATCGGCGCGCACCATTCTGCAGCACGCCCGCAAGGGCACCATCGTCGTGGAAAAGAGCACCGTGCCCGTGCGCACGGCCGAGGCCATGTCGCGCATTCTCAATGCCCGCGCGGACGACGAGGACTTTCCGGTGCTCTCCAACCCGGAGTTCCTGGCCGAGGGCACGGCCGTGCGCGATCTGCTGCAACCCGAGCGGGTGCTGATCGGCAGCCGGCCTGGCCCCGCGGGCGATGCCGCGGCCCAGGCCCTGGCGGCCATCTACCGGCGCTGGCTGCCGGAAGAGAAGATCCTCTTCACCAGCGTGTGGAGCGCCGAGCTGTCCAAGCTCTCGGCCAATGCGATGCTGGCGCAGCGCATCTCCTCCATCAATGCGCTTTCCGAGCTCTGCGAGCGCACCGGCGCGGACGTGCAGGAGGTAAGTCAGGTGATCGGCTCCGACCGGCGCATCGGGCCCCTGTTCCTGCAGGCGGGCGTGGGCTTCGGCGGCTCTTGTTTTCGCAAGGACCTGCTGAACATCGTCTACATGTGCGGGCAGCTTGGTCTGCACGAGGTGGCCGCCTATTGGAAGCAAGTCGTCGACATCAACGACCACCAGGTGGCCCGGTTCACCCGCGACATCCTGGCCCACCTGTTCAACACCGTGGTGGGCAAGCGCATGGCCATCTTCGGCTTCGCGTTCAAGCCGGAGACCGACGACACGCGCGATTCGCCAGCCATCGCGATCTGCCGGCGGCTGCTGGAGGAACGGGCCGAGCTGGCCATTACCGATCCCAGGGCGCTGGACAATGCGGCGCGCGACCTGGCCGGGCTGCCGGGGAGCATCCACTTCGAGCCCGATCCCTATGCGGCCGCGCGCGGCGCGCATGCCGTGGTGCTGGTGACGGATTGGCCTCAATTCCGGGCGCTGGACTATGCGCGGATCTTTGCCGATGCTCAGCGGCCCGCATTCGTCTTCGACGGACGGAATGCCCTGGATCACCGCGGGCTGTTCGAGCTGGGCTTCAACGTCGTACCGATGGGCAAGCCGCCGCTGCTGCACCGTTAGGGATGCGGGAGCCTGTGCGCACCGGGGCGTTGCCGAGGACCATGCCGTGTCACACGCGCTGAGAGTGATGCACATCATCACAGCGCAGGAAACCGGAGGGGCGGAGCGCGCGCTCTTCAACCTCCTTTCGGGCGGCCTGCGGGAGCGGTTCCACAACCTGGTGCTGTCCCTCTCCGATGAAGGGGTGTTCGGGCCCCGCCTCCGTGAGCTGGGCGTGCCGGTCGTCCGCCTGCGCATGCGCCGCGGGTGGCCGTCGCCCGCGGCCGTTTTTCGCTTGTACCGCCAAGTGCGGGAGCACCTGCGCACCGTCGGCGGCCGCCTGGGCAACAACGAGTTCGTGTTCCGGCGCAACCGCCCCTGAAGTCGCTTGTCCGTTCCCCCACGCAAGGTGACGGCCGGACCTTCCGCATGCGGTGGGTGCCATCCGCGGCGCATGATGCTACAAGCCTTTCACACGCGCGATAGGATGGGCCGCCCGGAGCCGCGGGCCCGGTCAGCCCTCCATTGCTTGGCCTCAACCCGTATTTCCGGGAGTCTTGACCATGGTCAAATTCACCTTTTGCATGCGCAGAAAGCCGGGCATGTCCCGGCAGGAGTTCCTGACTTACTGGAGTGGCCATCACGCCGAGCTGGCCAAGTCCTATGCCAAAGTGCTGAACATCCGGCGCTACGTGCAGTTGCACACGCTGGATCATCCCCTCAACGACGTAATTCGCAAGACGCGCGGCACCATGGAGCCCTTCGACGGCATCGCCGAGACCTGGTACGACAGCCTGGAAAGCCTGGAGCAGGGGTTTTCCACGCCCGCGGGCCGCGAGGCTGGGCGCAAGCTGCGCGAGGACGAGGCCAACTTCGTCGATCTCAGCCGCACGGCGGGTTGGGTCAGCGAGGAAAAGGTGTTCATCAAGGGCTGAATGGCCGGCCAGCACGGGGCCCTACTT
The DNA here is from genome assembly GCA_016199125.1 of Candidatus Lambdaproteobacteria bacterium. Lineage (GTDB taxonomy): Bacteria > SAR324 > SAR324 > SAR324 > JACQKK01 > JACQHH01. Next base: position 5,797 of record JACQHH010000062.1, read on the forward strand.
CTCCAGTCCCTCCAGGTGCATCACGATGGGGCAGTGGTCCGAGCCCGTGACCTGGGGCTGGATCTGCGAAGTGCGCACGTGGCGCTTGATCGACTGGGACACGCAGAAATAGTCCAGGCGCCACCCGATGTTCTTCTCGCGGGCCCGGCCCATCATGCTCCACCAGGTGTAATGACCGCCTTCCGCGGTGAACATGCGGAAGGTGTCCACGAATCCCGCCTCAACCAGGTTGTCGAAGCTGCGGCGCTCCTGGGGCGTGAATCCGGCGTTTTTCTCGTTGGACTTGGGGTTGGCCAAGTCGATCTCCTTGTGCGCCACGTTCAGATCGCCGCAGAACACCACGGGCTTCTCGCTCTCCAATTCTTTCAGATAATTGAGGAAATCCACGTCCCATTCCTGTGTGCGGTAGTCCAGCCGCTCCAGGTCGCGCCGGGCGTTGGGCGTGTACACGTTGACCAGGTGGAACCCGGGGAAGGTGAGCGTGATCACGCGTCCCTCGGCGTCGTGCTGGGGCTGCCCCAGTCCATAGCGCACCCGCTGCGGTTGCCGGCGCGAAAACACGGCCGTGCCCGAATAGCCTTTCTTCTGCGCGCTGTCCCAGAACTGCTGATAGCCCGGCAACTCCAGCTCCACCTGCTCAGGCCAGGCCTTGGTTTCCTGCACGCACAGGATGTCCGGCGACTCGGCGCGCAGATAGTCCAGGAAGCCCTTCTTGAGCACGGCGCGGATGCCGTTGACGTTCCACGAAACCAGCTTCATTCCCCGCCCCCTTCCGCGGCGCCATGCGACCGGGCGCCTTGCGCGCCGCGCGAGATCACTTGCCCTGGTACACTGGCCGGCGCTTTTCCTTGAGCGCCCGCACCGATTCCTTGAAGTCCTCCGTACCCAGCAGCATGGCCTGAGTGTACACGTTGTGCTCCCATTCGGCCGCCAGAGACGATTCCATGCCGCGCCGCAGGCCCTCCTTGATCGCGGTGTAGGCCAGCCGCGGACCGTTGATGAGCTGCCGCGCGAACTTGTTGGTGGCGCTTTCCAGCTCGCCATCACCCACCACGCGATTCACCAGCCCGATGCGCTCGGCTTCGACGGCCTCGATGGGCGTGCCCAGCATGAGCATCTCCGTGGCCCGGGTGAGCCCGATCATGCGCGGCAGCAGCAGCATGCCGCCCAGCGGCGCGATCAGCCCCAGGTTGACCCAGGCCTCGATGAAGGTGGCCGATTCCCCCGCGATGCGGAAGTCGCAGGCCAGGGCCAGCTCGCAACCGGCGGCCACGGCCGGCCCGTTCACGGCGGCAATGGTGGGCTTGCGGCAGAGCTTGACCGCCTTGATGCCCCCGGCGAAGTACGTGTAGACCGTGTCCTTGATCTCGAAGGCCTGCTTGTTGAGGATCGATTGCAGAAACTGCTTGTCGCCCCCGGAGGAAAATCCCCGCCCCCGCCCCGTAATCACGATCACCTGCACGTCCTCGTCCGCCTCCAGGGCCTGCATGGACTCCATGATTTCGCGCATCACTTCCGGACTCAGTGCGTTCATCACCTCCGGACGGTTGATCGTCAGCCGGCCGATGTGATCCTTGGTCTCGATCTCGAGGTACTTGGGCATGCGCTTCTCCTTGCAGAATTTGGGTGCGTTCGCCCTCGCTGCATAGCAAGATTGGATTCAAAGGTAAAAAAAGTCGAACCTGCATGACTCGGCCAGGCGCCCAGACAACGCCCATTCGGCCGTCCCCACCACCCCACATTGCGCAACGCGCCGCGGTTCATGCGCTGCGCGCCGCGAGGATGCCGCATGGCAATATTGCGTGAACGCATCGAGGCCCGCTTCACGGCCATGGGCCACTGGATCACGTCCCATCCGCTGCTGGTGCTGGCGCTGTTTATCGTGCTCGTGGCGGCACTGGCGACCCAGGCCCCGCGGCTCACCTTCGACCCTTCCACCGAGGGCTTCTTCCGCCCCAGCGACCCGACGATCCAGCACTACAACGAGTTCCGGGAACAGTTCGGCCGCGACGAGGTGATCATCATCGCGGTGGAATCGGATCATCTCTTCAGCCTGCCCATGCTCAAGCAGCTCACCGCGCTGCACGGGGCCATCGAGGCGGAGGTGCCTCACGTCAAGGAGGTGACGTCCATGGTCAATGCCCGCAACACGCGCGGGCAGCGGGACGAGCTGATCGTGGAGGATCTGCTGGAGCACCCGCCCCGGAACGATGCCGATCTGGCGCGGCTGCGCGAGCGGGTGATGTCCAATCCGCTCTATCTCAACCAGCTCATTTCCGAGGACGGCCGCCTGACCACCATGGTGGTGCGCACGGAGACGTATTCGGCGCAGGGCGGCGACGGCGCAGAGGAGCCGGGCCTGGACAATTTCGACACGAATGCGGGCAGCGGCTTTGCGCCGGCCGCGGGAAGTGCCGGCGCCAACGGCCAGGGCTCGGCCGGCGGTGCTGACAATACGCACTCGGCCTCCGGGCGACTCTATCTCACCGACGCCGAAAACAGCGCCGTGGTGCAGGGCATCGAGTCCGTCGCGGCCCGCTTCCAGGGGCCCGACTTCACGCTCCATGTGGCCGGCTCGCCCGCCGTGACGGACTTCCTCAAGCGCCACATGCAGCAGGACATGCGCCGCTTCATGCTGCTGGCCATCCTGGCCATCGCCATCATGCTTGCACTGCTGTTCCGGCGCGTGTCGGGAGTGGTGCTGCCGCTGCTGACCGTGCTGCTGAGCATTGTCTCCACCGTGGGCGTGATGGCCCTGGCCGGCGTGGCGTTCAAGGTGCCCACCACCATCCTGCCCTCGTTTCTGCTGGCGGTGGGCATCGGGGCCTCGGTGCACATGCTGGCCATCTTCTACCGGCGCTTCGACGAGCAGGGCGACCGCCGTGCATCCATCGTCTATGCCCTGGGCCATTCAGGCCTGCCCATCGTCATGACCAGCGTCACCACCGCGGCCGGGCTGGCCTCCTTCGCCACCGCCGCGATGGCGCCGGTGGCCGATCTGGGCATCGTGGCCGCGGGTGGGGTCATGCTCTCGCTGGTGTTCACCGTGGCGCTGCTGCCGGCGCTGATCGCGCTGATTCCCCTGCGCCGCCACACCCCCCCGGCCCAGCGCTCCAAGCCGCCGCTGCTGGACCGCGGGCTGGCGGCCTTGGGCGACTTCGCCACGCGACACTGGAAGGGGGTGCTGATCGTCACAGCCGTGCTGGTGCTGGGGGCCCTGGCCGGGGTGACGCGCCTGCGCTTTTCGCACAATCCGGTGGGCTGGTTTCCCCAGAGCAGCGGCGTGTATCGGGCCACCAAGGTCATCGACCGCGACCTGAAGGGCTCGGTGACCATCGAGGCCGTGGTGGACACCGGCAAGGAGAACGGGCTCTACGATCCGCAGCTCATGGCCGGTCTGGATGAGCTGGGGCGCTATGCGCTGACGATCAAGAATGCCGACGGGCAACCGGCGGTGGGCAAGGTCTGGTCCCTGGTCGATCTGCTCAAGGAGATCAACCAGGCGCTCCACGAGAACGACCCGGCCTACTATCGCATTCCCACCGACCGGGAGCTGATCGCCCAGGAACTGCTGCTCTTCGAAAACAGCGGCTCGGACGACCTGGAGGACCTGGTCGACTCGCTGTTCAGCAAGGCCCGCATGACGGTCAAGATCCCCTGGGATGACGCCACCAAGATGGTGGGCACCATCGACCAGTTGCGCACGAAAGCCGAATCGCTGCTGGGCGCGAGCGGGCAGGTGACCGTGACGGGCATCACGGTGCTGCTGGCCAAATCCATCGACAACCTGCGCTCCAGCATGGAAAGCAGCTACCTGATCGCGCTGATCGTAATCAGCCTGCTCATGATCCTGCTCATCGGCAGCGTGCGCATCGGCCTGTTGAGCATGGTGCCCAACCTCGCGCCCATCGCGCTCACGCTGGGCTTCATGGGCTGGGTGGGCATTCCCATGGACGCCTTCACGCTGCTCACCGGCAGCATCGCCCTGGGGCTGGCCGTGGACGACACGATCCACTTCTTCCACAACTTCCGCCGCTACCATCTGGCGACGGGCAACGCCAAGGCGGCGGTGCACGCGACCCTGCTCTCCACGGGCCGGGCCATGGTGGTCACCACCCTCGTCCTGGTGGCGGGCTTCTGGCTGTTCATGTTCGCCAGCATGAACAACCTGTTCAATTTCGGGCTGCTCACGGGCCTGGCCTTGGCCATCGCGCTGTTGGCGGACCTGGTGGTCTCTCCCGCCCTGATTATGATCATCCACCGCGAGCCCGCACGGGAGTGACGGGCCGCTTCCGGCCCGCAACTCCCACTCCCCCGGGTACCAGCTACTCTGCCCCCGCTTTCCGTGAACCGTCAGGGCCGCGGGTGACCGGCGAGGCCGCGCCGGCTCCTTGATATCGCAGATAGCGCATCGCCGCTGCGTCCGGCTGCGGTCAAGGGCGGGGTGCGGTCCATGCCCCGACCGCCGTCCCTCCGGCAACGCGCTGCGCTCCCCCCTACACCTGATCGGCCCAGACGCCCACCAAGACGTATATATTTGTTATAGCTTGCTAATTTATCAAACATCGCAGCGCAGCGTGCCGATGGCCAGCCGCCGGCCTTGGTCTCAGCCGTCAGCCACCCCCCTGAGCATGGCCCGGCGGCAGGCTCCGCGGTCTTGGCTCACAGCGTCATATTAGGTTTAAGCAACTTTTTGCCTGAACTATCGTTTTAAGGAAACAGGAAGGCCGGCGGATCGATCGGGAACTACGAGTCGCAGCGCCAAACAGCACGCTGTGCGCCGGTCATCCTCAGCCGGTGCAGCCGACCCCGTCATCCGGAGATCGTCCCATGAAACTCAGTTTTCGTAATCGCATTCTGTTCACCATCGTCGCCTCATGCCTCGTGGTAGCGGTCTCGGCCGTCGTCACCGCGCGCATCCTCGTGAGACTCGATGGCGAACGGGCGCTGGTCGACAAATCCGCCGCATTGCTTTCCCGCCTGGACGTGGGGCGCGGGTACGTGGCCAACATGGACGTGCTGCGCGGCCTGATCGGCGAGGTCGTGCGGCAATATCCGGACGGCAAGCTGCCGGCGGACGTCAAGAAGCGCATTCTGAACGCCGTGCCGGTCTTCGCCTCGTTCAAGCTGGGCAACGATCGCGCCGCCGACGATCACTATACGTTCCGCGTGTTCGCCACCAATGCGCGCAACAAGGACAACGATGCTACCGCTCCCGAGCTGGCGCTCTTGCAGCGCTTCAAGACCGACCGGGCGCAGGTGGTGCACATCGACAAGAGCGCAAACACCATCTCGGTGATTCGCCCGGTGTACCTGAGCGAAAGCCAGGGCTGTCTGAGCTGCCATGGTAATCCTGCGGAAAGCCCCTGGGGCAACGGCAAGGACGTGCTGGGGTATGAGATGGAGAACATGCGCGACGGCGACCTGCGCGGCGCCTTCGCCATTATCTCCTCCCTGTCCCCGGTGGATGCGGCGACCAACAAGGCCACCCTGAACATCGTGCTCGCGGCGCTGGTCTTCACCACCGTTGCCGTACTGCTGGCCTTCTTTGTCGTGCGCGGGCCCCTCAAAGGGTTGACCGCCGTGATCGGAGGGGTCACCACGGCCAGCAACGACCTGTCCACGGCCTCGCACCAGATCTCCGAATCCAGCCAGAGCATGGCCTCGGGCGCTTCGCAGCAGGCGGCCAGCCTGGAGGAGACCTCGGCCACCCTGGAAGAGCTCTCGTCGATGACCGCCCAGAATGCCAACAGCGCCCAGCAGGCTGAAAACCTGGCCGGGGAAGCGGCCAAGTTCGCCGACCAGGGCCGCGAGGCCATGCTGCGCATGAGCAGCGCCATCGATGAGATCAAGGAGTCCTCGGACGAGACCGCCAAGATCGTGAAGAACATCGACGAAATCGCCTTTCAGACCAATCTCCTGGCACTGAACGCGGCCGTCGAGGCGGCGCGGGCCGGCGACGCGGGCAAGGGCTTTGCGGTGGTGGCCGAGGAAGTGCGCAACCTGGCCCAGCGCAGCGCCGATGCCGCCCGCGACACCAGCAACCTGATCGAGGAGTCGCGCACCAAGGCCGAGCTGGGCGTGAAGGTCACCTCCGAGGTGGGATCCGTGCTGGAGCGCATCAACGGCGCCATCAAGAAGGTTTCGGACCTGATCCGCGAGGTGGCCGCGGCCAGCAACGAGCAGGCCCAGGGCGTGGAGCAGATCAACATCGCCCTCAGCGAAATGGACAAGGTGACCCAGGCCAACGCGTCCACGTCGGAGGAGACGGCCTCGTCCGCCGAAATGCTTTCGGCCCAGGCCGCCGACCTGGACACCATGGTGGCCGATCTGGCGCGCATCGTGGGAGTGGAGTCGGGCGATCTGCGCCGCATCGAGCACCGCAGCGTCGCCGCCCTGCCGCATCCCGATCGCGAAGCACACGAGGAGCAGGAGGAGCAGGAGCAGCCTCACGAACCGCCACGACGCGGCGGAGGAGCCGGCAATGGCCGCGGAGCCCGCGCCGGGGCCGGCAATGGCGACGGGGTCGAAAAGCCCAGGCCCGGCACGCTGCGCCGCACCATCACGGCCGAGGCGACTCGCGGCGCGATGGCCAACGACGAGCTGGGCGACGCGGATTTTCGCGATGCCTGAGCG
>JACQHH010000063.1 GCA_016199125.1 Candidatus Lambdaproteobacteria bacterium
ACCTTTCCCGCCATCGTCACCGGGCGCCGCGCCGTGACGCACTATGCCCTGGGCATCGCCCTGGGCGGCCCGCGGCCCGGCACGCTGCTGGCGGGCCTGTCCGTGGACGAATCGCCCGTGTCCGGCGGCGACGGCCTGTTCACGCGTCTGGACACGTCCACGCTGGGGTTGGGCTATTACTGGCCGCTGCACAACGGCGCGCTTTCGGCGGGGCTGGCGTATCGGGCCGGATCGGCCGCCGCGGTGCGCCTGCACCCCGTGGCCGGCCTGGCGTCGCCGCGGGCCGGCGTCACATTGCAGACCCTGCGCCTGATGCTGGGCTGGGGACTGCACTTCTAGGCCGTGTGCCGGGCTTCCGGGGGGCGCAAGCGCCATGGGCGGGATCGCGCACAACAGCGGACGGGGGTGGGCGGCGGCGCGGCGCGGGGTCTGGGCGGCGGCCCTGCTGGCCGGGCTCGCCGCGGGACTGACCGCCTGCACCGGCGACCCGCCCGCGGCCCAACGCAGCGCCGCGCTGGCCGGGGGCTGGCAGATGCTGGCCGGCGGCTGCGCGCAGCACCTGGCCTTGCAGGACGACGGCGGCTTTGCCCTGGGTGTGCGGCTGGCCGTGGGCGGCCTGACCTGGCGCGGCCAAGTGATCGGGACGTACCAGGGGCCCGCCCGCGTTGACGGCAACCGGGCGGCGACGGTGCGCTTCGCGCCCGTGGCGGCCAACAGCACCGCGGCCCGCGCCTACTGCGCCGGCTGGGCGGGGGTGCGGCAGACCCCGCTGCCCCTGGCGGCCCTGCTGGCCGGCGGCGGGCTGACGCCCGACGCGGTGCAGTTGGAAAGCGAGCCCGATCCCGCGCTGGAGGGCACGTTGATCCTGGGCGTCGATGCAGCCCGCACGGCGCGTCTGGCGGCGCTGCGGGGCACCGATGGCGCGCTGCGCCTGTGGCTGCTGGACGATGCGCTGGCCGGGCAGACACCCCTGTACCATGCCCGCGGCGGCGACCCGGGGCGCGACCTGGCCGCCGGCAGCGGCATCAGTGTCGTCGATCTGCCGGGCCAGGTCTACCGCACGCCCGCCACGCTGCCGCCGGGCGACGTGCTGGAAGTCCGGTTGCTGCTCAACATCGCCGCCGCCGTGCGCATCGCCTTTTTGGCCATTCCCGGCACTGGCACGGCGCCCTGCAAATTCGTGCTCTACACCAGCGGCGATTTTCTCACCGCCGCCGGCGTGTCACTGCAGACGGGCAGCCTGGATGCCAATCCGCTGGCCGGCGATCTGCCGTATTTCTCCCCGCCCGGCTCGGACGCCCTCGTGCTGGCGGTGGGCGTGCATTCCCTGGCGGGCAGCGCGTGCAGTGGGCGCATCGCGGGCCGCGCACTGGTCGCGGCGCTGCTGGAGGAGGCGCTGGCCGGGGGCCAGGTGCCCGACGCGACGCTGACGTTGCCGGAGGGCGCAAGCCTGTGGGCCGGGGCGGCGCCGGCCGCGGCGCAGTCCTTGGCGCTGCTGCCCCTGGACGAGGATGCCCTGACGGCCGCCGGCCAGCGTCCGACCGGCACGCTGCTCACCGCGCCCCGGATCGCCGCCGCCGAGGGCGATCCCCTGGGCCTGGGCAGCGGCGCCGGGCGCTCGCTGCTGGCGCGGCTTCAGGCGGGGCCGGGAGCGGCGAGCCTCGTGCTGACGCCCGCAGCCGGTGACGGCACAAGTATCGGCCCCCTGTGGCCCTATGCCGCGCGCGGCGGCACGGGCGGCGACGCCTGGCCCGGCAGCCTGAGCGGCAGCTTTGCCGCCGACGAAACGGTGCGCGTGCACGAGGTGCTCACGGCGGATGCGACGCCTCTGCTCGTCACAGTCTCCGTCTCCGCCGGGCTGCCCCTGGCCGCAGAGCTGGTGGATGCGCGGGGCCGGGTGTGGGCGGCGGCGGACGCCGGCCCGGCAGGCGTGGCGGACCTGGAGTTGGCCGTGGCCGCGCCGGCCGGCCGCTACCGCTTGCTGCTGCGCGGGGATGGGTCGGCCGGCGGCTACACGGTGGAGGCCGTGACCGAGCCCGCGGGCGGGGTGGCCGATGCGGCCCTGCGGCAATGCCTGCTGGACCATCGGAGAGCCCAGGGCGACACCTTGCGCGAGCTGGCTTGCCCCGGCCGCGGCATCGTCTCGCTGCAGGGCCTGGAGGCGGTTACGAGCCTGCTGCGGGCGGACTTCAGCGGCAACGCCATCGACGACGTGGCGCCGCTGTCGGCGTTGGGCAGGTTGCAGGCGCTGTCCCTGGACGGCAACGCGGTGCGCGATGCCACGCCGCTGCTCGGCCTGGGGCGGCTGCACCGCCTGTCGCTGGTCCGCAATCCCCTGGACGCCGCCACGCGGGCGGCGCTGGGCACGGCCTCCGCGCCGCTGTCGGTGCTCAACCTGCGCGGCGTGACGACCCTCGGCGAGGACGAGGCGGCGGCGCTCAAGGCCGCGCTGCCCGAGACCCTGCTCGTCACCCCCGCGGGGCAGGTGCTGGATTGACGCGGCCGGAGGGTCACGGCGCCGCGGCCCCGGCGGGCAGGTAGGCGTGGCGGGAGAGCACCGCGCAGGGCAGCAGCAGGCCCAACCCCTGCGGGGCAAGCCGGGCGGCGGCGCGGTCGCGGGCGTGCTCGTCGGTGAACAGCCCGAACACGGCCGAGCCCGACCCGCTGAGCAGCGCCCCCGCCGCGCCCACCGCCAGCAGGGCGGCCTTGATGCGCGCCAGCAGCGGATGTACCGGAAACAGCGCCGGCTCGAAATCGTTGTCCAGGTGCGCCAGCACGCCGGCCAGGTCGCGGCCCGGCGGCGGGACATCGGGCCGGGCCCGGGGCCGCACCAGTCCGTAGGCCGCGGCTGTGGCGATGGCCACATCGGGCTTGACGATCAGCAGCGGCCAGGGCGGCAGATCGCCCCAGGGCGTCAGCTCGTCGCCGATGCCTCGGGCCAGCATGGGCCGCGGGTGCAGGAAGAAAGGCACGTCGGCGCCCAGCTCGCGCGCCAGCCCGGCCAAGGCCTGCGGCGCCAAGGGCGCGCCGTGCAGGTGGTTCAGGGCGCGCAGCGTGCCGGCCGCGTTGCCGCTGCCTCCCCCCAGGCCCGCGGCAAAGGGAATGCGCTTGAGCAGGCGCAGGCGCAGCGCGGGCGCCAGACCGCAGCGGGCGTAAAACGCCGCCGCGGCGCGATGCACCAGGTTGTCCCGCGGCGCGGCGGGGAGCGCGGCGCCTGCCACCGTCAGCTCGATGCCTGGCGGGGCCCCCAATTCAAAGGCGATTTCGTCGTAAAGCGAGACCGGCACATAGGTCAGGAACAGGTCGTGATAGCCGTCCGGGCGCCGTGCCAGCACGTGCAAAACCGTGTTGATCTTGGCGGGTGTGCGAATCCGCATTGGCCCTTGAGTTTTCATGGCCGATGGAACTATAGTTGGGTGCCGCAGGCAGTCCGATCCTCCAACACAGGGAAGGGGACGGCAGTATTGGCAGGTAAGCCGAGGGGTTCGGAATAGTCGTTGGCGATCGACACGATCGCGTGTCGGCAGTTTACTCGGTTCCGATCCCGTTCCCCGGGAATTGTGTGGAGGGTGGCATGTTTGAGCTTGGAGAGAAGGTAATCTATCCGCAGTTCGGCCTGGGCACCATCGCCGAGGTCACCGAAAAGCAGGTCGACGGCGCCTGTCTCAGTTTCTACCGGCTCGCGTTTCCCATCAAGCAAATGGAAATCCTGGTGCCCGTCCAACGGGCCACGGAAAATGGGCTGCGCAAGGTCATGAGCCCCAAGGACGTCGACGCGTTACTGGCACACATCAACGACACCAAGATTGTCCCCAAACCGCAGCAGTGGCACCGTTGGCGCAAGAAGACCCTCGAACAGTTGAAGTCCGGAGACCCCCTCGAAATCGCTGAAATTTACCGCTACCTGCGTTCGCTGCAAGGGAAGAAGGGCCTCTCCTTCACGGAGCGGAAGATCCTGATCCAGGTCGAGCGCATGCTGATCTCCGAAATATCCGTCGCCAAGCAGATTTCCGAAGCACAAGCCGGCAAGTTGATTGCCAAATCCGCACCGAAGTTGAAGTCCTCCGCCGGCTAGCGTCACGCCCCGGCCCGCCCCGCCATCCGGGCGGACGACCGGGCTCAAGCCGTAGGCAGCGGCTCACGCTGAAGACCCGCACGATGGTTCGCGTCCGCATGGCGCCCCTTTGGGGCGGATGCGGCGGCGGGCCATGCTGCGCCCCCCTGAGGCGCCCGCGGCGGGCATGCCGTGCGCGGTTCCGCCGCAAGCCTGCGCAGGGGCGCGCGTCCGCAGCGCGCCCTAGCCCTGCATGTCCTTGGTGATTTGCCGCTCTTCCTGCAACTCGGCCACCGACGCGTCGATGCGTTTGCGGGAGAACTCGTTGATCTCCAGGCCCTTCACGATCTCCCAGTCCTTGCCATTGGCGCGCAGGGGGAACGAGCTGATCAGCCCTTCCGGGACGCCATAGCTGCCGTCGGAGCAGACGCCGGCACTGAACCAGTCGTCCTTGGGCGTGGTGCCGCGCATGGATTTGACGTGATCGATGGCCGCGTTGGCCGCCGACGCCGCCGAGGACAGGCCGCGCGCCTCGATGATGGCCGCGCCGCGCTTCTGCACGGTGGCGATGAACGCTCCTTCCAGCCACGCGTGGTCGGAGATGACATTCGTCACGGGCTTGCCGTCGATGCGGGCATTGAAGAAGTCCGGGAACTGCGTGGCGCTGTGGTTGCCCCAGATGGTCATTCTGGTGACGGCGCTCATCTCCTTGCCGGCCTTGCGGGCCAGTTGGGCCACGGCACGGTTGTGATCCAGGCGCGTCATGGCCGCGAAGCGGTTGCGGGGCACCGCGCGGGCGTTGTTCATGGCGATCAGGCAGTTGGTGTTGGCCGGGTTGCCCACCACCAGGATGCGGATGTCCTTGGCGGCCCGCTCCAGGGCCTTGCCCTGTTCCACGAAGATGCGCCCGTTGTCCTTGAGCAGATCGCCGCGTTCCATGCCCTTGCCGCGTGGCTTGCTGCCCACCAGCAGGCCCCAGTTGATGCCGTCGAAGGATTCGGCGGCCTTGTCGCTGAGGTCGATCTTGCGCACCAGGGGATAGGCGCAATCGTCCAGCTCCATGGCCACGCCGTTCAATGCGCCCATGGCGGGCGTGATCTCCAGCAGCCGCAGCTCCAGCGGCTGATCCGCACCGAACACCTCGCCCGAGGCAACGCGGAAAATAAGGCTGTAGGCCAGTTGGCCTGCAGCGCCGGTAATGGCCACACGCATGGGTGATCTCATCAGGTCTCCTTGCTGTTGCTGTCAGGGTCGCGCGATGCCCTCGTCGGTCGGGGCTCGCGGTCGTCACAAATCCGGCGCCGGGGCGTGCAGGGTTCCGGCGCGCCGTCGTGAGCGCTGCGCTGCCCGGCAGGGCGTCCGGGGACGCGACCGCCGGCAGCGCGGTAAATGCACGGGGTGTGTCGCGCCGCCATGGGCGCCTATCCGCCGCGGAGCGGACGCTGCAACGTCCGCCGTGATGCGCCGGCGCTCCGTCTGCCCGGCGGCGGCAAACCCCAATCCCTATGATAGCCGACAACGCGGGCCTTGCGGTATAGCGAAATCGGCCCCGGGACGCCGGAGCGGCCCGTAGCGCCACCTCCCTCGCGGGAAACCGGGCCCGGCCGGCATCGCGCGGCGGGGCTCAGAAGTCCCAGGTGCGTTGGGCGTTGCGGGCTTCCTTGCCGCGCAGGGCCGTCTCCAGGTCCACGCCGCGGCCATGGGCCAGGCGCAACAGGTAGCTCAGCGCATCGATGATTTCCGCCCCCATGCGCTCCGGCGCGGCGCGCCCGCGCCAATGCCTGCGCAGTTCGCGGGCTATTTCGCCCAGCTCCTCCATGAGCAGGATCAGCAGGCGTTCGTCCGTGTCCGCGAAGCCGCGCTGGCGGCGCTTGGCCTCGGCGTGGGCCACCAGCGCGTTCAGCGTGAAGCCGGGCTGCACGGCCGGCGCGTCCCGGACGGCGACGCCGAAGCGCCGGTCATTGTCCTGCTCGTGCCGCGGCCAGAGCGTCATCAGGTCCACGCCGAAGCCGTTGGCCAGGTCCAGCAGGTAGAGCAGGATGTCCACCAGCTCGAAGCCCAGGTTCTGGGCGTCGTGCCGCTCCGGGTAGAACGCCTCGTGCTTGAATTCGCGCGCCAGCTCGCCCACCTCCTCGGTGAGCAGGATGAAGATCTCGTTGAGTTCCGTGGTAAAGCCCCGCGCGCGCACCATCTCGCGCACGTAGGCCTGCAGGGCCGGCAGGGTCAGCGCGGGAGGGGGAGTGGGATGCTCGGGCATGGGCGGGTGGAGCGGTGGCGGGTGGACACGCGGCGGAGCCCGGTGCGCGGCTCAGGATTCATGCCGGCCGGCACTGCGCTGCTCGGCCATGGCCGCCATGGCCGAGGAGTAGGTGGACACGCAGTAGGGCACGCAGAAGGTGAGCAGCACCTGGGTCCAGAAGGACGGTCCCAGCTCCAGCGCGCGGATTTCCCCGAAGTGGTTGAACACGGTCAGGATGGGCGTGATCACCAGGGCCACGCGCGTGGCTCGCAGCACCGTGTCGCGACGCAGCGACCGGGCCAGGAACAGGCGCAACCCCGCGGCCGGCATGCCTTGGCGGGGCGGGCGCGCCGGGGGCGGGGTGTCGGGGGGATGATCGGTCATGGGGGGCTCAGCCATGAGGGGTCGGGGGCCGGAGTGCATGCTTGGGGGCCGGGATGCGCGATCGATGGCCTGGCGCGGGCGGCGTCAGGCTTCCATCACGTAGTCGAACACCAGGTAGGAGGCAACGAGAAACACACCGTCGAAGGCGGCCAGCAGTTGCAGCCAGCCCAGGTTCTGCGAGATCGCCCCCCCTTGCAGCACCACGTCGGTCAGGTGCACCACCACCAGCAGCACCGGCACCATCAGCGGAAACAGCAGCAGCGGCAGCAGCACCTCCTTGCCGCGCAGGCTGGTGGTGACGCCGCCCAGCAGGGTGCCCAGGGCCGTGAAGCCTACGATGCCGCCCACGGCGATCAACGCCAGACGCGCCCACAGCCCGTGCAGGTCGAGCTGGAACAGCAGCGCGAAGAGGGGCACCAGGATCACCGTGATCACGGCCAGGAACAGGGCGTTGCTGGACATCTTGCCTAGGTACACCAGCCCCCGCGGCACGGGCGTGAGCAGCAGCCCGTCCATGCAGCCGTGCTCCTTTTCCTGGCTGAACGATTTGTCCAGGCCCAGCAGCCCGGCCAGCAGGAAGGTGATCCAGAACAGGCCCGCGGCCACGTTCTGGATGAAGTTGACCCGGCTGGCCTGCACCAGGGCGATGCGCTGGGGGTTGCTCAGCGGCGCCTGCAAGCGCTCCACGGCGTGCAGGAAGGCCTGCTGGGAGCCGTGCGTCACGCCCAGCAGGGGCGCCAGGGGCGCCAGCACGTCGGCCGGAATGCCCCCGGCCACCAGGCGCTCCTGCACGCGGCTGGTGTAGCGGAAGCTCACGCCGCCCCGCTCGCCGAAGGCGAAATTGAAGATGAGCAGGGTCAGGAAGGCGAAGAAGAACATGGCGATCAGGTTCTCCATGCGCCGCAGGTCGATCAGCATGTCCTTCCACAGCAGGATCCAGATCTGGCGCAGGCTAAGCATGGAGGCGCGCCCCCCCGGCCGGCAACAGGCCCAGGCCCGTGAACAGGGCCAGCACCGCCGGCCCCAGCGAGGGCACGTGGTAGCCGCCCTCCTGCACCACCAGCGTGGGCAGGCCCAGCGCGGCGATCATGCGGCCCATGGGCTCGAAGTCCGGCACGCGCAGGGCGAAGCTGCCGATGGGATCGTCGGCCAGGGTATCGAAGCCCGCGCTGAGCACCAGCAGGGCCGGGCGCGCCCGGGCGATGCGCTCCAGCGCCCGCTCCAGGGCCGGCGCATAGGCCGCCCAGTCGGTGCCGCCGGGCAGGGGCAGGTTCAGGTTGTACCCCGCGCCGCGGCCCGTGCCGCTCTCCTCCTCCGCCCCGGCGATGTAGGGATAGGCCTCCTCGGGCCGGCAATGCAGGGAAACGTAAAGCACCGCGTCGCTCTCGTAGAAGATGTCCTGGGTGCCGTTGCCGTGGTGATAGTCCACGTCCAGGATGGCCACCCGCCCGGCGCCGGCCAGGCGCTGGGCCGCCAGCGCCGCGTTGTTGAGGATGCAGTAGCCCCCGTAGGAGCGCCGGCCGGCGTGGTGCCCCGGCGGGCGCAGCAGGCAATAGGCCAGCGGCGCCCCGGCCAGCATGGCCTCGGCCCCGGCGGCGGCCACGGCCGCGGCGGAGAGCGCCATGTCATAGCTCTGCGGCAGCAGGGGCGTGCTGGTGTCCAGCGCGTAGTAGCCCATGCGCACCCGCGCATAAGGCGAGCGCAGCAGCAGGGGCAGCGGCTGGGCGTTGAACGGGTAGAAGGCCTCGTCCGGCTTGAGCCGCCCGCACAGCGCGCGCAGGGTCTCGATGTATCCCGCGTCGTGCACGCCGGCCAGGTGCGCGGCCTCCAGGGGCGGCGGCGCGGCCAGCTCGAACTCGGCGTGGGCCCCCAGCGCCGCCAGGATGGAGCGCGTGCGGGCCGGGACCTCGGGGCAGGGCGTGAAGCGCCCTTGGAAAAAGCTGGTCTGAGGCGCGTAGCCCTGCTCGGGCGCGTTGTAGTACACCTTCATGGGTCGCTTTCTCAATGGGGCCGGGCTACCCGATCAGCGCCACCAGCAGCACCTTGGGGCCGTGCACGCCCACGGTCAGGGTGAGTTCGATGTCGGCCGTGCGTGAGGCGCCGCTGACCAGCACCAGGTTGGTCGGCGGCTGGTTGCGGAACTCGTTGTTGGCCAGGTAGTCCGCCAGCGTGGGAAACAGGTTGGCCCGCTCCAGCAGGGCGATGTGCACCGGCATGGCCAGCGAGAGCAGCCGCGGCTCCTGCGCGCTGGGAATCAGCAGCAGCGAGCCCGTGTCGGCAATGGCCCCGCGGGCCGTGGTGATGCCGCAATCGGTGTTGAAGATCTCCTCGCGCTGGGTTTCCGCAGTCTCGGCCAGGATGCGCGTGTCGACGCCCTGGGCGCGCAGGTGCTCGCGCAAGGGCTCCAGCGCCGGCGTGGTGCCGGTCATCACGCTGGAGATGCCGTACTCGCGCACCCAGGAGGTCACCGCGTCGGGCACGGCCGTCCAGTCGGGCACGCGCAGGTAGGACGTGCCCACCTTCCCGATCTCGGCCAGGAAGCGCCGGGCCGGATCCCCGATGGGCGGCTGCTTGGCGGCCCATTCGGCTTCGCGGGCCGTGGTGGCGTTGGGATGGGCAAACGCCGTGCGGGCGCCGATGCGCAGCCGGTTGAGAATGTTGTCGCGCGCGGACATGGTCGGCATCCAAAAAACGGCAGCGGGGTTGCGGCGGCGCGCTCAGGCGCCGGGCCGGTTGCGCAGCAGCGCGTGCAGCGACGCCCGCGCGGGCACCGGCAGCTCGCGCCGCCGGCCCCAGGGGCTCAGGGATGCCGCGCGCCGGGGCAGCAGGGCCGCCGCCGCGCGGGCCAGCGCCGTGGCCGCGCGATAGTAAGCCGGGCGGTCGTGCAGCACCTGCCAACCCTTCCACAGCATGGCCTCGGCCGGCTTGCGCTGGCTGCCCGCGCCGGGGCCGAAGAGCGCGCGCCCGGCCGCCGTGGGCTGGCTGCCCTCCTGGCGCAGGCGCAGCAGCAGGTCGGGAATGGGAATCTTCACCGGGCACACCTCGGCGCAGGCACCACACAGCGTGGAAGCGCCCGTCAGGTGCCCGGCCGTCTCCAGCCCGGCGAGCTGGGGCGTGAGGATCTTGCCGATGGGCCCCATGTACACCGCGCGGTAGGCGTGGCCCCCGATGCGCGCATACACCGGGCAGATGTTCAGGCAGGCCCCGCAGCGCAGGCAGGCGAGCGTGTCGCGCAGCTCGCCGTCGCTGTAGACCGACGAGCGCCCGTTGTCCAGGATCACCACGTGCACTTCCTCGGGGCCGTCCTTTTCCCCCCGGCGGCGGGGCGAGGAGATCCAGTTGAAATAGGTGCTGATCGCCTGCCCCGTGGCCGAGCGGGTGAGCAGGCGGTTGAGCGTGGGCAGGTCAGACAGGTTGGCGACGACCTTTTCCAGCCCCATCATGGCCACGTGCACCGGCGGGGCCGTGGTGCACATGCGCCCGTTGCCCTCGTTTTCCACCAGGCACAGCGTGCCGGTTTCGGCGATGGCGAAGTTGACGCCCGTCACGCCCATGCCCGCGGTCTTGAACTTTTCGCGCAGCACGCGGCGGGCCATGGCCGTCATGGCCTCGATATCCACGGTGTAGGGCTCGCCCAGCTTCTCGTGGAACAGGTCGGCGATCTCGCGGCGGTTCATGTGGATGGCCGGCGCCACGATGTGCGACGGGGGCTGCTGCGCCAGTTGCACGATGTACTCGCCCAGGTCGGCCTCCAGCACCTCGATGCCGTGGCGTTGCAGGAAGCGGTTCAGTTCGGTCTCCTCGGAGACCATGGTCTTGCCCTTGACCACGAGCTGCACGCCGCGGCGCCGGGCGATCTCCAGCACGATCGCGTTGGCCTCGTCGGCCGTCTCGGCCCAGTGCACCTGGATGCCGCGGGCCGTGAGCCGGTCTTCCAGCCGCTCCAGCAGCTCCGGCAGCCGAGCCAGACTCTCCTGCTTGATGGCTTGGCCGATCTCCTGCAGCTCCTCCGGCGCGGTCAGGGCCTCGAAGGCCGCGTCGCGCCGGGCGCGGATCAGGCCCAGGGTGTGGTTCAGGTTCTGGCGCAGGGTCGCGTTGAGCGTGGCCCGGGCGGCATCGACCTTGAAGCGCCCCGCATCAGGCTTCATGCACGCGCTCCTTGATGAATTGGGCCAGGGGCAGCACCCGCGGAGCCGGGCCCTGGCGCGCCAGGGCGCCGCCGATGTTCATCAGGCAGCCCGCATCGCAGGCCACCAGCACCTCGGCCCCGCCGGCGACGATCTTGCGCGCCTTGTCGTCCACCATGGCCGCGGAGATGGGCTCCTGCTTCACGGCGAACGTGCCGCCGAAGCCGCAGCATTCCTCCGCATCCTCCACCGGGCACAGCGTAACGCCGCTGAGCTGCTCCAGCAGGGCCAGCGGCGCGCGGCGCACCCCCAGCTCGCGCTGCAGGTGGCAGGAGGGATGGTAGCTCACGCGCACCGGCGGGCCGCGATCCTCCCAGCGCACGCGCAGCACGTGGTGCATGAATTCGCTCCACTCGAACACGCGTGCGGCGAATTCGCGGGCCTGGGCCTGCTCGCTCACCGCGGTGTCCGGGCCGCCGAAGAGCTCGGCGTAGTGCACGCGGAACATGGCCCCGCACGAGCCGGAAGGCACCACCACCGGGAAGGGCCGCGGAAACAGCGCCATCTGCGCCCGGGCCACGCGGCGCGCCTCGTCGCGGTAGCCGGAGTTGAAGGGGGGCTGTCCGCAGCAGGTCTGCCCCTGCGGGAAGATCACGCGCACGCCCTCGCGCTCGATCAGCTCCACGGCCGCCAGCCCCGCCTGGGCATAGAAATTGTCCACCAGGCACGTGCCGAAGAAATACACGGTCTCGGGCTTGTCCGGATAGCGGATGGGGTCGGCAGAGGTCATGGCTCCGGGGCCGCCGGATGGGCGGCGACGTGGGTCAGGGGTGCATGGGTGCGGACGCGCGCTGCACGCGCGCGGCCACGCTGTCCTGGTTCTAGCGCAATTCCTCCCGCGGCGCATGTGTCGGCGCCCACGGCCCCGGGCGCTATCGCGGCGGCGGGAGCTTGGAGACCGCGCTGACGAATCCGCTGCAGCTCTGCCCGTCCACCAGGATGGTGCGGAAATCCTCGTAGAGCAGGCGCGCGGTCTCCTTGTATTGGGGCGAGAGGGGCGTGGGCGCGGCCTGCAGCTCGTTGCGCACGATGGCCTTCCAGTCGGCGCTGCCGCGCGAGTGGGCCAGGGCCTTGCCCTGCTGCACCGCCTGCTCCCAGGGACTGCCCAGGTAGAAATCGCGCAGGAACTGCTTGCTGAACACGGCCTCGCCTGCGCTCACGCGCAGTTCGTCGGGGCCGATGCTGTCCACCAGCGTGATGGCCCCGTCGATGAAGGCCCACTCCAGCTTGCCGTCCCACAGCTTGAGCCCGGCACGGCGGAAGAGGCCCTGCAGGAACAGCGCGACGGCATTGGTACGGGCGTGCACCTCGGCCAGCAGCGCCGGCCGCGCCTTGAGCACCATGGCCGCCTCCTGGTAGGAGAGCATGCGGTCGCGCGTTTCCAGCTTGGTGGAAAACTCGATCAGCGGCTGGGGAAACTCGGCCCCCTCGTGAATGTCGAAGGGATACCAGCTCTTGCGCGCCAGCAGACTGGAGCCCTTGGGCACGCCGAAGCGGAAGATCACCTCCAGCGGAATGAGCTGCCGCGGCTCGATGGCATAGCCGTAGTCGTAGACCAGGTTGCCGCCCACGGTGGCCCGGGCCAGCTTGGGCACGGAGACGCGCTTGACCAGGATGCGGTTGCTCTCGCGGCGCAGGAAATGGTGCGTGATGGGCAGCCAGCGCCGCAGCTCGTCGCGCTGGGACAGCTCCAGCGCCGCCCATTCGGCGGGGTCGGTGAGCTTGTTGAAGAACCACTCGCCCAGGCGCGCCAGGTTTTCGCCCTTGCCCGGAATGGGGTCGGGCATCTTGCCCCAGTCGAACACGGAATAATCGTCGGTGAACTCGAACCATACCTGCGTGGGGTCGCTGTCCAGGTAGAGGTTCTTGACGCTGCCGGCGTAAATCAGGTCCATGGCTGTACGGCTCCTGGCGCCCCACCTGCGTGGGGTGGGGCGGGATGAAGGTTCGACGGCGTGCCCGCCGTGGGTTGGCGCATGATTCTACATGTTCTGGGGATCATTTTGCGCCATTGACGCGTTGATCCCTATGAAGCTCACATTGCGCCTGCCCGCGTCTCCCCCTGTGCGGCGGCTGCGGCGGTAGCTTGCGAAGGGGTGCTCACCCGTGTGGTCCAGATGGCACGCCGTACACAGCGCCACGTCGGAAATCCGCGCCGGGTCCACGCCGGCCCGCAGGGCCTGTGCCCGCAGCACCGCGGCCAGATCGATGAAGGTCCGTCCGGCGCGCCGGTGCAGGGCATGAGCCAGCTCCCCGGCGTCGAAGGCCGCGATGCAATCGGCCTGCACCTCGAAGCAGCACGCCTGAATTCCGGGGCCCAGCGCCAGGCGCACGCGGCCCAGGGTGCTGCCCTGGGCCCGCAAGGTGGCCAGCAGCTTGGGCAGGATGCCCTGCGCCGTCCCGCGCCAGCCCGCATGCAACGCGGCATAGACGCCCAACTCGTCGTCCAGGGCCAGCACCGGAATGCAGTCGGCCGAGCGGATGCAGATCACCACCGGCCGCGCCGCGGCGCCGAAGGCTCCGTCGAATCCGCGGGCCAGGCCACCGGAGGCCCCTTGCACAGACGGCGCGCGGCGCGCGTCCAGCACCTGGGTGCCATGGGGCTGCTCGAGCTGCAGGACGGGGGGCGCCGCGGGCCCCAGCAGGGCGCGCACGGCATTGGCGTCCAGCCCGGCTGCCCCCGACTCCATCCCCCCCGTGAAGCCGTGCACCAGCCCCGGCACGGCGTCGCGCCAAGCCTCGACCGCGATCGTCGTAACCTGGGTGGGCGGGGCGGTCATGGGCGGCTGTGCAACGAAGCATGGCGCCGGCTGGCGCGGTATCGTCAGGCCTGGACAACGGCCGGCCGGCGGCGGGCGCGGGGTGCGACGGTTGCGAGCCGCCCTGACAGCCTGCGGGAAGGACGCCTGTCGCCAGAAATTATGACATGGCGCCACGGACACGTAAACGAGTTCCCGGCGCACGGGGCGCAGGCCGCCCCACTTGACGCCGCCCCGCGGCGAGGATGAGCGCAGCGCGCCGCCCTGCCGCGCCGAGACTGCTGATATTTTTGTTTAATTGGCGAATATTGGTATCGTAATTGTGCATCCCGGTCCAGCGATCTGTCGCATCTTCAGGTTCCCGTTGACGGGAACCCAACTGTCCCGGATTGGTCTGCGGTGCGTCAACGTGACTTGCTCCGGCGCACGGAAATCCGTGCGAGCATGACGACAGGCACGTTGATAATTTCGTGCGCCGCGGATGGCAAACAGGAACTCGTGGTTTTGCATGCTCAGGCATAGAATTGCCACATAGTGGGGGATGTCCCCCCACGCTGCGCGGGCGCTGAACGGTTTCCCGCGCCGAGCACAACCGCCGTGACAGAACGGTGCTTCAATGTCGGAGATTACAGTGCTGGCCGTCCACGGGGACGAGCGCATGCAGCGGGAGCTCACGGCGTTGCTGGGGCCCGACGCGGTGCTTTGTGCCGACACGCTCGCGGCCGGCATCGCGGCCTTGTCCAGCCATCCCCTGATCGATGTGCTCATCACCGGCGACGATGCGCTGGGGCAGGCCCTGCAGGAGCACTGCCGCCGCGCGCGGCGCGATGTTTCGCGCCTGGTGATCGACGACGGCCTGTGCGAGGAGGACAAGGCCAGGTTGCTGGGGCGCGATGACATCTTCCTGCTGATCCGCGCTCCGCTGCTGCGGGAGAACACCCTGCTGGCCGTCCACCGCGCCAGGGAGCACGTGGGCTTGCAGCGGCGGTTGCGCGCCACGCCGCTGACGGTTCACGACGCGGCCGGCGAACGCATCCCCGGCGAGGGGGGTTCCCCGACGCTGTTCGGTCTGGCGGCGGGGCCTCTGCGCCGGGCGCTGGAAGTGGACGAACTGATGATGGTCGCCGCCCACGAGATCCGCGCTCCCCTGTCGGTGATGGTGGGCTATGCCCACCTGCTCAAGGACATGGAAAACGGGCTGGCCACCGAGGCCACGACCCTGGTGGAGCGCATCCAGTCCACCGGCGATCGCCTGCTGGACAAGGTGAACAGCTTTCTGGGGCTGGCCAAGCTGGAAAGCGGCGACGTGCCGCTGAACTGCGCGCCCACCAGAATCTCCGAATTGCTCAACGCCGTGGTCAGCGATTTTGTGGGGCTCATCGAATCGCGCCGCATCCAGTTGAGCGTGCACGTGGACGGCGACGAGCAGCCGTATCTGCTGGATCGCGACAAGGTGGAATCGGTGATCCAGAACCTGCTCTCCAACGCCATCAAGTTCACGGATCCGGGCGGCAGCATCAGGGTCGACTGCGCCGCCCGGCCGGAGTGCATCCAGTGCAGCGTGACCGACACCGGCCGCGGCATGGACGAGGCTCAGGTGCGCGCGGCGTTCGACAAGTTCACGCGCCCGTCGGACCGGGCGGCGGAGGGCAGCGGCCTGGGCCTGGCCATCGCCCGCTCGATCGTCAGGCTGCACGGCGGCAACATCTGGGTGGACAGCCGCAAGGGCCAGGGCTCCACGTTCACCTTCACGCTCCTGCCGCAATCGTCCTGCTAGCGTCGCGTCCCCGAAGCATTGGACCGCGATGCACGGGGCGTGGCCGGCCCCGGCCGTGCCTGGGGCCGCGGTGGCGCTCAGGCGGGCAGGCCGGCAAAGAAGGCGCGCAAGTCTCCGGCCAGCAGCGCCGGCTGCTCGAAGGCCGCAAAGTGGCCCCCGCGCGGCATGTCCGTCCAACGCACCACGTTGTAGGCACGCTCCACCCAGCGCCGCGGCGGCGTGAAAATCTCCCCCGGAAAATTTGCGAAGCCCGTGGGCGTCTCCACGCGGGCGCCCGGCGGCAACTGGTCGTCCCGGGAGTGGACGTGCTCGTAGTACAGGCGCGTGGAGGAGGCGATGCACCCCGTGACCCAGTACAGCGTGAGGTTGGTGAGGAACTCGTCGCGGGTCAGCGCGTTTTCCAGCTCGCCCCCGCAGTCGGTCCAGGCGCGGAATTTTTCCAGCAGCCAGCCCAGCAGGCCCGCGGGCGAATCGGTCAGGCCATAGCCCAGGGTCTGCGGGCGCGTGCCCTGGATGGCATAGTAGGCCATGTCCTCCTGGAACTTGGCGCGGGCGCCGGCCAGGTAGGCCTGCTCGGCCTCGTCCAGGGGCGGCGCGCCGCCGCCGGTCTTGGCGCGCACGCCCTGCATGTTCAGGTGCAGACCCAGCACGCGCTGCGGCTGCTCCTGGGCCATCCAGCTCGTCACCACCGCCCCCCAGTCCCCGCCTTGCAGCCCGTAGCGCGCGTAGCCCAGTTCCTGCTGCATGAGCCGGTGCAGCAGGCCGCCGATGCGCCGCGTGCCCATGCCGGGGGCCGCCGGCGGCGGAGAGAAGGTGTAGCCCGGCAGCGAGGGCACCACCACGTGGAACGCGTCGGCGGGCGTCCCGCCGTGCGCCTCGGGCTGGGTGAGCAGGGGCAGCAGCTTTACGAACTCGTAGAACGAGCCGGGCCAGCCGTGCTGCAACAGCAGCGGCCGGGCCTGGGCGTGGGTCGAGCGCAGGTGGATGAAGTGCAGCACCTGACCGTCCACCTCGGCGCGGAAGTGGGGCAGCGCGTTGAGTTGGGCCTCGTGGGCGCGCCAGTCGTAGCCCTCCAGCCAGTAGGCGGCCATGGCCTGCACGGCCTCCAGGGGGCTGCCCTGCGCCCAGCCGATGCCCTGCACCTGGCCGGGCCAGCGGGTGCGCCGCAGGCGCTCGCGCAGGTCGTGCAGCACCGCCTCCGGCGTTTCGATTCTGAAGGGCGTGGCCATGGCTCGCTCGCGTAGGGGGTGTGGCCGGGGCCGGGCGGCGCGGCGATGCCGGGCGGCTGCGCGCGGGGGCTCGGCACGGGGTGGCGCCGCTCAGGTGGGCGGGCGGGACGGACCGTCCGCGTCGAGCAGGGCCAGCACATCGCCCAGCATCCAGAAGGAGCCCGAGACCACCAGGGGCCG
>JACQHH010000003.1 GCA_016199125.1 Candidatus Lambdaproteobacteria bacterium
AGAGCATCGGATTGTGGATCCGAGGGTCGTGGGTTCAACCCCCATCGTTCGCCCTATCGAAACAGTGAGTTAACCCCAAGAAACGCCCAGCCGAATTTCCTTAGCAAACCTTCACAGCCCCAGAAAGTGCAGCGGGGGCTTTTTTTGTGTTCGCGCGCCGGCCGCCATGGGAGCGGCAGCCGTCCCCTTCGTCTCCCCGTCAGCTATAATGAGCACAGATGCTCCTCGCGCGCGGCGCGGGGTCGTCCCGCGTCGTGTCCCCCAACCGCGGGCCGCGTGCATGCTGGGCCCGCCTGGACATGAGCGCAACGGCGGAATAAAGGCCGCCCAACGCTGCAGGCCCGCCATGACCGTACACGTCGGGGCACAGGCCCCCCATCCGAACCTGTTCCAGGGCATCTGGCACCTGGCAGACCCCAAAATCACCCTGGCATCCGTGGCCTCCATGGTCCTGGCCACCGGGCTGGCCGCCCACGACGGCGAGTTGGCCTGGGGCTGGTTGGCCGTGACCGTGCTGGGCATTTTCGCGTTCGAGGCGGCCAAGAACGCCTCCGGCGAGATCGTGGACTGGAACTCCGGCACCGACCGCGCGTTGCAGCCCGCCGAGCGCACGCCATTTTCCGGCGGCAAGCGCGTAATCGTCGACGGCCTGCTCACGCCTCGGCAGACCGCTTTTGTCGCCGCCGCGTTCTATGCGCTGGGGATCCTGGCCGGGCTGGCCATCGTGATCTGGCGCGAGCCGGCCGCGCTGTGGTTCGGGCTGGCCGGCACGGCACTGGCGTTCTTTTACCATGCGCCGCCACTCAAGCTGTCCTATCGCGGCTGGGGCGAGGCGGCCGTGGCCCTGGCCTACGGCCCGCTGATCGCCTGCGGCACGTACCTGGTGCAGCGGCACACGCTGACCCCGGCGCTGGTGCTGGCCACGGTACCCCTGGGGCTGGCCGTGATGGCCTTCCTGTGGATCAACGAGTTTCCGGACGCCCGGGCCGATGCCCAGGCCGGCAAACGCACCCTGGTGGTGCGGCTGGGTCTGCCCGCCGCGGCGCGCGCCTATGCGCTGCTGGTGGCCGTGACCTACGGGTGGCTGCTGCTGCTGCCCCTGGCCGGGCTGCCGCCCACGATCTGGCTGGGCCTGGCAGGCCTGCCCCACGCCGTGGCCGCCGCGCGGCGGCTGCTGCGGCACGCCCAGACGCCCGCCGAGCTGGTGCCGGCCCAGACCTGGACGCTGCTGGCCTTCCTGCTCCTGGCCGTGGGCAGTGCCGCGGGCATGCTGCTGGCCCGGGCGTTGGGCATGCTCTGGCTGGGCGCTTAGAGCGGCGCCACATCGTCCGCAGCTTGCCCCGGCCGCGCATGGGCGGCACCGCCGCGACCCCAGACCGCCCATGGCGGGAGCCAAAGCGAGCAGGGGTCGCGTCCCGTGACGGCTGACCGGGCCGGGACATCACAACAATTCCGCGCAGGCGGGGGAGTTCCCGCCACGCCCCGGCGGCGTTCCTAGCGTGCGGCCGGCAGGGTCTCTTCCAGAAAGCCCATCACGGCCTCGGTAAACACGTCGTTGCGGTCGCCGGCGACCATGTGTCCCGCGCCACTGACGTCGATGCAGCGGGCATGGGGCACATCCTCCAGGAACTGTCGCACCCCTTCGGCGCTGACCACGTCGCTGCTGTGACCGCGCACCAGCAGCGCCGGCACGCGGATGCGCCGCGCGGCCGCCCGCAGGCGCGCCTCGCGTTGTTCGTCCGTGTCGCGCGGCCTGGACATGAACACCGGGTCCCAGTGCCAGAAATAGCGCCCGTTGCGCAGGCGCAGGTTTTTGCGCAAGCCGGAGACGTCCTTGGGCCGCGAGCGATGCCGGCGGTAGGCCGCCACGGCGTCGGCGGCCTGCTCCACGTTGTCGAAGCCGTCCAGGTTGGCCTGCATGAAGGCCAGGATGCGGTCCACGCCTTCCCGCTCGATCTTGGGGGTGATGTCCACGAGCACCAGCGCGCGCGCCTTCAGCAGCCCCTCGCCCACGGCCACCAAGCTGGTCATGCCGCCCAGCGAGGCGCCCACCAGCACCGGCGGCCTGCCCAGCGCCCGCACCACTTCGGCCACGTCGGCGGCGAAGTGCGTGGCCTCGTAGTGTCCCTCGCGCGACCAGTCGCTGTCGCCGTGCCCGCGGGCGTCCAAGGTCACGGCATACCAGCCGTGCTCGGCCATGGCCCGCGCCGTGCCGCCCCAGGAATGGCGGGTCTGTCCCCCGCCGTGCAGGAAGATCACGGGTGGCCATTCCGGACGGCCCCACGTGTCGGCCACCAGGCGGATGCCGTCGCAGCCGCGAAACTCGATGGACTCCGGCTTTGCCGGAACGGGCACCACCGGCTCCACGCCGAAATGGCTGGACAGCTTGGCCACCAGCTCCCGCGCCCGGCCGTGAAAATGCTCGTCGGCCACGCGGATGAACAGGGCGCTGCCGTCGGCGAGCAGCGAGCCGTCAGCCGCCATCAAGCGCCCACGGGCTTGCACCTTGCGGCCTTCCACCGATTCGACCCAGGCCTGCACGCGGGCCGTGGAGCGCAGGGCCACGGGGCGGCGATAGTTCACGGACAGGCTGGCGGTGACGCAGGCGTGCCCAGCCAGCCAGGCGGCACGGCCCATGGCCTCGTCCAGGATGGCCGAGACAGCGCCGCCGTGAGCCACGTGGGGGCCACCCTCGGTGCTGGGACCGAACCACACCAGCCCGCCCAGGATGTGCGTGGCCTTGTGCTGGAAATAGCGCACGCGAAAGCGGTCCCCGTCCGGCTCGCCGGCCACGAAGGAGCGGCCTTCACCGAAGCTCGGCACCGCCTCCAGAGGGATCCAGTTCGAAAGCGCCTGCTTGTCCGCCTGTTTCACCTTGTGCCTTCCCAAGTGTCGGCTGCCCGGTGAGGCGATCCGACCGGACGCCGTGTCCCCGCCGCACGGCATAAAAAAAGGGAGTCCTCCACAGAGGCTCCCCTCCCCCACCCGCTGATTGACTCGCAGCGCCACGCTCCGCGTGCGTCGCGGCCAGCCGCTCAACGATAGGCATGGACGCCATCCGGCGTCAACGCGCAGCCAAGCGGCCCGTGCCCACGGCGGCCGCAGGAGGGCTGTCCCGCCGCGCCGGGGCGAGGCCGCGCCGTGCAAGCAGTGTCGCCTTGCCTGCGCCATGTGCTTGGCACCGGGTTTATTCGTCGCCCGTTCTGTGCGACAACTGCGCAGAGCGGGCAGGGCGCGGGGCGCGGCGGGCAGACCCGGTGCACCGCGTGGGGAATGCGTGTGTGCCCCCGCCCGACTCGTGCGTGCCCAATTCCCTTCGACGGAGCGCCAGCGTCATGAGCCAGCAGCAACACGAGGACGAAAGCCCGCGCAGCGACCGCCGCAACAAGCAGCGCCGCGAAAAGCAGCACCCGGTGGCCGCGGAGCGCCGCGTGGCACAGCGCCGCAAGGGTCCCCGGCGCACATTGGAATGGATCGAGTTCTACGTGCAACAGCACGATGACAAGCTCGAGTCTGCCGCGTCAAACCCCGCCGACTGATCCCCGTTCCCGCCGGCGCTCCCGCGGACAGTTCGCCGCATGCAGGGGATGGAAAGCGCCGCCGTGCGCCGGGCTCAGGCGGCAGACCGGACTCCCCTCGCCACATGCAACGACACGCCGCCGCACGGCGGCGGCTTACCAC
>JACQHH010000068.1 GCA_016199125.1 Candidatus Lambdaproteobacteria bacterium
AGCGTGCCCCAGCTCCGCGATGCGCCCCAGGGCGCGGGCCACCGCCGTGGCGCTGGTGAAGACCACCCACGTGGCCGGCGTGAGCCCGGCCCAGGCCGCATCGAAGGGCGCCCAGCTTTCCGGCGGGGCAAAGGCCAGCAGCGGAAATTCGATCACGCGTCCGCCCAGGGCCCGCAGCCGTGCGCTCAGCTCCCCGGCCGTGGAGGCTTCGCGCGTGTTGAGCAGCGTCAGGCCGTGCAGGGGGGCGGAAGCAGGGGTCTGCGCCATCGCACGGTCGGCTCGGCTGGGGTCGGCAAAGGGGGGCGGAACACACGCGCTGCGCGCGGCGGCCCGGGCCAGAGGTGGCGCGGCCCGCGTCGTCGTTGGGCCGCGATGGGCGGCGGGGCTAATGCTCGCGCTGGCCGGAGACGGGCAGCCGCACCACGTTCTGGCGCTGTTCCTGGAGCGGGCCCTCGCTTGCGGAATCTTCGTGCGCCTGGCTCTCTGCGGTGTGCACAGGCAGATCGAACAGGGTGGCCAGCGCCTCGGTGTACAGGCGCCCGTCCTGCTCCTCGGCCAGCCGCCGCAATTGGGTCGACGGGGTGTGCAGCAGCTTGTTGACCACGGCGTGCACCAGGCGCTGCACCTGCGCGCGGTCGTCGGCGTCCAGGTGCTTCATGCGCGCCAGGGCCTTGTCCAGCTCGCCGTGCGCCGTGTGCGAGAAATGGTGGCGCAGCGCCTTGACCGTCGGCACCACGCCCAGCGACTGCACCCAGCGCTCATACTGCTCGATGTCCTGGACGATGATGTCGTGGGCCTTGGAGGCTTCGCGCGCGCGTTCCTTGAGGTTGTTGTCCGCCACGGTTTTCAGGTCGTCGATGTCGTAGCAGTAGACGTTGGACAGCTCGTTGACGGCCGGATCCACATCGCGCGGCACCGCGATGTCGATGAAGAACATGGGCTCGCCGCGGCGCTGGCGCGCGGCCCCGCGGGCCATGTGGGCGTCGATCACGTAGCTGCGCGCGCCGGTGGAGGAGATGATGATGTCCGCCTCGTGCAGCCGGGCGCCCAGTTGCTCGTAGGGCAGCACCTCGCCATGGTGTTCCTCGGCCAGGGCCACCGCGTTGTCGTAGGTGCGGTTGCAGATCAGCAGGCGGTGCACGCCGGCCTTGATGAGGTGCGTCAGCGCCAGCTCGGCCATCTCGCCGGCGCCCACCACGAGCACGGTTTTGTGGTGCAGGGATTCGAAGATGCGCGCGGCCAGCTCCACGGCCACGTAACTCACCGAGACGGCAAAGCGGGCGATGTCCGTCTCGGAGCGCACGCGCTTGGCCGTGCGGAACACGCGGGGCATGAGCCCGCTGAACGTGGCGTTGACCGTGCCGGCCTCGCTGGCCAGGCGGTAGGCGTCCTTGAGCTGGCCCAGGATCTGGGGCTCGCCCACCACCATGGAATCCAGGCTGCACGCCACGCGGTGCAGATGGGTCACCGCCTCGCGTCCGGCCAGCGCCACGGCGTGTTCCCGCAGTTCCTCGCTGCCGCCCGTATGCTGCGTGCGCAGCCAGTCGAGCAGCGGCTCGTGGCCGTTGTCGCGGGGCCCGGGCGTGAAATAGTATTCCACGCGGTTGCAGGTGGAGAGCAGCAGCAGCTCGCCGAAGCCGGTGGCCTCGCGAGCGGTGTTGAGATGGAAGCCGATCTGGGCGGGGTTCACGGCCAGGCGCTCCCGCAACTCCACCGGCGCTTTCTTGTAGCTGTAGGACAGGACAGAAAGCGTCATGGGGCCGCCCCGGGCGATCGTGCGGTGCTGCGCGGAGACAATCGCGCCTTGCATTTGCCAGCGTTCAAGGCGATCATTTTGCCGAATCGAGGGTTGTCTGCGCGATTCAACACCGCCGCGCAGACAGATGCAAGGCCGCCAGGATGCCGCTTCCCTCACACCCCTGTGGAAAAGGTCATCCAGGGAACCCGCTGCATCTCTCCAATTTTATCGGACCCCCCCGGGGGATGCAACGCGCCGGCTGCGCCCCATTGCAGAGAAGGGTCGCATGATCAAACGCCTGCTGTTTTGGATCACGCCCAATCAGCTCACCGCTGGCCGCATCATCCTCATCCCGGTGCTGATGGTGCTGCTCTACCTGGATCGGCCCGCCACCAATATCATCGCCGTCGTGGTGTTTGTGCTGGCCGCGCTGACCGACTACTTTGACGGCTTCCTGGCCCGGGAGCGGAACGAGGTCTCGCAGTTGGGCAAGCTGCTGGACCCCATCGCCGACAAGATGCTGATCACGGCCTGCCTGGTAATGCTGGTGTCGCTGGGGCACGCGGGGGCCGTGGCCACCATTATCATCCTCTCGCGGGAATTCGCCGTGGCCGGGCTGCGACAGGTGGCCTCGGCCGAGGGCGTGGCAATCGAGGTGGTCAGCGGCGCCAAATGGAAGACCGCCCTGCAGATGGTGGCCATCAGCTTCCTGATCGTGCACGCGGACGTGCTGGGCATGCCCGCGGGCATCGTCGGCGCATGGCTGTTGTGGCTGGCCGTGGTGGTGACCCTGTGGACGGGCGCGGGCTATTTCCGCGCCTACTACCGGCAGGTATTGGCGGCGCCGGAGACGCACCAAGGCGGCGGAAGGCCCTAGCGACCGGCAAACCGCGCGCCGCGTCGCGCGCCCCAACGTCCGGCGATACGGAGCCGCCTGTGCGCCGCGCCGGCCGATCGGGCGCGTCACGCCGCAGGTCCCCTCCCGGAGCCCGGCCATGCAACGGCGCCTGCTGGACAACAACGAGATCGTCGCCGCGTTGGAGAAGCTGCCGGGCTGGTCGCTGCACGGCAGGACACTGCAGCGCACGTTTGTTTTTCCCGGTTTCGTGGAGGCCTTCGGCTTCATGAGCGCGGTGGCGCTGGTGGCGGAGCGCATGAATCACCATCCGGACTGGCAGAACGCCTACAACAAAGTCAGCGTGACCCTTTCCACCCACGACGCCGGCGGCGTCACGGCCCTGGACCTGGAGCTGGCCGCACGCATGAACGCGCTGGCCAGGCCCTGAACCGCACGATCGTGCAGCGTCCGCGCCGGCCCGCCTGTCGGGCAAAGCGGATGCTCCCTCCACGCATTGCGGACAGTTGCGACGCCGGCGCGCGGGGTCGGCGGGCAGCAGCTACCCGGGCAGCAGCAGCCCCTGGGCCAGTTGCGCCAGCACGCGCGGGAGCAATTGTGCCAGGGCCTGCTGGGCCGCCTGCTGGCATTCCCGGCCCCGCGCCAGCAACGCCGCCACCTCAGGGGTGGGCTCCGCTTCCAGCCGGGCCTGACCCAGCCGGGCCAGGTCCACCGCGAGCGCCGCGAAGAGGTCGGAGACCAGCATCAGCGCCAGCGCCTGCGGCCCGTCGGCCGACTGGGCCGGATTGGCGGCCAGGGCGCGGAAATGCGGCCCCAGGCCCGCGTGCACGGCGATGCCGCCCTCGTCCACACGGGTCAGCGCCCGCGGCACCGGCGCCCAGGTCATGGGCAGGGATGCCGCCAGCCCGGCCACGGCGGGCGCCAGCGCGGGCGTGCAGCGCACGACGGCCCAGTGCACGGCCGCCAGGCGCAGCGCATCCTCCAGGGGTTGCGGCCCGCCGCCGCCCGGCAGGGTGCCGGCGGTGCCCTCGTCCCAGTCGCCGGCGCGCGCGAAGGTGCCTGCCGCCGGATCGGCCTCCATATAGCGTCTGAAGGGCCGGCCCAGGGCCACCAGGCCCACCGCTTCCCGCGGGCCGCGCGGCGTGTCCTCGCGCCACAGGCGACCGCCGGCGGGCATGGGCAGGCGCGGCGCGCAGCGCGCGAAGGCCGACTCGCCCAGCCACACACAGCCCATCTCGGACGCGCCGCGCCATTGCACATAAAGATTATCGTCTGGGTACACGGAGGCCACGTAGGGTCGCGGGCTCCAGGGCAGGGGCTGCTCCCGCATTTCCC
Organism: Candidatus Lambdaproteobacteria bacterium; assembly: GCA_016199125.1. GTDB lineage: Bacteria > SAR324 > SAR324 > SAR324 > JACQKK01 > JACQHH01. The sequence continues at coordinate 3,930 of JACQHH010000068.1, forward strand.
CGGCAAACGCTTGCGCCGCGGCGTCGCGGGTGAAGCGCGCCCGCGCCACGGCCAGGGGCCCCTCCGGCGCGAAGCTGGCGCAGAGCGCCTCGAACAGGGCCGGCGTGGGATAGGGCCCCCGGTAGCGCACCGGGTCCCGCTGCTGGTTGGACATGAGCTGGGCCAGCAGGTTGAGCACGGCGGTGCCCACGCCCCGCGGCAACGCGGCGGGCCGGTCCACCGGCGGAATGTGCGTGAGCCGCGCATAGTCCTGCGCCGGCATGGTGGCCTGGGCTGCTTCCGCCGCGGGGCCCGGCGGGTCAGTCTGCGGCCGGACACTGGCAATGGCGTCGGCCGGCGACCACAGGGTGGAGTTGCCCTGCATAGGCAGCACCGCCGCCCAACGCAGGTCGGGGGCACGGACCATGGCGCGGGCCAGGCGCGGCTCGCCGGCCGCGGATGTGCTCCAGTGCAGCAGGGCCGTGAGCTGCCCGGAGCGGTCCAGTTCGGCCCAGCGCAACAGCCCGCCCCTGGAGACCGGTTCCGCCAGCACCCAGCCGCCGCCGGGGGTGGCGCGCCAGGCCAGCGGCGACGCCGCGTGAGGCGGCCGCCCGGCCCCGCTTGCCCGCGGCGACGGACGGTCGCCCAGCGTAACGCGCCGGGTCGCCTCGGGCGCGGGATCATGGGCCCGGCCCGCGTCCACACCCGCGGCCACGGCCTCGGCCACGCCCCGCGGCAGGCCCTGGGCCCTCAACGGCTCCGCCGACCCGCCGAGGGCGGCCGCAACCAACTCGCGCAACGTCATGGCCGCCTCGTCAGGGTTTGCCGACGCCGCCGACCCGGCTGCCGGGGGCGCTTCGCCAGTGGACACGGTGTCGGTCTTGCGCCGCCGGTGCCAAGGCCGCCGCGCCCGCCCCGCAATCGCCCTGGCCGACACGCCGCCCCCGCTGGCGCCCGCTGCGCTCCAGTGCGCCCGGGTGGCGGAAATGCGCCATACGCGGCCACGCCCAGCGGTACGGGGCGCGCCACTCCTCGCCACGCGCCGGCAAGCTCCGCGATCCGCGGCGGGGGCGGGTCAGCGTGCCCCGGCGAGCGCGTTGCGGCTGTCTTCGGCAGATTCAGGACGCCCATAAATGCCTGTTGACGAACGAACAGTGAGATGGTAACCACAACATCGCTTCAGCAGACTGTGGGGAAAATCAATAAGTTTTTCAAAGCGTAGTGAATACACGCGCCCGCCAGACAGGTCTATTGCGATCCAGACGGTTCTCGCAATCAACAGCCATTCAGCCGGAAGTAAACGGGGAATCTTGTGAATAGTCTAATCGTCGAAGAGGTCAAGAAGCATTTCGGCGGCGTGGTGGCCTGCAATGGGCCGAGCCTCAAAGCCGAGTCCGGTGGCATCACCGCCATCATCGGACCCAACGGGGCGGGCAAAACCACGCTGATCAACCTGATCAGCGGCGTCTATCCTCCCGACGCCGGGCGAATTCTGCTGAACAATCAAGACATTACAAAGTTTCATTCCACCAAGGTGGCGCAGGCCGGGATTGCCCGCACGTTCCAGAACGTCGCATTGTTCCGCGGGATGACCGTGCTGGAGAACATGCTGCTGGGGCGCACCATTTACATGAAGTCCGGCGTGCTGAGCTGCGGCCTGTTCTGGGGCCCCGCCCGGCGCGAAGAGGCCGCGCAGCGCAAGAAGGTGGAAGACGTCATCGACTTTCTGGGGATCACCGACATCCGCAAGACCCCTGTCAGCTCCCTGCCGCTGGGGCTGCAGAAGCGCGTGGAGTTGGGGCGCGCGCTGGCCGCGGAGCCCAAGGTGCTGCTGCTGGACGAGCCCATGGGCGGCATGAACCTGGAAGAGAAGGAATCCATGGCGCGATTCGTCCTGGACGTCGTCGAGCACACCGACACCGCGGTCGTCCTCATCGAACACGACATGGGCGTGATCATGGACATCTCCGATCACATCATCGTGATGGATCAGGGCGCCATGATCGCGGAGGGCCCGCCGGAGCAGGTGCAGAAGAATCCACGCGTCATCGAGGCCTATCTGGGCGCGCCGCACGCTGCCTAAGGACGACCGGTCATCAGGAGGGAGTACGAGTATGGGAGCCGACACCTTTCCCAAGCTGCTGCTGCACAACGCCCAGACCATGCCGAACAAGGATGCCGTGCGCGAAAACGAGTATGGCGTCTGGCAGACCTTCACCTGGAAATCCTACGCGAACGAAGTGAAGCGCATCGCGCTGGGCATGGC
>JACQHH010000065.1 GCA_016199125.1 Candidatus Lambdaproteobacteria bacterium
GCTGCTCGCCGCCCGAGGTGTAGCCGGCCAGCGACGTGCGCCGCTGCAGCAGCCGCGGAAAGTAGTGGTACACCAGCTCCAGGTCGTCCCGCACGGCCTTGCGGCCGTCGCCGCGGGTGTAGGCGCCGGTGAGCAGGTTCTCTTCCACCGTGAGGTGCTCGAACACATGCCGGCCCTCCATCACCTGGATCACGCCGCGCTTGACCAGATCGTTGGGCGTGAGCCGGTCCACGCGCTCGCCGCGATAGGTGATGAAGCCCTTGGTGACCTCGCCGCGTTCGGCGTGCAGCAGGTTGGAGATGGCCTTGAGCGTCGTGGTCTTGCCGGCCCCGTTGGCGCCGAGGAGGGCCACCACGGCCCCCTCGGGCACGTTCAGCGAAACGCCCTTCAACACGAGGATCACGTGATCGTAGATCACCTCGACGTTGTTGACGGCGAGCAGCGGGGAATCCGCGGCCGCCGTCGCGGAGCCCGGGGTTGCAGGAGTCGCCGTCATGTCACTCGCACTTGCGTGGCGTGATGTTGTTTTCCTTGGCGTATTCCATGGCCGACTGCTCGATCATGGGGCGCACCACGTCGCGCATGACGGGGATCCAGTCGCTGACCGGGTTCCACTTCGCGCCGTCCCATTGCTGGATGAGCACCGGACCGCTGCCCTCGTGGTCGGCGCAGGTGATCCTGAGCGGCCGCATCATGCCGTCGAAGCCCAACTCCTTGATGCGGGCTGCCGTGATGTCGAGGTTGTCCATGCCCCAGCGCATCTCCGCGCCGGTGATCACCCGATTGCCGTAGCGTTTTTGGGCTACGCGCACCGCTTCCAGGTTGGCCATGGCCCCGACCAGGGTGCGGTTGTAGAGCACTTCGCCCCAGTTGTTCTCCTTGGCCTTGGCTTGGTCGCCGTTATAGACGTGCTTGAGGATGTCCTGGTGCACCGGCCAGTTCGGGCCCGCGCCGTTGAAGGTGGCGCCCTTGTACCCGTTGGCGGCGGAACCTGCCGGCACCACTTCCGCCTCCGAGGCGCTCCACCAGTTGCCGATGAAGTGATCCATCGGGAAGCTGATGGCGGCGGCCTCCTTCACGGCCACCTGCCCCATCACGCCCCAACTGGACATGTAGATGTAGTCCGGGCGCAGGCGGCGGATCTGCAGCCAGGTGGCCTTCTGTTCCTGTCCAGGGTGATCCACCGCCAGCAGCGTCAGCTCATAGCCGAACTTCTGGGCCAGGACTTCCAGCGTGGGGTTGGCCTCCTTGCCGTAGGGGCTGTTGTGGTAGACATGGGCGATCTTCTTGCCCTTGAGCTTGTCCATGCCCCCTTCCTGCTGGGCGATGTAGTTGATCACCGCCGAGGCCTGGGCCCAATAGGTGGTGGGGGCGTTGAAGGCCCACGGGAACACGGTGCCGTCGGCGGTCGCCGTGCGGCCATAGCCCGACGACCAGAGCGGCACCTGGTCCACGGCCGCCTTGGGGATCAACTGGTAGGTGATCCCGGTGGAGAACGGGTGCACCACGGTGGCCCGTGCCTTCAGCTTCTCGTAGCACTCCACGCCCCGCTTGGTGTCGTAGGACGTCTCGCACTCCTCCCAGGAAATCTTCACGCCGTTCACGCCGCCATCGCGCTTGTTGACCATGTCATAGTAGTCGCGGAATCCGTTGGCGGAAGGGATTCCATTGGGCGCATAGGGACCCGTGCGATACACGAGCAGCGGGAAGAACTGATCGTTTTGGGCCGCCACCGGGCCGGCAATGAAGACCAGCGCGAATACCACGCCCAGCATGCCTGCCAGCATCGTTCTGCGGTGTGTCATTTCGCATCTCCTTGATGAACAAATTGCCCAACCAACTGCGTATGAGGGGAACCATGCTACCATGCGCAGCGACTCCCAACCACCACCTCGCGTCGACGGTTCAGTACGGGAACGGCCAGCGGCGCAGCTTCTGCTTGGTGATCTGCCAGAACCGGGCGAACCCATTGGGCTCCACGATCAGAAAGTACACGATCATCGCGCCGAACACGATCGACTCGATGTGCCGCTCCAGGGCCACCTCCATGTGCACGCCCACCAACGCCGGCGCATTGATGAGGAAAATGGGCACCAGGGTGATGAACGCCGCGCCCAGCAGAGAGCCCAGGATGCTGCCCAGCCCCCCGATGATGATCATGAACAGCACCTGGAACGAGACGTTGATGTCGAAGGCCAGCGTTTCCGCGCTGCCCAGCCACAGGAAGATCATCATGGCGCCCGCCACCCCGCAGTAGAACGAGCTGATGGCGAAGGCCAGCAGCTTGGTGGGCAGGGGGCGGATGCCGATGATCTCCGCGGCGATGTCCATGTCGCGGATGGCCATCCAGGAGCGGCCGATGCGGCCGCGCACCAGGTTCTTCGCCGCCAGCGCAAACAAGACCAGCAGGCTCAGCGCCACCAGGTAACGCACCGTCGCGGTGGCCTCCGGCCCGGTGACCATCACCCCGAAGACCTCGCGCGGCGGCGCCGTGATGGTGCCCGACGGATTGTAGTTGTAGAACCAGGCCACCTTGTTGAACAGCCACTGGATGAAGAATTGCGCCGCCAGCGTGGCCACGGCCAGATAGAAGCCCTTGATGCGCAGCGAGGGCAGGCCGAACACGATGCCCACCGCCGCGGCGATCAGCCCCGAGAAAATGAACACCAGCAGGATGTTCAGCTCCGGGAATGCCGTCGTGATCTTGTAGGTCATGTACGCGCCCACGGCCATGAATCCCCCCGTCCCCAGGCTGAGCTGTCCGGCGTAGCCGGTGAGCAGATTCAGCCCGATGGCCGCCAGCGAGAAGATCAGGAACGGGATCAGCAAGGCCTGCAGCCAATACTCGTTGGCCACCAGCGGCACGGCGACGAAGGCCACGAGCACCGCCGCCAGGACCAGGTAGCGGTCCTGGGCGATGGGAAAGATCGCCTGGTCGTCCTCGTAGGTCGTCTTGTACTGCCCGGCTTCCAGATAGATCACGACGCTACACCCTCTCGATAATCACTTCGCCGAAAAGCCCCTGGGGGCGGAACATGAGGAACACCAGGGCCAGCATGTAGGCGAACCAGTTCTCGATGGCGCCGCCGATGACCGGCCCCCAGTAGACTTCCGCGATCTTCTCCCCCACGCCGATGATCAGGCCCCCGATGATGGCCCCGGGTACCGAGGTGAACCCGCCCAGGATCAGCACCGGCAGCGCCTTGAGCGCGATCAGCGCCAGGGAGAACTGCACGCCGCTCTTGGCGCCCCACATGATGCCGGCCACCAGGGCCACCGCGCCGGCCACGGACCACACGATGATCCAGATCGTCTTGAGCGGGATGCCCACGGCCAGGGCGGCCTGGTGATTGTCCGCCACGGCCCGCAGGGCGCGGCCGACGGCCGTCTTCTGGAAGAACACGGCCAGCCCGGCCACCAGGATCGCCGCCACCAGCGCCGCGTAGATGTCGAACTCGTTGAGCAGGATGCCGCCCACGTCGAACGAGGCGTCGGGAATGCCGATGTCCAGCTCCTTCACGTTGCTGCCCCAGGCGATCTGCCCGGAGCCTTCCAGCACGAAGTTGAGCCCGATGGTGGCCATGAACAGGATGATCGGCGCCTGGTTCACCAGCGGGCGCAGCATCCAGCGCTCCACCGCGTAGGCCAGGGCCACCATCACGCCCAGGCTGATGACGATGGCCAGCCAGCCCGGCACGCCGCGCTCGATCAGCCCCACCAGGGTCAGCGCCGCGAAAAGCACCATGGCGCCCTGGGCGAAGTTGAACACCCCCGAGGCCTTGAAGATCAGCACGAAGCCCAGGGCCACCAGCGAGTACATCACGCCGGTGAGCAGGCCGTTGATGATCACCTCCAGGAGAAACACGGGGGAACCGGCCATATCGAGGAAGGGGGCGACGAATACCTGGATCAGCAGCTCCATGACCTCATCCTTCCATCTTGCTCAATGTGTTCCGCCGTGCGGAGTGCCCGGCCCGCGGCGCGGGGTCGGCCTGTCGCGCTCGCCGTCAATGCGAGAGCCCCAGATACGCGTCGATCACCGCCTGGTTGGCCCGCACCTCGTCCGGCGTGCCGTCGGCGATCTTGCGGCCGTAGTCCAGCACGATCACCCGGTCGGAGATGTCCATCACCACGCCCATGTCGTGCTCGATGAGCACGATGGTCGTGCCGAACTCGTCGTTCACGTCCAGGATGAAGCGGCACATGTCCTCTTTCTCTTCCACGTTCATCCCGGCCATGGGCTCGTCCAGCAGCAGCAGGTCCGGCTCGGAGGCCAGCGCCCGGCACAATTCCACGCGCTTCTGCATGCCGTAGGGCAGGCGACCCACCGGAATCTTGCGGATCGCCTGGATCTCCAGGAAGTCGATCACGTGCTCCACGTAGCGCCGGTGCTCGATCTCCTCCCGCCGCGCGGGGCCCAGGTGCAGCGCCTGCCACAGGAAGTTGACGCGCATCTTCAGGTTGCGGCCGGTCATGATGTTGTCCAGGGTCGTCATGCCCTTGAACAGCGCGATGTTCTGGAAGGTGCGGGCAATGCCCTCGGCGGCGGCCTCGTGCGTGCGCATCTGGCGGTGGGAGCGTCCCTTGTACGTCACCGTGCCGGACTGGGGATGGTAGAAGCCGTTGATCACGTTGAGCATGGAGCTCTTGCCGGCGCCGTTGGGGCCGATGATGGCCAGCACCTCGCCCTTGGCCACGTCAAAGCTGACGTGGCTCAGCGCCTGCACGCCTCCAAAGCTGAGGGTGATGTCATCCACCTGCAGCAGGGTCTCTTTGCCGTTGCTATTCATCTGCTCCGTCGGTTGCCGGGTGGGTCACCGTGGCGCGCGTGAGGCGTCGCCAGCGGACCGCCGTGAGGACCAGCTCCAGTCGGGACATCAGTTCACTTCGCGGATCGTCAGATCGGCCTTGATCGTGGCCGTGCGGCCATCCTCGAAGGTGACCTTGGCCTCGACGGGCACATGGCTGGCGCCGCCGTACAGGCCGTTGATCAAGTCCTTGTATTTCTCGGCGATGAAGCGCCGCCGCACCTTGCGCGTACGCGTGATCTCCTCGTCGTCCGGATCCAGCTCCTTGTGCAGGATCAGGTACTTGCGGATCACCGCGCCGCGCAGTTGCTCTTCTTCCTTGAGCGATTCGTTGACGCGGCGCACCTCGTCGGTGATCAGGTCGTACACCTCGGGCCTCTGTGCCAGGTCGGTGTAGCCCGTAAAGGCCAGATTGCGCCGCTCGGCCCAGTTGCCCACCGCCTGCATGTCGATGTTGACCAGCGCGGTCACATAGGGCCGGTCCTGGCCAATGGCCACGGCCTCCTTGATGAACGGCGAAAACTTGAGCTTGTTCTCCACGTACTTGGGGGCGAACAGCGTGCCGTCCTGCAAGCGCGTGACGTCCTTGACCCGGTCGATGATCTTCAGGTGCCCGTCGTGGTCGATGAAGCCCGCGTCGCCGGTCTTGAAGTAGCCGTCCTCGAAGGTCTCCCTGGTGGCCCCCTCGTCCTTGAAGTAGCCCTGGAACAGCCCCGGGCTCTTGAAGAGCACCTCGCCGGCCGCGCTGATCTTGAGATCCACCCAGGGCACCGGCGGGCCGCAGGTATCGGAGCGCAGATCGCCGTCGCGTTGCAGGGCCACGAACACCGACGCCTCGGTTGAGCCGTAAAGCTGCTTCAGGTTGATGCCCACGGAGCGGAAGAAATCCAGGATTTCCGGGCCGATGGCCTCGCCGGCGGTATAGGCGATGTGCACCTTGCGCAGGCCCAGCCGGTCGCGCAGCGGCAGATACACCAGCGCCCAGCCCAGCCGATAGAGCAGCCGCTCCCCGAGGGTCACCCGCCCGCCCCGCGCCCGCTTCTTCTGCAGGCGCCTGGCCAGGTCGATGAAGTAGTGAAAGGCTTGGCGCTTGGGCTTCACCGCGTCGTCCATGCGGATCATGACGTTGGTGAGCAGGTTTTCCCAGATGCGCGGCGGGGCGAAGAAATACGTGGGGGCCACTTCCTGCAGGTCGTGCAACACGGTGGCGGCGTCTTCGGGGCAATGCACCGTGAAGCCGCCCACGATGGACAACCCGAAGGACAGGAAGAAGTCGCCCACCCAGGCCATGGGCAGGTAGGCCAGCACCGTTTCCTGTTTGAGGTGCTCGTACTGCAGGATGTGGCGCGACGTTTCGGAAAAGTTCCGATGCGACAGCATCACGCCCTTGGGCGTGCCGGTGGTGCCCGAGGTGTAGCAGATCACGGCCATGTCGTCCGGGCCGCCCTTGGCCAGCTCCTGCTCCAGGTAGCCGGCATGCTCCTGCGCGAACGCGCGGCCCATCTCGCACACGCGGTCGTACGACAGCAGATAGTCCTGGGGATAGTTGCGCATGCCCCGCGGATCTTCATACGTCAGGAATTCCAGCTTGGGGCAGGCGGGCTTGATGCCGATCAGCTTGTCGGCCTGTTCCTGGTCCTCGGCGACGGCGAAGCGCGCTTCGGAGTGCTGCACGATGAACTGCATCTCCTTTTCGATGGAATCCTGATACAGCGGCACCGGCACGCCGCCCAGGCACTGCGCCGAAAGCATGGCCCAGTACAGCCGGGGACGGTTGTCCCCGACGACGCAGATGCGGTCCCCCCGCTGGAAGCCCAAGGCGGCCAGCCCGTTGGCAAAATCGGACACGTACCGCCAAGCCTCCTGCCAGGAGTAGGACTGCCAGATGCCATATTCCTTTTCCCGGATCGACGTGCGCTTGTCGCCGAACTTACGTACGTTCTCCAGAAACAGTTTCGGAAACGTGCCGGCATCGCCGTTTCCGCTCGCCGCACCGATCATGTCGATTCCCGAAACGGAGTGTTGCGACCAGGCTTTACAGCCTCCTGCAATCAGGTCGGACTTGGGCGTATTGGGGACCTTAGTTCCCTACTGTGAGTCGCCCGGCAAGTCAAGTTCCGCGGGGGAACCCGCCGGGCGGAATTTGCGCCGCTGCGGGAGCGATCCGCCTGACAGGGCCTTGCGCACAACGCTTGCGGACGCTCGCGCAGGATGGCCGCGAGCCGGTGGGACGAGCCGTCAAGCGCGGAAAGCCGCACTTGCCGGGATGCCTTCCCCTGACATGCTGACCGGCAGACAGTATCCCGCTGCCGGCACCGATGACGTGATACAAGTCACGCGTTGCGAATGCAACATTTCCAGCGAACAGCTAACGTCAAGCGAAGTGACGCTGCCATCGGGAATGGGATTGGTTGCCCAGGCAAAACGCAGCGGCGCGGCGACAGGATGCGCGAGGGCGTTGAGCTTTCGCTCAGGAAGGCGCGGGCGCCGCTTAGCATTTGCCGCCCATGGATCGGCGCGGGCTTCGTGGGCGGCACCGCGCCGGCAGTGCCTGGCTTGTGCAGGGTGGCCGGTCTCCGCCGGGCCAGGTTCGCGCCGCCGCCGGACGTGAGCACGTTTGCCGCAGGCTTCAGCCGGAGAAGTCGGGACACGGTGCGCAAAGCCCCCATGTGACCCATGACCCGCCGCGGAATGTGACAGTCGGGCGCCAATCGGGTATGCATTTTCCATTGACCTGCGGAGCCCCCGGATGTCGCTCATGAATGCAAACCCGCTGGCCGCCGCCATTGCCGGGGAATTCGGTATGCCCATCGTCCTGCGCCAGGGAACGCTGCATTTTGTCAGCGGCTACAAGCTGCAGACGCTGTGGGGATTTCGCGAGGCGGCGATCTTTACGCTGGAGGGCGTGGGGGCCACGACCCTGGCCGGGTGCCTGCTGCTGGGTTGGGCGACGGGGGTGGCCCTGGGCGTGGCGCTGATTGCGGTAGCCGTGCTGCTGCTGCTCTCGCACCTGGGTCACCCGGCCAAGGCGCTGCTGGCGCTGCGCAACGTGGGCCGTTCCTGGATCAGCAACGGCACGGCGGTCATCGGCGCCACGACGCTCCTGGGCGCCCTGTACGTGGCGTTGCACGGGCTGGCGGGCCTGCCCGCGGGCGGAGGGTGGTCCCAGGCGTTCGCATGGCTGCTGGTGCCGGCGGCGCTGTTCATCCTGGTGTATCCGGGGCTGGTGCTTTCCGCGTCCCCGGCCATTCCGTTCTGGAGCAGCGGACTGCTGCCCGTGCTGTCCCTGGCGCTGGGGCTCTCCAGCGGGCTGTGCACCCTGCTGGCGCTGCTGCCGCCGCTGGGCGTCGCCGGGGCGCCGGTGGAGGGACTGGGCCGCTGGGCCCTGCTGAGCCTGGGGGCGCTGGCCGTCTGTCTGGCGGTCTACGTGGCGGTCATGCTGCAATCTGTGGCCGCCGCCTACGAATCGGCGTGGCGCCTGCTGCGGCGGGAGGCGCTGCTGTTCTGGGGCGGGGGCTGCGGACTGGGTCTGGCGCTGCCGGCGCTGCTGCTGGCCCTGACCTTGGGCGGACAGGGCCCCGCGGCACCGCTGCTCGCGCTGGGCGCCGCAGCCAAGCTGAGCGGAGATGTGGCCTTGCGCTATGCCATCATCAAGGTGGGTCTGTTCGATCCCGTGTTCTGATGCGCGGCCACGCCCCCGCGCGCCGGGATGTTCCGCCGCCCTCCCGGGGGCGGTCACCGCCTCAGCAGGATGCAGAGCGGCCTTGCACCCCATCGACTGACAGGAGGCCCATGTCATATCCTGCATTGCAGCCTGCATTGCAGCGCGGTTCCCGCGGCCGCGGCGGGCCATGGATCGTCCCCGCGCTGATGTTGGCCCTGCTGGGCGCGGCGCTGCTGCTGCCCCACGACGCGCTGGCCGCCGTGGGCGAGCTGACCGTGCTCAAGGGCCAGGCCACCGTGTTCCGCGGCACGCGCGAAATCACGGTGCGGCGCCGCATCGTGCTGGAAGCGGACGACCGCGTGCGCACCGCGCCGGAGAGCAAGGTCCACCTGCGCTTCCATGCCCCGCTGCAAGGCTCGGACGCCATCGCCACCACGGAGACGGAATTCCAGGTGCGCGAGCTGACCCGCCGCGGCAAGACCCATCCCGTGCGCCTGGTGTGGGGCGCCATCCGCTCACGGCTGGCCGCCTTCCCGCGCCGCACCGCCTTCATGCAGACGGGCACCGCCGTGATCGGCATCAAGGGCACGGATTTCATCGTCTACGTCAAGCGCCAGAACGCCTCGGAATTCATCGGCGTGGACGGCCTGATCGAGGCGGTAAGCCGCTCCCAGCCGGACTATTCCATCCAGATCGGCACGCGCCAGTGGGGCGAGATCGTGGAAGGCGAAAAGCCCAAGCCGCCCATTCACGTGCCGGACGAACTGTGGTTCCCGGCGCTGCAGGAGTTCAGCTTCCCGGGTGAAACGCCGCCCACGCGCTAGGGCGCGCCACACGAACACGCAGCACGAGGTCTACCGCCATGCCGACCGCAGCCCCCACGCCGCCCGAGCCCGCTCAAGCCATGTCCGGGGACGCCTGGGTGCCCACGGTCTGCATGGGCTGCTACAACTGCTGCGGCATCCGCGTGCGCCGCGAAGACGGCCAGGTGGTGGACGTGGAGGGCGATCCGCTGGCGCCCAATTCCCAGGGCCATCTCTGCGCCAAGGGCAAGGCGCGCTTCCTGGACCTGCACAACCCCGAGCGCATCACCACGCCCCTGCGCCGGCGCAATCCGCACAAGGGCCTGGGCGTCGATCCCCAATGGGAGCCGATCGGTTGGGACGAGGCGCTGGAGACCGTCACCGCGCGGCTGGACAAGGTGCGCCGGGAGGACCCGCGCCGGCTGGTGATCGCCCACTTCGACATGCCGGGCTACGGCATCAGCAAGGCCTTCGGCACCGCCTTCGGCACGCCCAATTTCCATTGGAACCGGGCCGACTACTGCGGGGCCGCGCCGCACTCCTCGCATCTGCTGCTCAACGGGTCCTTCAACGCGGAGGTGGACTTCGACCTGTGCAACTACATCGTGCTGTGGGGCACGCAACTGGGGCACATCGTGGAGACCATCCCCCTGCATGCGGCGCACAAGCTGGCCGATGCGCGGGCGCGCGGCTGCAAGCTGGTGGTGATCGACCCCTTCTGCACCAACGCCGCGGCCAAGGCCGACGAGTGGATTCCCATCCGGCCCGGCACCGACGGCGCCCTGGCCCTGGCCATGCTCAACCTGATGCTCAACGAGCTGGGGCTGGTGGACCGCCCCTTCCTGAGAGCCTGCACCAACGCCCCCTACCTGGTGCGGGCCGATGGCCACTACCTGCGCGACGAGGGCGGCGGCAAGCCCCTGCTGTGGGATGCGGCGGCCGGGCACGCGGTGCCCTTCGACACCCCCGGCGCCGACCCGGCGCTGGAAGGAGAGTTCGACACGCCGGCAGGGCGCTGCCGCACGGCCCTACAATGCCTGAAGACCCACCTGCTGCAATACGATGTGGAGGCCATGGCCCACGTGACCACGGTGCCCGCCGAGGTCATCCGGCGCCTCACGCGCGAATTCTGCGCCGCGGCGCGCATCGGCAGCACCATCGAGATCGAGGGGCGGCAACTGCCCTTTCGTCCCGCGGCGATCCACTTCAAGCGCGGCTCCGGGGCGCACAAGGGCGGGTTTCACACCACGCTGGCCATGCACATGCTCAACCTGATGGTGGGCAACCTGGACGTGCCGGGAGGGCAGCGCGGGGTGAACCCGGTGGGGCCCTTCTGGAACGTGCAGCAGGACCCGGACGGCATGCTGGTGCCCGCGCAGATGATCACCAAGTACAACCGGCCCTACCCGCCCTCCGAGGCGCGCGTGCCGGTGACCCTGGACCTGCACGAGCTGTTTCCCGCGGCCCTGTTCACCCGCGGGCTCTACGCCTGGGGCATCAGCGAGCCGGAGAAATTCGGCATCGACTACACGCCCGAGGTGCTGCTGCACGGGCGCACCAACCTGATGATGAACAGCCACGCGCCCGAGGCCATGGCCGAGACCCTGCGCAAGATTCCCTTCCAGGTCAGCTTCACGGGCTTCATCGACGAGACGGCGGAGTTCGCCGACATCATCCTGCCCGACGCCCACGACTACGAGCGCTGGGACCTCTTTCCGGCCAACGACCCCTACGCCTTCATCACGCCGGGGCCGGGCGAATGGTATTGGCTCATGCGCCAGCCCGCCGTGCAGGCGCCGCCGGGCGTGCGCCCCTGGACGGACGTCTACCTGGAACTGGCCGAGCGGCTGGGCATCCGCGACGAGATGATCGCGGTGGGCAACACCATCTGGGGCATCGACCCGCGACACCACCTGACGCCCGGACGGCGCTACAGCGTGCGGGACATTGCCGAGCGCCAGGCGCGCACGCTGATCGGCGACGATTTCAGCTTCGACCGCCTGCGGGAGACGGCCTGCATGATCACCGGGCCCAAGTCCATCGAGCAGGCCTATCCGCGCCCGTTTTTCTCCGCGCGGGTGCCGGTGTACTTCGAGCACCTCATCCGCACCGGGGAGCAGGTGCGGGCCGTCACCGACGAGCTCGGGCTGGACTGGGACCTGGCGCCCTATACCCCCCTGCTGACCTGGTTTCCCTGCGAGGCCCTGGAGCCCGATGGCGACTACGACCTGCTGATCGTGAACTTCAAGGTGCCCTTCCACAACTTCTCCATCAGCGCGGAGAATCCGTGGATCGACGAGCTGTCGGTGGCCAATCCGTACACGTACCACGTGATGGTCGGCCCGCGAGCCGCCGCGGCCAGGGGCCTGGCCGACGGCGACCGGGTGGTGATCGAATCGCGCCACGGGCGCGACGAGGGCACGCTGAAGGTCACCGAGCTGGTGCACCCGGAGTGCATCGCCATTCCGGGCACCTTCGGCCACTGGGCGCGGGCGCGCAGGATCTCCGGCGCGGGCAAGAGCACCGCCTTCAACCGGCTGCTGCCGCCCCCGGGCCTGACGCGCATCGACACGCTCAGCGGACAGATCGACACCTGCGTGCGGGTGCGTCTGCGCAAGGCATGAGCCGCACGAGCAGCACGAGCAACACGGAAACGTAGGAGTCACATGAGTCGCTATGCCATGGTGATCGACCTGGCGCGCTGCAACGGCTGCAACGCCTGCGTGGTGGCGTGCAAGGTCGAGCACAACTCGCCCAACGGCATCGTGCTCACGGCCATCCTGGAGGCCGAGCGCGGGCAATATCCCCAGGCCAACCGCATTTTCTTCCCGGTGCTGTGCAACCATTGCGAGCGCCCGCCCTGCGTGCCGGTGTGCCCCTCCAAGGCCACGACCGTGCGCGACGACGGCATCGTGCTGGTGGACTGGGTGAAATGCATCGGCTGCGGCGCCTGCGCCCAGGCCTGCCCCTACGATCAGCGCTTCTATGTCAAGGACAACCGCGTGGGCTTTCCCGGCGCGGGAGAGGGCTTCACGAAACCCGGCACCTTCAAGCCCCCGCGGGGCGTGGTGGTCAAGTGCGACTTCTGCTTCCACCGGGTGGACGAGGGCCTGCAGCCGGCCTGCGTGACGGTCTGCCCCACGGACGCGCGCATCTTCGGCGACCGCGACGAACCGCAGAGTCGCATCAACCAGCTCATCGCCCGCAACAACGCCTGGTCCCTGCTGCCGGACAAGGGCACGCGGCCGTGCGTGTACTACGTGGGCTGAGCGCGGCCTGAGCGTGGATGCCGCGCGGCCTCACGGGCGCCACAAATCGTGGACGCGCCGGCGCCGGTACGGAAACACTCAGCAGGAGCTTGAGAGGGAACGCAGAAGATTACTAAACGCTCTGTGTGCATTGGCGTGTGGCGAAAATAGCAACTGAATTCATCACAATGCATGGATCTGTTTCTGTACTAAGACTTCAGTTGTGCGGCAACGCGCTGATCTTAGAAATTATTCTTTTTGCTGTTTGGAGTAATTGATCTGCGGTTATTTTTTCAAATGTATCCTCAAGTTCGTAATCAGCTTGACTGCGAATGCTGCGAGCATGTTTCAGCATTGCGCCAAGCGCGTTTATCTTCCGCGAATAGTCTGCATCATTGTTTGCAAAATTTGAGAAGTCATCGATTATGACTTTGTGCGGCCGAATTTTTTCATCCACTGAAATCGGGCAAATACTATGATGCAATTCCCTGCAAACATGGAACGCGGCGTAGTATCCCCTACTTGCGGCTGCGCGGATAGTCGCCTCGCTGCTGTCTTCTTCGAGCCAACGCTCCGCCAATTGAATCAGATCATTTGGCGTGATTGGCATTATGCTGCGGCAAGATACATAGAATTTGTGAATGTTTTCGCCGGTTTGGAAATGTTCAATTCGGCTAAGACCTCCGCCAGACCGGAATTTAGATCGATAATCCGCTCAACTGGGAGCGCCAAATAAAAAGTTATCTGAAGCCAAACTGAATCATCATCATACTGCAGCCCAATTCTTCCACGCCGAATTTTGTACACAGAATTTTGATGAAGGTAATTGGTTACCTTATCCACGATAAGAGTGAGCTCGTCCTCAGATATGTTATGTTTGAGCATGAAATTCGCAATCTGCGCGATCTTGAATTCCAATTCGTGGTGTCTATCAGGGTTGAGCCGTATAAACTTTTCAAGCAATTCTTGAGCCTTGTTAAACTTTGCCGAGCTTGACGCCAGATCTATTGTCAATTCTAAAACATTAATGTCTGAAGGATCGATCAAATGCGCTGAATGTGCAGTATCGAATGCCTCACCGAGATAGCCCAGGCCAGTTAAGGACATTGCATAATTGCAAATGATAGTCGTATTTCCAGGTGCCAACCTGATAGCCCGCAAGAAATTATCGCGCACTTCTTCCGGACGCTCTTGTATAGTGGCAATCATCCCAAGTGCGGCATAGGCCTGCGAAGAATCGGCCGCGACGAGATTATTTGCCTTTCGAGTCAGAGAAGCCAACTCGAGTTCTGTCGCGTCACCGCGCTTCCGCAAATTATTCAATTCAGCAATAATTTGAGAGCCGGTGGTCTCGGCTTGATATGTCATTGGGGATTTCTGGACGCGGTTCGAGTTGGACGTGAAAATGGGTTTTCACCTTCCAGAACACGTCTATGCAGGTTTCGTACTGTAGTCACGCCCTCAGCGCAACAAAATTAGTGTACACACGAAATCCGTCCCAAGACAGCAGTTCGCCGAAAATCCTTCCAAATTGCCCGTAACTGTCCGCAGCGGGCCCATTGCGTTTAGATACTGGGCGGTGGCAGTGGCCGAAAATGGCTGGTGGCGTGCGTGCAGGCGCGTACGACCTCTGCTTGCCCATCCGGCGCTGGGCGGGAATTGTGCTAGAATCGCCCACCCGGCGGCAGACCGGCCGGCGTCCCCGGGCATTGGCGCGGAAGCGGGGAGGTGGCCCGTACCGGCGCCGGCGCGGGGCATGACCCAGCATGGGAGCGGAAAGGCGCATGACCGAAAACGCGGAGGCAAGCGGACAAGACCTGCGGCGGCGGGCCACCCTGCTCATCGTGTTGCTGGGCCTGGTGAGCCTGTTCGCCGACATGACCTACGAGAGCGCGCGCAGCATCAACGGCCCCTACCTGGCCACGCTCGGCGCCGGCGCGCTGGTGGTGGGCGTGGTGGCCGGCGCGGGCGAACTGGTGGGCTATGCCCTGCGCGTGCTGGCCGGCATCGTCAGCGACCGCACGCAGCGCCTGTGGAGCATCGTCATCGCGGGCTATGCGCTGAACCTGCTGGCCGTGCCGTTGCTGGCGCTGACCACGCGCTGGGAAGCCGCCGCGGCCCTGATCCTGCTGGAGCGGGCCGGGCGCGCCATCCGCTCCCCTTCCCGCGATGCCATGCTCTCCCAGGCCGCCGCCCGCACGGGGGTGGGCTGGGGCTTCGGGCTGCACGAGGCGGTGGACCAGATCGGCGCCGTGGCGGGTCCGCTGGCCCTGGGCGCGCTGCTGCTGGCCCGGCCCGGCTACGCCGGAGCCTATGCCTGGCTGGGTCTGCCCGCCCTGGCGGCCATGGCGTGCCTGTTGGGGGCCTGGCGGGCCTTTCCCACGCCACAGGTCTTCGAGCCGCCCGCCGCGGAGGCCCCCGCCGAGCGCTTGCGGCCCGCCTTCTGGGTCTATGCCGCGGGCGCCGCGCTGCTGGGCGCCGGCTTCGTGGACTTTCCGCTGATCGCCTTTCACCTGCAACAGCAGCACACGGCGCCCAACTGGGCCCCCTGGCTGTATGCCCTGGCCATGGGCTCCGACGGCGTGGCGGCGTTGGGCCTGGGCCTGCTCTTCGACCGCCATGGGCTGTCCGTGATGGCCCTGGCCGCCCTGTGCTCGGCGCTGGCGGTGCCGCTGGTGTTCCTGGGCGGCCTGACCGGGCTGATCGTGGGGCTGGTGTTGTGGGGTGTGGCCATGGCCGCGCAGGAGTCGGTGCTGCGGGCGGCCATCGCGCGGCTGGTGCCCGTGCAGTGGCGCGGGCGGGCCTACGGCACGTTCAACGCCATCTTCGGTCTGGGCTGGTTCGCGGGCAGCGCGCTGTTGGGCTACACCTACGACCGTTCGCTGACCGTCATGGTGGCGCTCTCCTGCGCGCTGCAACTGGCGTCCGTGCCCGTGTTCCTGGCGGTGAGCCGCAGGCTGCCCGTGACGCCGGTTGAGAGACGTTGAGACGCCGGGCCGGGCCCATGCGCGCACTCAGGGCCGCGGCCGGAACATGATCGCCGCCACGCCGGCCAGCACGATGGCGCGGGCCGGCGGGAGTCGTTTCACCTGCACGCGCAGGATGTGCTATGTGCGGAGAGGGCAGCGGCGACACGCGCCGCGCCCCGTCTCGCCCCACGAGGAGCACAGGCCCATGGACAGTGAGGACGGACTGCAATTTGCGCTCATCTTCGACGGGCAGGGCGGGGCCCGTCCGGCAGGATGGGAGGAGATTCGCCGCTGGACGCCCGAGCAGGGCCCCCTGTGGATTCACCTCAACTACACCGGGGCGGCCGCCCGGCGCTGGCTCTGCGAGGAAAGCGGCGTGCCGGCCGTCTATACCGAGAGCCTGCTGGCCGAGGAAACCCGGCCCCGCGTGGCCCGCGCGGGCGATGCGCTGCAGGTGACCCTGCGCGGGGTGAATCACAATCCGGGCGCGGAGCCGGAGGACATGGTGGCCGTGCGGCTGTGGATGGAGGCGCGGCGGGTGATCAGCTCGGGCAGCCGCCGCCTGATGACCATTGCCGACCTCCATACGGCGCTGGAAGAAGGCCAAGGCCCCCGCGACGTGGCGGGGTTTCTGCTGGCCCTGGCCGAAGGGCTGATGGACCACATGGGCCCGGTGGTGCTGGATCTGGATGACGTGCTGGACGAGCTGGAAGACCTGCTGCTGACCACCCAGAGCGCCGAGCTGCACGCGCGCCTGAGCGATGCGCGGCGCACGGCGCTGGGCCTGCGGCGCTACATGGCCCCCCAGGCCGAGGCCATGGCGCATCTGCAGCACGAGGAGACGAGCTGGCTGGACGCCAATCACCGCTCGCACCTGCGCGAAATCCACGACCAGACCGTGCGCTACACGGAAGACCTGAACATGGCCCGCGAGCGCGCCGCCGTGACCCAGGACGAGGTGAACCACCGCCTGTCCCACCAGATGACCCGCACCGTGTACCTGCTGACCGTGGTGGCGACCGTGCTGCTGCCCCTGAACCTGATTACAGGGGCGCTGGGCATCAACGTGGGGGGCATTCCCGGCGCCAGCTTTCCCTGGGCTTTTCCCATCGTGGTGCTGCTGCTCGCGGGTATCGGCGCGTCGACGCTGTGGCTGCTGCGCCGCTTCAAGATGCTCTGAGCGCGCGGCGCGGAGGTCAATCCACGACGGGCGGCGCCAGCAGCCAGGGCGGCGGCGCGGCGGCGTCCCTGGGCCGGCCGTCCTGGCTCAGCCCGGCCAGGTGCTGGGCGAAGTAGCGGCCCCAGTGCGGGCGCCGGCCGTCCACATCGTCGAAGCCGTATTCCTCGGCCAGGGCCCAACTGCTGTAGAGCCCGCCCGCTTTGCGCGCCACCTGGGGGTCCGCGGCCAGCGCCGCCACGGCCCGGCCCACGAAATATGGCGTCTCGGAGGCGATGAAGTGGGGATCCCTGGCCACGCCGTCGCGCCAGTCGGCCTCCGTCACGCCCCAATGCGCCAGCACCGCCTCGGAGCGCAGGTAGCCCGGGGTCAGGGCCAGGGCCGTGACGCCCCGCGGGCGCAGTTCGTGGGCCATGGCGTGGGCCAGGCGGATCACCGAAATCTTGGCCAGGTCGTAGAACAGGTTGTCGCGGTAGACCAGCGAATCGCCGTCGGTGATCTCCACCACCAGCCCCCGCCCGCCGCGCAGCAGCAGCGGCACGCCGTGGCGGCCGGTCATGATGTGCGTGTGCACAGCGCGCTGCTGCATCAGCAGGCCCTGGGCCACGTCGAGCTCCCAGAAGGGCTTGCCCCACTCGGTGAGCGGATCGCCGCCCCAGATGTCGTTCACCAGGAGGTCCAGCCGTCCCTGCTCGCGCGCCACCTGCGCGAACAATCCCTGCACCTCGGCCTCGACCGTGTGATCCACGCGCAGGGCAATGCCCTGGCCGCCGTGGGAGGCCACCAGTGCCGCGGTCTCCTCGATGGTCTCCGGACGGCCGGGCGTGGCGCCGCCCGCGCGTGAGCTGCGCCCGGTGCAGTACACCGTGGCCCCCGCCGCGCCCAGCATGCAGGCGATGCCCCGTCCCGCGCCACGGGTGGCCCCGGCCACCAGCGCCACCTTGCCCGCCAGCTCCGGCATGGTCTCTCCCGTGCAAAGACAAAATCAGGGTTTGCCCGCTGTCGTGGGACGCCCAAACTGGATAACCAGGTGTCGCTTACGCGCCTTCCTCAGTGGGCTCAGTCCTGGAGGCGGACAAGAGCCGACTTTCTTTTTCTCTGAACCGGCTCGTCAGCAGGGCCGAGATCACGCCGAGGATTGTGGTTGTAGCAATTGTGCCGGCCAGCCATGTGTGGCCAAGGGATCCCAGGTAGGTTGCGCAACCAAGGGCAAAGATCGCGAAGATCATCGCGTAGTGTTGTCCGCGACCAGCGAGCTGAATGTCCTTATCGATGATTTTTGTAATTTCGCCTTGGGCATGATCTTCCTGTGTTTGCTGCAGGTCATGACGATGTTTTTGCTCCGACTCCATTACCACAAGTATCCGATGCGCCGCGCCTGGAAGCACCTGATCGTATTTGGCAAATTCCGACGCCGGCGGGAGCGGCCCCTGATACATGAAACTGGCGGAGCGGGAACTACCGGTGTGCGCTAGCTGTGGCGGAAGGGACGGCCGTGTTACGACGGAGTTGTGGGAAATGCGCTTGGGACGGGACTTATTCCTTTGACGCGGCTTTTGTCTGCTCATGCGCTTCGACGTCCATGGCTTTGCGGAGATCGCGACCCACCGCTCGCCAGTCACGGCGAATCATGCCGCTGTCAGTCAGGAGCCCATTGTCGCGTGGATTGGGCCGGCGAAGCTCCGGCATGTGCCCGGACGATCCGATAATATCGAGGATGCTGCCGACACCCTCGAGGAAAGATTGCAGTCGCTCAGCCATGGAGAAAAATCCTTTGTCGATTCTTGCAAGAGGTAGGGTTATCTCAACCAGCCGCACGCTGTCAATGCCCCGCCCCTGCCCAAAAGGCATTTCAAGTCGGATGAACCAGCGGCGCTGTCCGCGCAATTCTCTACTTGCGCCGTCGGATATCCCGCGCATGACCCGCGTTAATTGGAGCAAATTCCGTGCATTTGGCGTCGCGGCAGGAGTTGCATGCCCGATAATCTACAGCCATATTTTACCACCGATTTCTTTGGCAGGGGACATTACAAGCCGAGACAAGGGCGGCCATGTTCCAATGCTGCCTTAACAGCGGCCCGCGGCCGGCCGGGCGCATCACCCGGCCGCGCCGGCGTCGCCCGCGCTTCCGCCCGCCGTGCGCGCGGTCTCACCGTCGGCCGGATCGAGCCGCACCGCGCAGAATTTGAACTCGGGAATCTTGCCGAAGGGGTCCACCGCATCGTTGGTGAGCACATTGGCCGCCGCCTCGCGGAAGTGCATGGGCACGAACACCGAGCCCGGCGGCGTGGCGTCGCGCACCCGGGCGCGCAGCACGATCTCGCCCCGGCGCGAGCTGAGGCGCACCCAGGCCCCGTCGGCGATGGCATGGGCCGCGGCATCCTGGGGGTGCACCTCCACGAAGGCCTCCGGCTGCAAGGCGTCCAGCGCGCGCGAGCGGCGCGTCATCACGCCCGTGTGCCAGTGCTCCAGGGTGCGTCCCGTGTTGAGCACCAGGGGATAGGCGTCGCTGGGCAGCTCGGCCGGATCGGTCACCTGGGCCGGCACGAAGCGTCCCCGCCCGCGCGGGAAGGTCTCGGCGAACACGATGCGCTCGCCCTCGCCCGTGGCCGGATCGGGGCAGGGATACCATTTGCCGCGCGGGCCCAGCGCCGCGTGTGACAGCGTGGCGTAGCTCTGCCCGCTGGCGGCGAACTCATCGAAAACCTGCGCCACGGACGTGTACGGCATGGGGTAGCCGACGCGCCCGGCGATCTCGCGGATCAGCTCCCAGTCCTGGCGCGCCTGCCCGGGCGCGCGCAGCGCCGCCTGGCCGAGCTGCACGCGGCGGTCGGTGTTGGTGTAGGTGCCGGCTTTTTCCATGAACGACGTGGCGGGCAGGATCACGTCGGCGAACTCCGCCGTCTCGGTGAGGAAAATGTCCTGCACGGCCAGGAACTCCAGCGCGGCCAGGGCCTTGCGCACCTTGTTGGAATTGGGGTCGGAAATGAAGGGATTCTCGCCCATGATGAGCATGCCCTTCACCCGGCCGGCCAGGGCCGCGCCCAGCATCTCGGTCACGGTCAGCCCCGGCGTGGGCGAAAGGGGCCGGCCCCAGAGGCGCTCGAAGCGCGCCCGCGCCGCCGGGTCGCTCACGGGCTGGTAGTCCGGATACATCATGGGGATCAGCCCGGCGTCGGACGCCCCCTGCACGTTGTTCTGCCCGCGCAGCGGATGCAGGCCCGTGCCGGGGCGGCCCACATTGCCCGTGAGCAGCGCCAGGGCGATCAGGCAGCGGGCGTTGTCGGTGCCGTGCACGTGCTGGCTGATGCCCATGCCCCAGAAGATCATGGCCGCCGGCGCCGAGCCGAACAGGCGCGCGGCGCGCTCGATGTCCTCCGCCGGCACCCCGCACAACCTGGCGGCGCGCTGGGGCGTGTACTCGGCCACCGTGTCGCGCAACGCGCCGAAGTTCTCCGTGCGCGCCTCCACGAAGGCGTGATCCACCAGGTTGTCGCGGATGATCACGTGCAGCATGGCGTTGTAGAAGGCCACGTCGGAGCCGGGGCTGATCTGCAGGAACAAGTGCGCGTGATCGGCCAGGGGCACGCGCCGCGGATTGACCACCAGCAGCTTGGTGCGGCCCATGGCCGCCTGCTTGATGAATGTGGCGGCGACAGGGTGATTCTCCGTGGCGTTCGAGCCGGCCACCAGGGCCACGTCGGCGCGCTCCACGTCGCGCACGACATTGGTCACGGCGCCCGAGCCGATGCCCTCCAGCAGGGCCGCCACGGAGGAGGCGTGGCACAGGCGGGTGCAGTGATCCACGTTGTTGGTGCCCAGCCCGGCGCGCATGAGCTTCTGGAACAGGTAGGCCTCCTCGTTGGAGCCCTTGGCCGAGCCCAGCCCCGCCAGGGCATCGCCCCCGTGCGCGTCGCGCAGCGCGCCCAGGCGCCGCCCCACCAGCGCCAGCGCCTCGTCCCAGGTGGCCTCGCGGAAATGCGGCAGCACGTCATCGTAATTCACGAGCCCGCCCGCCTTGCGCCGCCCGGGCTCCCCCGCCTGCACGGCGGCCGACAAGGGACGCTTGGGATAGCTGCTCTCCAAGCGGATCAGCGGGGCGGTCAGGCGTTGGGGGTGGGTGGCGTAGTCGATGCCGTAGCGGCCCTTGACGCACAGCCGGCCGGCATTGGCCGCGCCGTCGCGCCCGGCCACGTAGGCCACGCGGTTGGCCGCCTCGTCCACGTGATAGGTCACCGCGCAACCCACGCCGCAGTAGGGGCAGAGGGAATCGACCGCGCGCAGCGCCGCGCCGGCCGCCGGGCCATCCTGCGCGAGCGCCGAAACTTTCTGCGCGGACGGCGCCCGCGCGCCGGATCGCGACGGGACGGCCGGCCCCGGGGCGCCTTTGCGCGCCTGACCCGGGCGCGCGCCCTCCAGCGGCTTGTTGGTCAGGGCGGAGGTGGGGCAGGCCGCCACGCACTCGCCGCAGGAAACGCAGGTGCTGCGGCCCATGGGCAGGTCCAGGTCGAAGGCGATACCGGCCGCATGGCCCTTGCCCGTGCGGCCGATGACCCGGTTCTGCTGCAGGTCGTCGCAGGCGCGGATGCAGCGGTCGCAGAGGATGCACGCCGCATGATCGACGGCGATCACCGGGGAGCTGAGATCGCTGCCGCGCGCCGGGCCGTCTCCGGATGTGGGGTGCCGCCGCGGAGCGCCGCCGCGCACGCCGTAGCGCTCGGCCAGCGCGAGCAGCGCATTGGCGCCCGGGCTGTCGCCGCGCTCCGTCTGGGCCGGCCGGTCGGCGCAGAGCAGCTCCAGCAGCACCCGGCGATGGCCCTCGATGGCCGGAGAAGCCGTGGTCACCTGCATGCCCTCGGCGCAGGGCCGTGTGCAGGCGCTGGCCAGCACGCGCTCGCCCACGTCCACCACGCACAACCGGCACACGCCCACCGGCGCCATGCGCGGCTCGTGGCAGAGCACGGGAATCTCGATCCCCGCCCGGCGCGCCGCCTCCCAGAGGGTGGTGCCGCGAGGCACGCGCAGAGCGCGGCCGTCGATGGTCAGGGCCACCGTGTCCGCGGCGGCCGCGGCGGAATGCTCGTTCATGCGGCCCTCAACGCTTGCCGGGAACCAGGCGCGTGGCGACCTGGTCGGGAAACTGCGCCATGGCGCTGAGCACCGGTTGCAGCGCCACCTGGCCCAGGCCGCAGATGGAAGTCTGGCCCAGGGTGGCCCCCAGCTCGGCCAGCCGCGCGGGCAGGCCGGCCGCCGGCCGGCCGGCCAGGGCCTCGTCCAGCAAGGTCACGGCCTGGTGCGTGCCCACGCGGCAGGGCACGCATTTGCCGCAGGACTCGTTGCGGAAGAAGCGCAGGGCATTGACGGCCAGGGCCAGCAGGTCGCGCCCGGCCCCCACCACGATCAGGGCGCCGGAGCCCAGCATGCTGCCGGCGCGCTGCAGCGCGGCGAAATCCATGGGCACGTCGGCGCGGGCCGCGGGCAGGAAATTGGACGAGACGCCGCCGGGCATGAACCCGGCCAGGGCCACGCCCCCGGCCATGCCGCCGCAGCGCTCGATCAGCTCAGCCACCGTGGTGCCCATGGGCACGCAGTGCACGCCGGGCCGCGCCACGTCGCCCGAGACGGCGATAAACTTCAGCCCCGCGGCGCCGTTGCGCCCCTGCCGGCGCCACCACTCGGCTCCGCGCTCCAGGATCACGGGCACCGCCGCCAGGGTCTCCACGTTGTTGATCACGGTGGGGCAGCCGCGCAGGCCGTGAGTGGTGGGAAAGGGCGGCTTGAGGCGCGGCTCGCCGC
Source organism: Candidatus Lambdaproteobacteria bacterium (assembly GCA_016199125.1). GTDB lineage: Bacteria > SAR324 > SAR324 > SAR324 > JACQKK01 > JACQHH01. The sequence continues at coordinate 22,466 of JACQHH010000065.1, forward strand.
GGCGATCCTCCAGGGCTTCCAGCAGCGCCGTTTCCTCCCCCAGGATGTATCCGCCGGGCGAGACGAACAGGCGCACGTGGAAGTCCCGGCCGTCCAGTGCCCCGCGGCCCACCACGCCCAGCCGCGTGGCCTCGTCCAGGGCGGATTGCAGCGCCTCGCGCTCCGCGGCGTATTCGTGGCGCAGGTAGACGATGCCCTCCCGCGCGCCCACGACCCAGGCGGCGATGGCCATGGCCTCCAGCACCAGGTGCGGCAGATCGGCCAGGATCACGCGATCCTTGAAGGTAC
>JACQHH010000079.1 GCA_016199125.1 Candidatus Lambdaproteobacteria bacterium
AGCCGCTGGTGTGGGATGCGGCACGAGGCCGCGCGGCAGCCTTCGACGACCCGGCGGTGGGCGATTTCGCCCTCACCGGCAGCTACACCGCGGACGGCTGCGAGGTGGGCCCGGACGACGAGGTTACCACGCACCGGGCCGCGGCGGCCCGCCCCTCGTTCCAGCTCCTGCTGGAGCACATGCGCCCCTACACCCCGGAATGGGCGGAGACGATCTGCGGCATCGACGCCGCGCGCATCCGGCGGGTGGCCGCCGAATACCTGGCCCATGCGCACATCGGCGAAACCGTGACCATCGAGGGGCACACCTTTCCCTATCGTCCCGTGGCCGTATTGCTGGGCAAGACCGTGGCCAACGGCTGGGGCGGCTATGAGGCCTGCTGGAGCCGCACGCTGCTGGCCTGCCTGGTGGGCGCGCTGGAGGTGCCCGGGGGGATCATCGGCTCGGGCGTGCGCCTGAACCGGCCTGCCCACGACCGCTTCCTCACCGCCGTGCCGGGCCCCGACGGCTTCATGCTGGGCGCCCTCAACCGCACCGACCGCGAGGGCTGGACGAAGCCCCACAACCGCAGCGCCTTCGAAAGCCTGGTGCCGCTGCTGGGCGCTGGCCCCTGGGCCCCCGCGCTGGGCCCGGCACATCTGCCCTGGCTGTTCATGGACAAGCAGCCCCGGCACTGGCCCCAGCAGAACCTGCCCGACGTGTGGATCAACATCCGCTCCAACCCGGCCATCTCCCACTGGGGCACCGACCAGATCACCAAGATGCTGGCGCGCATCCCGTTCACCGTGTGCTTCGGCTACACGCCGGACGAGACCAACTGGTTCGCCGACGTGATCCTGCCGGAAAGCCCGGACCTGGAGAGCCTGCAGCTCATCCGCGTGGGTGGGGCCCAATTCATCGAGCAGTACTGGAAGCACATCGGCTGGGCCATCCGCCAGCCCGTGACCGGCCAGCCGGTCTACGACACGCGCGACCTGACCGACATTTCCACCGAACTGGCCGCGCGCGTGGGCATCCTGGCCGAGTACAACCAGGCCATCAACGACGGCCGCGGCGCCGGCGTGAGCCTGCGCAAGTTCTATCCCCAGGGCCTGCTGGAGCCCGACCGCCAGTACACGGCCGAGGAAATCTGGGAGCGCCAGGCCCACGCCACCACGCTGGAAGCCTCCGAGGGCAAGGAATCGCACGACCTGGACTGGTACCGCACGCACGGGGCCTACCTGGTGCCCTTCCCCCAGGAGCACTGGTACCTGCACACGGTAATGGAGGCCAAGCACCTGCGCTACGAGCTGCCCTACCAGGAGCGCATCCGGCGCATGGGCGCCGAGCTGGGCCGCCGCCTGCACGGCCAGGGCGTGGACTGGTGGGAGGAGCAGCTTGCGGAATACGCCGCCATGCCGCCCTGGAAGGACTTCCCGGCGCTGTGGCGCAGCATCGCCGAGGGGCTGGACAAGAACCCGGACGACTATAAATTGTGGATGCTCACCACGCGCAGCATGCAGTACGCGTGGGGCAGCACCGTCTCGCTGCCCATCATCGCCGACGTGGCGGCCAACGTGGAAACCCATTTCGGCATCGTGCTCAATGCCCAGACGGCGCGCGCCCAGGGCATCGCCAACGGGGACGAGATCTGGGTCGAGTCGCCCATCAGCCGGGCCAAGGGCCGGGCGGTGGTCAAGCAGGGCATCCGCCCGGACGTGATCCTCACCACGCAGCAGTTCGGGCACTGGGTCACGCCCGTGGCCAAGGACCTGGGCACGCCCAACCTGAACAAGCTGCTGCAGATCGGCCTGCCCCTCACCGACGCCACGGGCAGCGGCGCCGACCTGGTGCCGGTGAAAATCTACAAGGCATGAGGGGGAAGCTATGACTCGCTGGGGAATGGCGGTGGACCTGGGTCGCTGCGTGGGCTGCCACACCTGCACCATCGCCTGCAAGATGGAAAACGGCCTGCCGCCCTCCACCCTCTGGCGCACGGTGCTGGACACGGAGACGGGGGAATATCCCGAGGTGCGGCGCAGCTTCGTGCCCATGACGTGCATGCACTGCGCCGATCCGCCCTGCTACGACGCCTGCCCCACAACCGCCACGCGGGTGCGCGACGACGGCATTGTATGGATCGCCAACGAGATCTGCATCGGCTGCGGCTCGTGCGTGGTGGCCTGTCCCTACCAGGCGCGGCACCTGGTGCCGGAGGAACGCTACTATTTCGGCGAGGCCACGGCCCCCGAGCGGGCCACCTACGACCGCGGGCGCGTGGGCATCTGCACCAAGTGCCACTTCTGCTTCCACAAGTTCGACGAGGCCCCGGCGGGCGTGATCCCGGGCGTGGACCCGCGCTATACGCCGGCCTGCTCCTCGTCCTGCATTGCCAACGCCATTCTGTTCGGCGATCTGGACGATGCGCGGAGCAACGTCTCGCGGCTGGTGGACGGCCACGGCGGTGGCGTGCGCATGCTGGAACACCTGGGCACCAATCCCTCCGTGTACTATCTCAATGCCCGGCCCATCGAGCCCCAGGCGCCGCGCCTGCAACACTCCTGGCACGCGCTGGCCGTGGCCAACTTCTTCTGCGGCACCACGGGGGTCGGGCTGTATGCGCTGGCCACCTTCTTCGGCTGGGGGGGCCGCGCCACGCCGCCCCTGCTGCGGCTCTCGGACCTGAGCGGCTCCCTGGCCGCGCTGGGTGCGGGCCTCCCGGGTGTGCAGGCGCTGGCCGGGCTGCTGGGGCCGCTGCTGGTGATCGTGGGGCTGCTGTCCGTGGCGGCCGAGGCCGGACGGCCGTTCCGCGGCTTCAACGTATTCCGCAACCTGGGCCGTTCGTGGATGTCGCGGGAGTCGGGCTTCGCCATGGCCTTTGTGCTGCTGGCCCTGCTGGACACGCTGTTCCTGGCCAATCCGGCCGTGCAGGCTATCGCCGTGCTGGCGGGCCTGGGCATTGTGGTCTCGCAGGGGCTGGTGTTGGCCCTGGCCAAGGGCGTACCCGCCTGGAGCGTGCCGGTCATGCCGTGGCACTTCATCGGCGCCGGGCTGGCGTCCGGCGCCGGCGCGCTGCTGGCGTTGACCGCGCTGGCGGGAGCCGGAGCGCCGGGCATGGGGCTGCTGGTCACAGGCGTGGCGCTCGCCCTGGCGGACCTGATCGTGTGGTGGCGCTACCTGGCCACGCCGCCGCGCACGGCCAACTTCACCCGCGCCGTCGCGGTGCTGCGCAGGCCGTTGCACCGGTTGGGCATCGAGCTGTGCGGGCGCGGCCTCCCGGTGCTGCTGCTGATCGCGGCGCTGCGCTGGCCGGGCGCCGCCGCCGGGCTGGGCGCGCTGGCTGGGCTGCTGCTGCTGGCGGGCGGCCTGTGGGCCAAGTGGGCGCTGATCACCAAGGCGGCGTTCCTGGTGGACCTGTTCGACCAGTTCGGCGCCCCGCCCGCGGCCAGCCATCGCGCTCCGGCCGCGGAGCGCCCAGCGGCCCGCTCCCTGGCGGCCTGAGCCCTGCCGCGGCATTCCGGGACAACGATCGGTTTGCGGCGCCCCAGGGCCCGCCAGCCCGGAATGCGGGTTTCCGGGCGCCTGGCGGGCCGCTGGCCAAGCGGGCCCCGGCTGTGCCAGGATCGCCGCTGTCAGTCTTCGACGCACTCTGACCCGCAACCCTACTCCACGGAGAGTCACCCATGCATCTGGTGCTGGAGCGTGTGGAGGAATTCGCGCTGATCACCATCGACCGGCCCGATGCCCTCAACGCATTGAACCTGGCCATCATCGACGAACTGCGCGAGCGGCTGGCCGAGGTGCGCGCCGGCGATGCCCGCGCGCTGTTCATCACCGGCCGCGGCGACAAGGCCTTCAGCGCCGGGGCCGACGTCACCGAGCTGGTGGGCAAGTCCCTGCGCACCCACAAGCTGGAGTTGGAGCACGGGCAGACCACGTTTGCGCTGCTGGCACGCCTGCCCATGCCGTCGGTGGCCATCGTCAACGGCTATGCCCTGGGCGGGGGGCTGGAGCTGGCCATGGCCTGCACCTTCCGCCTGGCCACGCCCAACGCCCGCATGGGGCTGCCCGAGGTCAAGATCGGCAACGTGCCGGGCTATGGGGGCACCCAGCGCCTGCCGCGCCTGATCGGCGAAGCCCGCGCCACGGAGCTGGTGCTCACGGGCCGCATGGTGGGGGCCGAGGAGGCCGAGCGCATCGGGCTGGTCAACCGCGTCATCGCCGGGGCGGCCCTGCCGGCGGCCATGGCCTTTGCCCGCGAATTCTCCGCCCACAGCCTGCCCGTGATGGCCTATGGCCGCGAGGCCGTGGCGTCGGCCTGGTCGTCGGCGTTGCCCGACGGCATGCAGATCGAGGCCGATCTGGCCTCGCTGGCGTACGGCACCGAGGACGGCACCGAGGGCCTGGCCGCCTTCCTGGAAAAACGCAAACCCAGGTTCCAGGATGCATAGCGCGAATGCACAGGGGGCCATTGCCGTCACGGGCACCAGCCGGGGCATCGGCGCGGCCATCGCCCTGGAGCTGGCCCGGCGGGGCTTTGTCGTGGGCTGCCTGAGCCGCGGTGGACGCAGCTTTCTGGACGAGCCGGCGCCGGACGACGATCTGCGGCCGCGGCTGCTGGAAGAGACCTGCGACGTCACCGACGAGGCGGCCATTCGCCGCGCGCTGCACGCCGTGGCCGAACGCGGCGGAGGGCTGTGCGGGCTGGTCAACAACGCGGGCGTGCACCTCATCGGCCCGGCCGCCGAGTTTTCCACGGCGGACTTCCAGCAGGTGCTGAGCACCAATCTCACGGGGGTGTTCGTCGCCTGCCGCGAGGCCTATCCCCTCTTGCGCGCCCAGGGCGGCGGGCTGATCGTCAACATCGGGTCGTTCTTCGGGCGGCTGGGGGTGCGGCACACCGCCGCCTACTGCGCGTCCAAGGCCGGCCTGAGCGGTCTTACGCGCAGCCTGGCCGTGGAATGGGGCCCGGAAGGCATCGCCGTGCTCAATCTGGCGCCGGGCTACGTGGAGACAGAAATCAGCCGCAAATGGCTGCACAAGGACTGGGCGCGGGAGCGCATCCTGGCGCGCATTCCGGCCGGGCGGCCCCCCACGGGCGAGGCCGTGGCGCGGCTGGTGGCGGCGTTCTATGCCGAGCGCCTGCCCTATCTGACGGGCGAGACCATTTACATGGACGGCGGTCTCAGCGTATCCCACTAGAACGCCACGGCACGCGGCCAGCGGAATACGCCGCGTGCAACGCCGCGGTCGCGGCACAAGGAGCCCCCCGCCAAAGGGTCGCCGCGGCCGTGTTGCAAAGGTCGCGTGCGCGCGCTGGAAAATCTGCTATGTAGCAGTATTGACGCCCGCGGGGCCCACGGCCCATTTGGCCCGCGCCACGCTTCGCGCCGCCCGGCAGGCGGTTGCCCATGGGCCGCCCGAGGCCCGGCCGCATCCCGCATTGTGCGCGACGGGTGCGCTGAGCGAGCGCGGCCGGGGCGGAATTCCCTTCACATCGGCACTACCACCATACGGTTCAAGCATGTCTGACACATCATCAACCGGCGCCGCTGCCCAAGGCGGCACGAGACAGGGCGCCATCGTGGTCACGGGCACCAGCCGCGGCATCGGCGCCGCCATTGCCCTGGAACTTGCCCGCCGCGGCTTCACCGTGGGTTGCCTGACCCGCGGGGGCCGCAGCTTCGTGGAAAATCCAGCGCCGGAGGAGCTGCGGCCACGGCTGCTGGAGGAGACCTGCGACGTTACCGACGAGGTGGCCATTCGCCGCGCGCTGCACGACGTGGCGGAGCGCGGCGGGGGCCTGCAAGGGCTGGTCAACAACGCGGGCGCGCACATCATCGGCCCGGCCGCCGAATATTCCACCGCCGACTTTCAGGCGCAGGTGCACATCGCCCTGACCGCGGTGTTCGTAGGCTGCCGCGAAGCCTATCCCCTGCTGTGCGCAAACGGCGGCGGGATGATCGTCAACATCGGCTCGTTCTTCGACCGGGTCGGCGTGAAGCACAACGCGGCCTATTGCGCCGCCAAGGCCGGCGTGGGGGGCCTCACGCGCAGCCTGGCCGTGGAGTGGGGCCCGGACGGCATCAGCGTGCTCAACGTGGCGCCCGGGTATATCCTGACGGCGGTCAACCGCGACTACCTGGCGCGGGAGTCGACGCGCAAGTACATCAACTCCCGCATCCCGACCGGCGCGGTCGGCACCTGCGAGGATGTCGCTCACCTCGTCGCCGCGCTGTACGTGGAGCATCTGCCCTACCTCACGGGCGAGACCATCTGCATGGATGGCGGCCACAGCATTTCCCACTGACCCTGGACAGACCATGAAACTCATATCCCGCATCAACCAGTTCCCCCCGCTGACCGATGAAGAACGCATGGTCGTGGACAATGTGCGCAAGCTTTGCCAGGACAAGCTGGCCCCCCGCGCCGCGAAATATGACCAGACCCAGGAGTTTCCCTGGGAGAACATCAAGGACATCAACGAGCTGGGGCTCAACGGGATCTTCATTCCGGAGGCCTATGGGGGCGCCGGGCTGTCCTACGCGGCGTACCTGAGCTGCGTGAAGGAGATGGCCAAGGCCTGTGCCGCCACGGGACTGATCTGGGCCACCAACTTTCATGCCTCCAAGCCCATCGTGGACAATGGCACCGACGAGCAGAAGGCGCGGCTGCTGCCCATCGTGCTCAAGGGCGGCATCGTGGCCGCCTGCATCACCGAGCCCGGCGCGGGCTCCAATGCCACGGGCATGAAGACCCGCCTCACGCCGGACGGCGACGACGTGATCATCGACGGCTCCAAGATCTTCATCACCAACGGCGACGTGGCCGACCTGATGCTGGTCTACGGAAAGTGGAGCGAGCTGGGCGATGGCAAGAACGCCATGACGGCGATCATGATGGAAAAGAACACGCCCGGCATGACCGTGATCCGCAAGGAAGACAAGATGGGCATGCGCGCCTCCAGCACCTGCGCGCTGGCCTTCGAGGGCTGCCGGGTGCCGCGCGCCAATCTGCTCTGCGCCCCCGGCGAGGGTCTGAAGATGCTGCTGGACCTGCTCAACAAGTCCCGCCCCAGCGTCGCGGCCCATGCCCTGGGCATTGCGGAGTGCGCCTTCGAGGACGCGGTGGCCTACGTCAACGAGCGCAAGCAGGGCGGGCGCAACGTGATCGATTACCAGGGCGTGCAGTTCATGCTGGCGGACATGGCCACCGACCTGGCCATGTGCAACGCGTGGCTGTGGTACGTCACCAACCTCATCGAGCGCGAGGGCTGGAACATCGGCGTGGAGGCCTCCATGGCCAAGATGCGGGCCTCGGACCTGGCCATGCGCATCACCACGGACGCCGTGCAGCTTCACGGCGGCTACGGCTATTGCAAGGACTATCGCGTGGAACGGCTGATGCGCGACGCCAAGGTGACGCAGATCTACGAAGGCACCAATCAGATTCACCGCCAGGAAATCGGCCGCAGCTTTATCGCCCGCTGAGCAGTCCGCGCATGCGGATCAACCTGGGAATCGACAAGCGCGGGGCGGAGCGACGGCCCATGCCCGGTGGAAGCTTCCGGCTTTTGAGCCACGTCCGCGTGTCCCACGGCAAGAGCCACCGGCCAGGCCGACGCGGACCGTTTCCCGCACCTCGCCGGCAGCAGAGCAATCCGGCGGGTAATCCGGAGACCCTATTGACCCACCAGGGCGGGATGGGACAGGCTGAATCGAGGTACCAAGCGCTTCGCACGCCGCCCACCGCGGCGTTCGATCGCCAATCGCATCAGCGACCGACCGCGTGACAGCCCGGCAAGCGCCGCGCGCATGGAACGGCAAAGCAGTGCGAGGCGGCCGCCACGCCATGCAAAAACGCATCGAATCGGGGGACTTCACACGCTGCGCAAGGAGTTTTTAATGCGTATGACCAGTATTTTACAGCACCAACTCCCCTCGATCTCAGCCCGGGCGATGCGCGCGATGGTGCTGCTCGCGCTGACCCTGACCATCGGCTGGGTTTCCAGCGCCCTCGCCGCGGAGTCGACGAGTTCCTGCGTCACGTGCCATAGCGACCCGAACCTGCTCGTCACCAACAAGAAGCTCTACGACTATTATCGGCTCTGGGAACAGTCCGTCCACGGACAGGAGGGCGTGACGTGCTCGGACTGCCATAACGGAAATCCGGAGCTGCCGACCAAGAAGGGCGCCCACGGTGCCCAGGGCATGGCCGCTGCCAGCCAGTCCAGTCCGGTCAACTACAAGAACGTGCCCCACACCTGTGCACAATGCCATGAAGAATTCTACAATGATTTCATCAAGAGCAAGCACTACAAGGAGTCCATGGTCAAGGAGAAGACCAGACGCGGCCCGAACTGTGTAACCTGTCATGGCTCCGTCAATACGACCGTGCTCAATGTCAATACTGTGAGAAGCACCTGCGAGCTTTGCCACAATGACGAGACACGCAATCATCCAGACATTCCGGATCGCGCCGCGGCGGTGCTCAACAAGTTTCTTTCAGTCCAGCGCTTCTATAACTACCTGGCCAACAAGGAAGACTTGCTCCAGAATCCCGGCGCCGTTTCCGTCATTGACAAGATGAAGACGAGTATTTTTGTCGATTGGCACACCTTCGAAATCGCGATGATCGAGAAGCGCACGGTGGAACTCCTGGATATCATGAAAGAGAAACGCAACGAGATCCGATCACATCTCAAGGACTCAAAAAACTAGTGCCATGAGGCAGCACATTGCATCGCCTGTAGCAGGCCTGGTTGGTCGTCATGGCAATACATTCAATCATCATGTGTACCGGTACCTGTATAGAGACGGTCGTCAGTGCATGCAGGTGCCGCGATAATTCAGCCGACATGGTTCTCCCCTCGCCGCGGAGCCGCTCCGCCACGCGGCAGACGCCCCGCGTCCCACGCCTGCGGTGATGTGCCGCTTTGGGGCCTCGTTCCGCCTGCACGCAGAGTCTTGCGCCGCCTGGGCGTCCAGCAACCGGCTGCGACCGGGGCGCCATTCAAGGACGCTCGCGCCAAGTCCTGCGCATCTGCATTCAACAGCACATCCAGCCGGGCCCGGCGCATAAAATCCAGACTTCCGATTGCCGGTTCGGCTTCCCTCGGCCAGCGGGGAATCCGCAGGGGGTCGGCGCGCGCTGACACCCGCACGGGCGGGGTCGCTGTCAGTATCAGCGTGCGCCAGCACGTTGCGGTGGCCAGGGCCGGTTGCCAAGTAGGCTGGGTCGCTGTCAGTATCAGCGTGCGCCGGCACGGATGCAGGACGGGTGGTGCTTTCGACCGCAGCAGCCTGGGCCACGCATCGACGCCGGGCAGGCCCCGGTTGCACTCGCCGGCATCCCCGCAACATGCCGCGCGTGGAGTCCAGTCCGGAAATTTTGCCCGCGGCTCTGCCGTCGTGTGACTTGTGCAACATCCCCTGCGCCGGTGGATTGTTATGCTCTTCTGGGGTGGGTGTACAAGGCCGTCAAGTCCATTACGCCGCGGAATTCAACGCATTTCGCGGGCAGGTGCGCCCCAGCGCATGTGATCGGAAAACGTGACGCAGCACCATTTTTCGCGGCTCGCCAGCGTGGAATGAGGGGCTCGCCACTCCGTTCGGGCGCATCCACTTTGTGGCGGTCAAGAACTTTGGGTTCTCTCAGATTTTGACTGTGACGATGAAGAGCGATCCTCGCCCCATTCCAGCCCCCACCAGCAATCCGCGCCCGGCCCACGACACGCTCGAACGTTTCTCCGGTCCCGCAAATTCATTGGATGCAGGAAGTTCGCGGGTCCCATTTTCTGCCGTAATGAAGGAGTACGCCGCGCGGGACGCTCGTGCGGATGAAGCTGGCCGCGACGGGCCGTGGCGCGTGGCGGGAGGCGACATGCAGAGTCGGGTCGGGATGGGCGATGGCGGAGGGCGCCTGAGATCTCCGCAATCACCCGCTCGCAGTTCAACCCTGCCTTCGAATTGACAAACAGGTGGGGCCCACTGCTCGAGCCGCGGAATGCCAGCGAATTCCGCGACGGACATCATCTGCAGCCGTGATGTAAACCTATGCGTAAAAGGCAGAGGCGATGAGTGCTCGTAATCCACTTCGCAGACCATTGTATCTGGCCACCGGGGTCGCGGCGTGCGTCGCGATCTATATCTTGAGCCTGACTTTCGGATCCGGGACCGCCCTCGGCAATGACCCCGAGGAAAGGCCACCGACGAAAGAGGGCACTGTGGCCGACATCAAGCCGGGCACCGACACTGCAACCACCATCGATCGCATGCGGCAGTTCTGGACCCGGGATGAAGTTCCACGGCCGGAGCCCAGGCCGATCATGCCCTTCCGCGTTCCCCCCAGAAAGGAGCAGCTCCAATATTATCCGTGCATGGACTGCCACGAGGACGAGGAGATCAACATCCTGGAGGAGCACACGCTGACCGAAGAGCATGAGACGCTCAAGCTGGAGCACGGCGGCGAGCGGTTTTGGTGTCCGACGTGCCACAACCTTAACGATATGAACCACTTGCGTTCAATGAAGGACAAGCCCATCGATTTCGACGAGTCTTATCTGGTGTGTGGGCAGTGCCACTTCGAGCGGCAGTCCGACTGGTTCCGCGGAGGCCACGGAAAGCGCATCGGCAACTGGAACGGCGAAAAGATCATTCTGGTGTGCGTGGAGTGCCACAACCCGCATTCGCCATCCATCAAGCCCAAAAAACCGGATGCGGCTCCAGTGCGCGAACGACCACCGTGGCGGGGCGAGGCCGCGAGTTCCGACCTCGTCCGACAGCAGAACACCAGACCGATGAAAATCTGGGAACAACTGCAACTCAAAATGGGATTCCGCACGGAATAAGAGGAGTGGTCAATGCCCGACAAAGCAGCTTCCGAAACCGCTGACACAGAGCAACCGACGAGTGCCGGCTTTTCGCGCCGGAGTCTCCTGAAAAAGCTGGGAGCCGCCAGCGCGGGACTGTCCGTGGCGGGCGCCTCGACGGCGCTTGCCGCAACGGCCATGGACGACCAGGCCTTCCAGGATCGCGTCGCGGAGTTCTTTCAGCAGCATTACCAGCTCATGAGCAAGGACGAAATCGCGGCCACGATCGAGCGGCTGGAGCGGCAGGCCAAGCGCCAGACTGGCGCGGAGATCAGGATCGGCAACACTCCGCCGATCCCCGGCGTCGTGTTCGGTTATGCGCTCAACATCACGAAGTGCAAAGGCTACCGCAAATGCGTGTACGCCTGCGTGAAAGAGAACAACCTGACCCGCAGTCCGCAACTGCACTACATCCGCGTGCTGGAGTTGGAGAAGGGGTCCGTGGAACTGGAGGAATCGAACCACTACTACGATCCGGACTACGTGCCCTCTCCCGGAAAATTCTATCTGCCCGTGTCGTGCCACCACTGCGAGAATCCGCCCTGCGTGAGGGCCTGTCCCACCCAGGCCACCTGGAAGGAGCCGGATGGCATCGTGGTGATCGACTACAACTGGTGCATCGGCTGCCATTACTGCGCGGTGGCGTGTCCCTATTGGGCGCGGAAGTTCAACTGGGAATGGCCCAAGGTGCCGGCCGAGGAATACACCACCGAAACGCACTATCTCGGCAACCGGCCCCGGCAAAAAGGCGTCATGGAGAAATGCACCTTCTGCGTGCAGAGAACCCGCAAGGGCATGTTGCCGGCATGCCAGGAAGCCTGCCCCACGGGGGCCCGGGTGTTCGGCAACCTGCTCGATCCCAACAGCGAACTGCGCAACATCCTGGAACACAAGACCGTCTTCCGCCTGAAAGAGGATCTGAATACCAACCCGA
>JACQHH010000091.1 GCA_016199125.1 Candidatus Lambdaproteobacteria bacterium
GGCGGCCGCGCCCCAGGAAGGCGCCCACCGCCCCCAGCAGCGTATCCGGCTCGTCATGGTTCGGCACCGTCAGCACGCCTGCCGCCTTGTCTACCACGAGCAGGCAGGAGTCCTCGTGAACCAGCCGGAAGGCCCCGCTGACCTTCGGGCGCGGCTTGGGCCGGTAACGCTGCTCGGGATCGTAGCGCACCTCCAGTTGTTCCCCCTCGAGCAGCGGCGTGGCGGGATCGGCGCACGGCGAGCCCGCACGGCGCACACAGTCATGGTCGAACAGACCCTGCACCCCGGCGTGGCTGAGCCCGGTGAGGCGTCGCACCAGCAGACGGGCCGGGCCCGCATCGGCTGCGGTAACCATCTGCACCAGTTTCCGGATCACGAATCCAAGCCCTTGCTCTACTCTTCTTTGGTCTTCTTTGGCGATAGCTTATTGCGACCGCTACCCGGACACCGGGGATTCCTGCGCCGGCGCGCGCTGCGCCGCAACAGCCACGGGCAGACCTCGCTCCGCGGATTATACCCATCCCACGGGATCGATCCAAGGAGCGCAGGCGAGGCCCAGCAGGCGGGGCCTGTTCCGGCAGATGCCTCACGCCATGCTCGTGGGGCGCTGCCGCGAGCGTGGACGGGAAACGCCGGGCGACAGGTGCAGCGGCGTTGCGGGCGGCAGGTCCGGCAGAGGCCGCCGCCGGCCCACGTGGCGGGACGGACCGGAAAAGGGCTGCGCGGCGGCGCAGGGGACGGCCCACGCTCAAGCGGCGCGCAGGGCCGCCGCCGCATCCGGCTCCCGCACCCGCGGTGGACGTGCTCAGGCGAATTCCAGTTCGTCGTAATTGCTGGCGACGACCTGGGCGCATTTCTCGCGGTAGCGCGGCGCCCCGCCGCCGTAGAGGAGAAAGACGCGTTTGTCCCGGCCCGGGATGTTGCGGTTGATCCCGGTGAACCAGGAGTCGGTCTGGCTGATGAGCAGCCGCTCGGCGACCTTGTAGACATGCGCCGTCCATTGCGCCTCGGCCTGCGGTTTCGGCTGCACGCGGGTGTAGCCCTGTGCCTCCGTATAGCGGATCAGATCGGCGACGAAGTCCACATTCTCTTCCCCGCAGCGCGGCATGTTGCAGAACGAGGCGCCGGTGTGGGGCCCGATCAGCATCATCATGTTGGGAAAGCCCGCGGTCTGGATACCCAGGAAGGTGCGGGGGCCCTCGGCCCACCTGTCCTTGAGCCGCTGCCCGCCGATGCCACGGATATCGATGCGGTTGTAGGAGCCGAGCATGGCATCGAAGCCCGTGGCGTAGACGATCATGTCGAATTCGTGGTCGGTGCCGCCGTGGCGGATGCCCCTGGGCGTGATGCGCTCGATGGGTGTCTCCAGGGTGGAGATCAGCTTCACGTTGTCCTGGTTGTAGACCTCGTAATAGCCGCTTTCCATGGGCACCCGGCGCATGCCGAAGCCATGATCCTTGGGGATCAGCAGCTCGGCGAGCCGGGGGTCGTTGACGCGCTCGCGGATTTTGCGGGCGATGAACTCGCTAATCGTGTCGTTGGCCGCGCGATCCGTGAACGTATCGCGGAAGTTGCCCATCCAGATTGCGAAGCCGGGCGTGTTGTAAAGCTGCTCGAAGAGCGCCTCGCGCTCCTCCGCGCTCACCTCCAGCGCCTTGCGCGGGTCGGCGACGTGCATGAAGCCCCCTTCGGAGGCCATGCACCTGGCGAAAATCTCTGGATAGCGTGCCCGGATCTGCCGCATTTCCGCGGAAGCGATGGGGCGGTTGCGCAGCGGCGAACACCAGTTGGGCCGGCGCTGGAACACCGTCAGGTGGCCGACGGTCTTGGCCACTTCGGTGATGAGCTGCACGCCCGTCGCGCCGGTGCCGATGACCGCCACCCGCTTGCCCCGGAAGTCCACGGGCTGATGGGGCCAGAGCCCGGTGTGGTACGACTCGCCCTCGAACTCGTCGATGCCCGCGATGTTGGGCATCACCGGCGCGGAGAGCGGCCCCAGGGCCATCACGAGGTAGCGGGCGCGGGCCCGCCGGCCGTCCTCGGTCTCCAGTTCCCACTGGTCGCCGGTCTCATCGAACACCGCCGACCTGATGCGGCTGTTGAACTGGATGTCCTTGCGCAAGTCGAACTTGTCCGCGACGTAGTTGCAGTAGCGCAGGGTTTCGGGTTGCGGAGAGAAATGCTCGCTCCAGTCCCACTCGTCGAGCAGCTCCCGGGAGAAGGAGTAGATGTAGGTGTAGCTCTCCGAATCGAAACGGCAGCCGGGATAGCGGTTCCAATACCAGGTGCCGCCCACGTCGCCGCCGGCCTCGAACACCCGCACCGACAAGCCCAGCTCGCGCAGCCGGATGAGCTGGTACATGCCGTTGATGCCGGCACCGATGACGATGGCGTCGTAACGCCGGGGCGGTTCCGCTTGCGGCGTGGGATGTTTTGACAGTTCAACGGACATGGTGGTCTTTTGCTCTCCCCGAACGGTTCGATCCCGGCGTGTCACCATCCCCCCACAACGCACGGCCGCCCCTCTGCGCGCTGGCGGCCGGCAACAACCGCGGCGGCCTGGCGGTGCGCAGGTCGGCTCCCCCGGATGACTGTTCTCGGATTGGTTTTTTGACTTGGCCGATGATGGCTGAACCAGCCGCATACTTCAAGCCTGAACAACGCGCCCTGTCGCAGGCGAAGCGCTCGGCGGGAATGATGGAGCGCGGCCCGCGCCGGCAGGCGCCAGCCCACGCCGCGCCCCACGCCGCGCGATGTACCCGCCATTGCATATGACAAATCTGCATATGACAAATCGAGGAAATCGCAGTAGCCTCAGGTGCTTCACATCATCGCGACCCGCGGGGGATGCGCACAAACAAGCCATTGAGGTGGGTTCCTCCCTGACAGGAGCGCTGTTCCGCCGGTATGAGCACGCTCAATAAACGCTTCGTGCTGGCCGCGACGCTGCTTGGGATCGTCGCCGTGGGAGCCCTGGTGTACCGCGTCTTCCTGGCCGAAAACGCCAATGCGGTCGCCACAAATGCCCCGCGCATGCCTTTGGCCCAGCCCGTCATCGCCGGAACGGTGGCTGAGAAGTCGATGCCCGTGTTGCTCACCGCCATCGGGACGGTGCAGCCGGTGAACAGCGTCGCCGTGCGCCCACGCCTGGACAGCCAGATCACCAGGGTGCTCGTCCAGGACGGCGGCCGCGTGGAAGCTGGCGATCCGCTGTTCGAGCTGGACCGGCGCCAACTCGAGGCGCAACGCGCGCAGGCCGAGGCCATGCTGGCGCGGGATGAGGCGCAACTCGCCTACGCGCTGCGCAACCTGCAGCGCACGCAGCCGGGGATCAGCGCCGAATCCGCGATTGACGAGGCGCGCACCAGCGTGACCACGCTGCAGGCGGCGGTGCGCGCCGACCGGGCCAGCCTGGAGAGCCTCGCGGTGCAGTTGTCCCACACCCGCATCGCCGCACCCATCGGCGGCCGGCTGGGCACCATCGCCTTCAAGGTGGGCAGCATCGTCAAGGCGAGCGATCCGCAGCCGCTGGTGACGATCAACCAGTTGCGCCCGGTGTACCTGGCGTTCTCGGTGCCCGAGTCCGCCTTGCCCGTGATCCAGCAAGCGCTTGCCGCAGGCGAGGTCCCGGTCAAGGCGACGGTGTCGGGCCCGGATGCCGCGCATGAATACGGCCGCGTGTCCTACCTGGAAAACGCGGTGGATATCTCCACGCACACCATCTCCGTGAAGGCGTTCTTCCCGAACGATCGGGAGCAGCTTTGGCCGGGGTCCTACGTCAACGTGGAGGTGACCCTGCGCCAACAGGACCATGCGCGCGTGGTGCCGGCGCAGGCCGTCCAGATGAGCCAGAACGGCACGTACGTCTTCGTGATCGACGACGACGACACGGTGACTGCGCGGGACGTCACTGTCGACCGTCTGGTCGCCGGCGAGGCGGTCATCGCCAAAGGCCTGAACCCCGGCGAGCGGATCGTGGTCGTCGGGCAACTGCGCCTGACGAACGGCGCCCGCGTGGAGGTGCAGGCGGCGGCAGCGGAAGGTCGGAAATGAACATCGCCCATCTTTGCATCCGGCGTCCGGTGATGACGTCGCTGCTGATGATTTCCTTCATCGTGCTCGGCGTCTTCGGCTACAGGCAATTGCCGGTGGCGGCGCTGCCCCGTGTCGACTTTCCGGTGATCGAGATCACGGCGCAACTCCCGGGGGCCAGCCCGGAATCCATGGCCTCTTCCGTGGCGACTCCGCTGGAGCGCCAGTTCGCCACGATCGCGGGCATCCAGTCCGTCACGTCCGTCAATGGCCAGGGCATCAGCCGCATCACGCTGCAATTCGCGCTGGACCGCGACATCGACAAGGCGGCGCTCGACGTGCAGTCGGCCCTGACCGTGGCGGCGCGCCTGCTGCCTCCGGAGATGTCGCAACAGCCGACCTTTCGCAAGGTCAACCCGGCGGATCAGCCGGTGATGTACATCTCGTTCCGTTCCGACACGCAGCCGCTGTCCGTCGTGGACGAGTACGCGGGGACCCTGGCCGCCCAGCGGCTGTCTTCGCTGCCAGGCGTCGCGCAGGTGGCCGTGTTCGGATCGCAGAAATATGCCGTGCGCGCCCAGGCCGATCCCCTGGCCCTGGCCGCGCACGGCCTCACGCTCGAGGACCTGCAGCAGGCGCTGGCCGCCGCCAACTCCAACGTGCCGGTGGGCAGCCTTAACGGGCCCAGCCAACAATACACGCTGCAGGCCAGCGGCCAGCTCGCCAGCGCGGCGCAGTACGGCCCCCTGATCGTAGCCTACCGCAACGGCAATGCCGTGCGCCTGCAGGACGTGGCGCAGGTGCTGGACAGTGTGCAGGACGATCAGGCGGCGGGCTGGTTCAACGGCACGCGCTCGATCATCCTGGCCATTCAGCGCCAACCGGATGCAAACACCATCGCCGTCGCCGATGCGGTCAAGGCGGCGCTCCCCGCCATCCAGGGGCAGATTCCCGCCTCGGTGTTCGTGCGGATCATCTCCGACCGCTCGGCGACCATCCGCGCATCGGTGCACGAGGTGCAGTTCACCCTGGCGCTGACCGTGTGTCTCGTGGTGCTGGTGATCTTTCTGTTCCTGCGCAACGTGACCGCCACCGTCATCCCCGCCCTGGCGCTGCCGGTGTCGCTCATCGGCACGTTCGCGGGGATGTACCTGATGGGCTACACCATCGACAATCTCTCCCTGCTGGCGCTGACGTTGTCGGTGGGGTTCGTGGTGGACGACGCCATCGTGATGCTGGAGAACATCGTCCGGCACATCGAGCGGGGCATGAAACCGATGCAGGCCGCCCTGCAAGGCTCCAAGGAAATCTCGTTCACCATTCTCTCGATGACACTGTCCCTGGTGGCCGTATTCATCCCAGTGCTGTTCATGGGCGGAGTGGTGGGCCGGCTGTTCCGGGAATTCGCGGTCACCATCAGCCTGACCATCCTCATTTCCGGCATCGTCTCACTGACGCTGACCCCCATGCTCTGCGGCCGCTTCCTGCGCCCCGTGGCGCATGGGGCAACGCACGGCGTGTGGTACCGCGCGGCGGAAGCCGGCTTTGCCGGCATGCTCGCCGCATACCGCTGGTCGCTGCAACGCGCCCTGGCATGGCGACGCGCCACCCTGGCGGTCGCGGTGCTGTCGTTGGTCGCCACGGCGATCCTGTTTGTGCGGGTCAACAAGGGCTTCTTCCCGAGCGAGGACACGGGGATGATCTTTGCCGTCGCCGAAGCGTCTCCGGACGTGTCCTTCGAGGCGATGATCCACCTCCAGAAACAGGCGGCGCAGATCATCCAGGACGATCCGGCGGTGGAGAGCGTCAACTCCTTCATCGGCGGCGGGGGCTCCAGCATCACGACCAATACCGGCCGGCTCTTCTTCGTCCTCAAGCCGCTGGAGCAGCGCCGCGTGGACATCGTGCAGGTGCAGCAGCGCCTGCGCCGCCGGTTGGCGGAGATCCCCGGGCTCAAGGTGTTCATGCAGTCCGTGCAGAACATCCGCGTGGATGCGCGCCTGGCCAAGAGCCAGTATCAGTACACGATCCAGGATGCGGACTTCGACGAGCTGCAGCACGTGACGACGGAGATGGAAACGGGCATGCGCAAGATTCCGGGGATGCAGGACGTGACGAGCGACCTGCAACTCAACAACCCGGAGCTGTTCGTGGACATCGACCGCCAGAGAGCGGCGACCCTGGGCGTGACCGTCGAACAGATCCGCAACACGCTCTACTCGGCATTCGGCACGCGCCAGGTGGCGACCATTTACACCTCCTCGAACGCCTACTGGGTGATCCTGCAACTGGCGCCGAAATTCCGCGAGGACACCAGCGCATTGGCCAATCTCTACGTGCGGGGCGCGGGCGGGCGGCTGGTGCCGCTTTCGGCGGTCACCACCCTGCAGCGCCGGCTGGGGCCGCTCACGGTGAATCACCAGTCCGGCACGCCTGCCGCGACCATCTCGTTCAACCTGGCCCCCGGCATGTCTCTGGGCGAGGCGGTGACGCGGGTGCAGGCGCTCGAACGCGAGCTGAACCTGCCGGCCACGGCGTCCACCGGCTTCCAGGGCACGGCACAGGTGTTCCAGGATTCGCTGCGGGGACAGGGGCTGCTGCTGCTGGGGGCGGTCTTCGTGATCTACGTGGTGCTGGGCGTGCTGTACGAGAGCTTTCTGCACCCCATCACGATCCTGTCCGGGCTGCCTGCCGCGGGGCTGGGGGCGTTGATCACGTTGATGCTGTTCGGGATGGACCTCAACGTGATCTC
The DNA here is from genome assembly GCA_016199125.1 of Candidatus Lambdaproteobacteria bacterium. Taxonomy (GTDB): domain Bacteria; phylum SAR324; class SAR324; order SAR324; family JACQKK01; genus JACQHH01. The sequence continues at coordinate 6,785 of JACQHH010000091.1, forward strand.
GATCATCGGGATCGTGATGCTGATCGGGATTGTGAAGAAGAACGGCATCATGATGGTGGACTTCGCGCTGGACCGCCAACGCGAGAACCCGGACGTGGCGCCGGAACAGGCGATCTTCGAGGCGTGCCTGCTGCGCTTCCGTCCGATCATGATGACCACCATGGCCGCCATCATGGGCACGCTGCCCATCGCCATCGGCTTTGGGGCCGGGTCGGAGCTGCGCCGCCCCCTGGGTGTGGCGGTGGTGGGCGGGCTGCTGCTTTCGCAACTCCTGACGCTCTACATCACGCCGGTCGTGTACCTGTACATGGAGGCCGCGAGACAGCGTTTCGCCCGCCGCGGCCGGACGGCTGCGCGCACGCCGGTCGTCACGGTTCCGGCCCTGCCCAC